>MFRB01000100.1:0-14641 GCA_001783255.1 Candidatus Magasanikbacteria bacterium RIFOXYD12_FULL_33_17
TCAGAATCACCGAAGTGACCTTTGGTAGCCTCATTAGTCAAATCACAAGTATAGCCATTGCCAAAAGCATTTTTACAATCATCATTTGATTGACAAGTCAATTGAGGATCACCTTCTTGCCAATTAGTACGAGTAGTACAACGACCAACATCTGAAGCAGTACAATAAGGCTTTCTATTCATATAAGCACCTGTCACATCATAAATATTACTACCATCATCCCAATTTACCATTACTCTCTTTATCGGCATGCGATTGTCATCAGCATAAGCAAAGAATCTAACATTAGCTCTATAACTTCCTTGAGCTATGATTGGGTCTGTGACACCACTTTTATCTTTATCTTCACTACTAGACAATAGATAACCAGCTTGACTTATAGGATAATTACGACTATTGATAGTGAAGCCCTCACCCATAGCAGTACATTTATCATCTTGTCTATTGTCACAGTTTAGATAATTGATAGCAAATATTTTTGGTGGTTGAGTACTGCCTAAATTTGTACCAGAGAAATCTTGTTCTGATTTATTGTTAGTTGTAATTTTCCACTCGGTATAATATTTGTTGAATAAAATTTTCAAAGAATCAGGACTACTTGGTGATTTCAAACAGGTTGTACTATTAGCACCAGAAGCTGTACTACCAAATGATGTACAGTTATAGGGTGTACCAAAATTATTTACATCACCATGAGGAAAACTATAAAATCTAACTTTGGCAATCATATCACTCACACTATTGACATTCAAACTTCTCTGATTCATATAAGCTTCCAATGAAGCATAAGGAGCTATTTCACTACCAAGATTCAATGGTAAAATTGGCAATCCATTTACAGGAGAAAATAATAATGAACCTTTGGTTACTCTGTCTGTCCAAGCTTTATTATAATCAGTCAATTGTTGGCTATCATCATTCACAACAGAAGCAACATCAGTACAAACATTAGCAAATTCTGCAAATGTAGCAAAAGAAATACCATTGCCTTCTTCCCCACTATCCCCAATACTATGACCATTGCACCATCTAGTAATATATCCCAAAAATTTACCATCCTTATTGAAATCCATACCAATAGCCAAGAAATTATTATCTTTAGTAAATCTACATTCAGTTGTAAAAGGATCTATACCTAAAGCACCCGCTACTAATGGTTTTGGACCAGAGGCATCGGACATTGGTGGATATTTATACTGATTATAAAACAAAGCTACATAACGACGGTAAACTTTATTTTCTGGATCAGCCGATTGCTCAAGTAAAAATTGATTATTATAAGTACAAAAAGATACTAAACCATTTGTATTACAATCATCACTATTTTCTTGGTCTTTTTTTCTCTCTAAAACATAGGAACGTACAACTGTTTCATTTTGAACATTTGCCGTATATCTACCAATTTCAGTACCTTTACCACATATATATTTATTTGCAAAATCATCAGAATCTATAAGACCACCACAAGCTTCTATATAATGAAAGTCATAAGTATCCAAACCTGGATGATCTACTGCATTTCTAAGTTTACTAAAATCTATAAAATATTTATTATTTAAAACAGCTGGATTAGGACCTTCACCACCATCAGGATGCGCTATTGGTACAAAATAGACTTTGTCCAACATATATTCATTTATATTTTTTTCCACAGCGGTATCTACGTATATATAATGATTATCAAGAGAATTTGCTTCAAAATCTGGAGAATAAGCACTTGTTTCAATACCTACAAAATCAAGCGAAGTAGCTCTACTACCTGAAGATCCATCAAATGTATTGGAAAAATAATTAAAATCAGTATTTGAACTACCATTTTTTGGTATATTAAAAGTTGAATCCCACTTTCTTGGAGGATGCATAGCCGTACCTGTATCTTCTTGTTGACTATCATACAATACTGGAGCAAAACTAAACATAGCAACTACAGCAGATCTATCATTTTTTTTATTTATATCAAGGTTTTCGTAATTAGCTACTGGTAAAGGATATCTAAACATTGACCTTTCTTTAGCACTACTATTTTGTAAATCAAAACGTAATAAACGAGCACTAGTTGATAAATTCCTCCAACCCCATACTTGAAAAGTCTTATAAGCATTTTTTCTATCATCCATACTATTACTTGCTTTCACTAAAGTATCATAATATTCAGGATTAAAACTGTCAGTATTATAATTATGATAATAATCAATACCTCCAGTATTATCTGCATTTCTATATGTGGTTCTACCAACTTCAAACACAGAACTTCCATAATGTAGATCACCATTAAGTGATCTATAGTATTGATTATAAAATGTTTCATACCCATTTACAGAATATAATTGTATAGCTGATTGTCCATCATCATTAGTTGAAAAATTAATGTCTGAAACACCTAAATAATCATAATAAGATTCATTATCATGGTTCATACTTGCATCATAAGTACCAGCATAAGATTGTGCCTCTTTACAATAAGCCAAACCACCTTTATCAGAATCAAAACCTGTGACAGGATAATAGCCTGCTTCTAAAACAGTATTATAAAGATCATAAGCACTCATAGAAACTTGAACAGGAAGCCAAGTAAGACAAGCAAAATCTTTATAAGAATTAGCATTTTTTGCTACATTCAACAATGGACGACTAAGATCATACTCCAGACAAATACCTTTGGTACCAATATAGGTACCTTTTTGTTTTTGTTTGTAACAAATACCACCACTATTATTAGGATTATTTTCTGGACGACAATTTATATCTTCGCTACAAGGTTGACCATCAAAGTCACCACTACCAGCGCAAATACCTTCAGGTTCCTTCACACTGTCAGATTTACTACTTGGCCAATAATCTATAGTACCATTTTTGTATTCTACTTTTATATAATCACAAGAACAATCTGCACTATTTTGACCAGTACCATCATCTACAAACTGACAAATATTAGCTTTGCTATATTTGCTATTTATATTAGTATATTCATAACGTTGATAAAGGTTACCCCCAATTCTTAATGTCCTCATGTCAGTTTCAATTGGCTTACCCACAAAAGCAAAAGCAGTATTAAAAGGTGAACTCTTTTCTGGATAAGATTTACAAGTACCATGTTCTAATTGCTCAAGCATCTTTTCAACATTTTCTTTGACAATACCCTCTTTGACAGCAACAGTACTACCAGCTGGAATATCTTTTGGATCATTATTAAAGACAGTATCTATTGGATACAAACATTTTTGTTGATAACATCTGCCACCATTGTCAATTCCACATTCTTCACCATCATTTTTGACTGGTGTACCACCAGCTCCAGTAGCAAAACAACCACGCGCAGTATAATCCTCACCATTACTATTACCAAAAAATCTATCATTCACTTCATAAGCAATATAATTGCCTTCATCTTCATGACCATCTACACCAAAATAAACATAATTACTAAGATTATATTTGTTGAAAAGTGAATAACCAGAATATTCTTTACCAAAATTTTCACTATTTCTCTGTATGTAAGCAGTTTCTGTCAAACGTTGATTGGTATCTGTACTTGGTTTGACCCAGCCTTCGGCCGCACACTTGCCATCTGGACCAAGTTTGTTACAAGATTTATAATCCAAACAAAGCTCTTGAGCGACACCATTTTCATCTATTTCGGTTTTACTAGTACTACAAGACAACCATTCTCCACATTGTCTTTCACGATTTACTTTTATAAGAAGATTACTATCACCTACTGAAGGTAAAACTGTGACAGGATTAACTAATGTATAATCTTGTTTTTTATTGTCAGCATAAGTAGCGACACTATCATAAAATTTGTTTGGATTTTCTGTCTGATTGAACAAGACACAACCTTCTGTTTGGTTGACTTTGCCTTGACATTCATCATTCTTGGCAAACAAATCATCATTGGCAATCACAGTATATCTTTGATTGTCAGTCGGATCGATGAGTTCGGTACACTGATCATAAGTAGCATTACAAGTACCGACGAAGCCTTGATAACCAGCCGAACTATTGGACCAAAGACCATATTCATTGTTACTACTTAGATAATCTGGATAACAAGCTTGCAAACCAATAGCCACACAAGTAACACCTTCAGCACAGTCGTCACTTTGACGACAATAATTGTAATTAGCATCATCACAACGTCCGATACCATCAAAAAACCAACCACTCACCTGATTTCCACCAATCAAAGTAGACTCTTTATAAGTACAAAGGGCGCCATTTTGAGTAGGATCTTTGAAAAAGCTCAAAGTATTGTTGCTACTAAATTGTTGACAAGAAATTTGTTCTTCAGTACACAAAGTATCACCATAATTATTTACATTATTTACGATAAATTTCTTACCAAATTCATAAGACTTCGGATCATCTTTGGTAGGTAAAACTTGATTTTGATTTCCTACTTCCTGACAACCAAGATAGTTGCTGTCACATAGATATTCATTGCGTACTGTCAAATAAACTAAATCAGAATTAGCAATATTAGGTACATCTACAGCGACAGTAGACGTAGTAGTATAAGCGGTATCAATATCAAGTATAGAACTGTCAAAAATTGCAAAAGGATTAGAACTATCAGCGACTTGGATAGGTCCAGAAATATAGCAACTTGTCTGACCTTTTTCTACAGTACAACTGTAATCATTGTTACCATCAGCATCGATATCTAGACTACAAACATCAGATACATTGGTAGCACCTTGCACACACAAAGGATTGTAAATCAATTTACCAGCACCTAAATAATTTTCTGATCTAACATCGTTGGTATCACTTAATCCCACACAACCGACAGCTTCAGCACGACAAAGATTTTGGAAACCTGTCAAATCCACTTCCTTACCATCACGAGCAGTATAACTACTACAACCTAAATATTCACCAGGATAAGGATCAAGTGGTGTAGAATCACATACTGTAGAAACATTGTAACCTTCGTCTGTTTTCCAAGAATCTTTTATAAGAGGAGAATAATCTTCAGGATATTCAGGATCACCCATACTTACTAAGCGGACATTGTCAATAAAATAAACATGTCCATCACCAGCAAAAGTAATAATATTATTGGCATTATCACCTGTATATCTTACAGGACCAAGTTTATATTCCTTCCAATCAAAACCAATATTGACTGGAATATTATTGCCGGTCAAAGGATCTACAGTGAAATTACCAAAATTAGTATTAGCATTATCTCCAAAATATATTACAACTTTGCTACTATCTCCCCTAGCCCAAAAAGATAATTCATACCAACTACCTTTATTCAAATTATTATCTACAAGATCCAATTTAGTAGTTCCATTATGTACTTTCAAAGAATGTGAACCAACTTGGGTAGCTTCTGTTTCAACTGTTACATTGATATCCTCTGGATTATTACCCCAATTCAATTTAGCATCTTTTAGAGAACTTGTAGTAATATCACTAGGTTCAAAACTAGTATTATAAATATCATGCAAATTATTGCCTGTATTACCAATATATAGACGACAACCATTGACCACAGCAGGACAACTTTCAGCTTCAGTTGCTATTGACCAATATTTACAATAGTTTCCATCAGCCACATAAGTACCACCATTCATACAACGCTGACAAGAAGCACCAGCATCATTACCATCATTAGGTGTAGGATCATCCCATTTACCACTTTTAGCTAAACAACCATCTCTTCTTAAACCATTATCTTTATAAAACTCTGGGACTGTCTTGCGCAAAGGCTGACATTGTTCAGAGATAGTCACTGTTTCTGACAAAAGACGATAATAAACTCTACCAGCATCATCATACAAAGCACGACAATCACTACTAGCCACATCCAAACTAAAAGGATTATGAACTAAAAGATCATAATTGGTAGCATTACAATATTTGAAATTTTCTTCCTCCAATACAGTCTTATTATCATTTACATAAGCAGGAGAACCCTCCACAGCCAACTCAGCGGTAGAAGAAGTACTCATACCTAAACCAGCCAAATAACTTTTGGCCGTAGCATCAACTTGTAACAAATTATGTTTTTTCAAAACATAACCTTGAGTATCAGAACCTTCCCAAGAATAATAAGTCTTGGCATTTTCACTATCTGGTTGCTGACAATATTTCAAGTCACTATAATATTCCAATTTTTCTCCTGTACTAGCAGCTAAACTGGTAAATTCATCACAACCTACATATTGAGCAGCACAACTTTGACCTTTAGATGGTATAAAATATAATGGAAATTTCTCATCTTCAAAATTTGTTTTTTCTTGTTTGAAAGTTTCATAACCAACACAAGAATTTGGACAATAATTATTACCAACTACACCTGTCAATGACGTTCCCCCATTTTTGGGAATGTATTCCTCACAACCAACTTCTTCTTCTATACAGACTTGTGAAAAATCTGAACATTTTTGAGGGTCAGCAATTGATTCGGCCAGTTTAGTCAAATCTGATTTACTTTGTGGCCAATCTATAATATAAGGAGTAGCAGGACTAGCATCATAACAACCTAAATAATCTGGAGCTTTTTTCAAATACACATCTTGGGTAGTAGTAGCTCCTTGATAAAGAAACAAACTACAACCGTTTTCACTATCAGGACAAGTATAATTGTCAATTTTATTATTAAAATAAAGTACCTGTTGATTGCCAACAGACTGTTCAAACAAATTAATCTGATTATCAGGAACCCAGTTTTCATTTATCTTGTAAGTACTATACGCTTTACAACCTACTGAACTAATATTACAAGTACCATAATCAATAGTACGAGAAAGATATGATGATATTGTACCATTTTGTGAAGTGTAAGTCTTACAAGTCGCAAATTGTTCAGGACAACTTTGTCCTGGCATATCCCAGACATTTTTTTCTTGTGTACAATAACCAAAAGATTTACATTGACCTCTGTCATCATAAGCTAAACAAGTCGAAAAATCTGCACACTCAGAAGCACGTTGATTGGTATCTTCATAAGCTAACTGAGGTCCAATAACAGTTGACTCACACAAAGCATCTGGTACTTCCAAAAGCCAATTTGGATCTATCAAATGACAAAAAGGATGTGCTGAATCTGGTATTAAATTTTCATTACAATCATTATAACGACTTACGACTTCTGCCAAAGTTACAGGATTGTCTGGGTTAGATTTAAAAGCAGCAATTTCAAAACCGAGCGGTAAAATACGAGCTTTACGCAATTTTTGAATATTGGAATAACAATAAGCTTTGTTGTAACAACCACGATCAGTATTATTTACAATATCAGTTGGAGGAATAAGTTGCCAACTACCATGCAACAAATTAACCTTACCATCCAAAGCCTCTTTGATAGTCATAGGATTACCTGATCTAGCTCGTTGTAAAACCTGCACCAAATCTCCATCCATCACACAATTATTCAAACCAGGGTTATCATTACAAGAACTATATTGATTGATAATATCATAATTACTCAAACTACGCTGAGGTACACCAGCTACCAAAAAAGAAAAAACACTATCTGCAATTTTTCGGTTACTATTCAAAGTAGAAGCTGCGAAATCAAGAGCATTACCTCCAGATTGAGGCAAAGTACCTTTGGTAAATATCTTAGCCAAGAGATCCGAAACCAAAGTACTGGCAAATACTGATAAAGCAGATGGAATAATAGAAACAGCTTGAGAACCATAAAGACCTGCTATTTGACTAGTACTTTGTTCACCAAGACTTTTGGCAGTACCACTCTTACTTTCTTCGGCTACAGTACTAGCTGGTGTTTTGACTTTATTAGAAATAGTTTCTTTAACAGCTTTGAAACCATTGCCTTCCAATCTTTCTACCAAGGCAGCCTCTTTTTTATCAGCTGTCAATTGATCCAATTTGGACAAAGCCGCTAAAGCTACACCAAAATCACTTTGAGTAGCATCAAGAGAACTTGCAAATCTTTCTGACAAAGAATCTTTACCAAACATATCTGGTACTTCTGACCAATTATTTTTGAATTCTGACCAACTACATTTAGCTTGACCACCATTTACTGCAGCGGAACCTGTTCCATAAACATTTGATCCTGAACCAGAATAAGTGCCTCCTTTGGTGCTGCTATCACCAATAGTCTTGGACGCTGCTGCTGCGGTGGATCCAATAGAGTTGACATCATTATAAATATTACTAAGACTTGTCTGTAAACCTGTCAAAACTTTCAAACTAGCCGGCTGACACAAATTGAGACCTACTGATGAACCAAAACTACCAATAGCATCGGCTGCGGTATCGTTTGCTAAATTTTTGAAATATTCTCCAGGACCATCTTGAAAAGCTAGGGCACCTTGTCCTTTGCCACCAGAGGCAATATATTTGGCACTATCATAAGCAAGTTTGCGCATAAAATAAGAAGCTCCACTAACAAGCGAACCTAAAGCAGCCGAAAGTAAAGCTTTTTCAGTATTGTCTTTTACAGCTTGATTCACACCTAGAGTCTGCAATGCAAAATCTTCAACAGGAAAAGCATAAACAGGTCTAGCAAAAAATACACCAAAAATCTGGACAAGAACAAAAAAACCTACAAATACGGATAAAACGATTTTATTTTTGTAAAATTTAGGCATAATTATTGTTGTCCAATATTAGTATTAGCAGGTACAGTTTTTAACTGACCAAAAGAATCTTGAGCCATTTTTAGAAGTGTAGCATCGTCAACGCCTTTCAAATCAGCTTCAGTAACTTTTCCACTCTCAATCAACATTTTTCTCAAAGCAATAGGATCATTTATAACAGAACTTAAATCAATATCTGAAGTTGAAGATGTATTTGTATTAGATAAACCAGAAATCTGACTATTCAATAAAATATCTTCAGGTGTCTGTATACTTGATAACAAAGGTGAAATATTTGCTTCGCTACTAGAGGCAGTAGCAAACTCCTCTTGTGAACATTGTTTACCTTCTGGACAAACAGGGTCAGTCCCATTGTCAATCTCTTCTCTATCACTTAAACCGTCAGAATCAGTATCTGGCAAATAACGACTAGTATTATAAAAATTTATTTCTTCATAATCATTTAGACCATCTTGATCTGTATCTATTTGTTGCAACTTAGTATTTTCATCATATTGAAGTGCTTGCATAGCATTTACATCCGCTTGTGAAATTTTTAGTGCAAAAGGATTATAGATATTATTTCTAATTTGTAAAAAACTCAAACCAACTGTTAATAAAGAAAATACAAACAACAAAACAAAGCCAGTTTTCTGGCTAGAAGAAAGTTGTTTTTGTTGTTTATCTTCTTCCATGTGAAATAAAGATATAATGTAAATACATTATAGCAAAAAAATAGAAAAGCCACAATGAAAAAGCATCCACACGTATACTTACACTAAAAAAATAACATTCCCTAATGGATACGAAATACGAAAGATACGAAATTACGAAAAAATGTTTATAAATTTGTCTTTCCTTAAGAAAAGACAGTAAGATATTACCATAGCAAAATTAATTATAATTGTGGTACATTATATCAGACATAACCTCTTTTACACTTTGTGTGTACTACCAATCAAACGAAAAAATTATACAAAGTTCGTAATTACGTACCTTTCGTATTTCGTATCCCTATAAACCTTTAACTTTACAAACTATCTCAACCCACTCCTCCACTCCCAATTCCTCAGCTCTAATTTTTTCATTACCACAAACTTCTACTAAAATTCCTTTTATCTTTTCAGCATCTAATTTCAAACCTTGTGACAAATTACGCCAAAGTTGTTTTCTCTTTTGAGCGAAACCAGACTTCACAACTTCAAAAAAACGTTCATCAGAAAAATCATTATTGGGTGATTTTATATTATTAATCAGCAAAACAGCAGAATCTACTTTTGGAGATGGCCAAAAATTACCTTTGGTAACTTTGGCAACAACCTTTGGCTGACCATAATATTGTACAGAAATAGCCAAAACACTCATATCACCTTTCTTAGCCGTAATTCTTTGCGCAACTTCTTTTTGAACCATAATAACCATACTTTCAGGTTTGTTTTCAAGTTCCAAAAACATTCGCAAAATAGCTGAAGTAATTTGATAAGGTAAATTCGCAACTACTTTATATTTCTTCCAGCCCAAGGCTGGTCCGCCTGGGGCGGAAAATTTGGAAACTGAAAATTGTTTAACTACGTCCCCCCAAATAATTTCCAAATTTTCTAAGGCATTTTCTTCCCAATATTCTCGCAGTTTTTGTTCGATTTCAAAAGATACAATTTTCCCAGCTTTCTCAGCCAAAGCAAAAGTAAGTACACCAAAACCAGGACCGACTTCTACAACCAAGTCGTCCTTGTTTATTTCTCCAGCTTCGAGCATCTTGTCAATATAAATTTTTGTCATCAGATAATTCTGACCGTATTTTTTGCTTGGTGAAAGATTATATTTTTTGCAAAGTTCGATGAGGTATGATGGTTTGTAGACGTTTTGTTTGTCCATAATGATAATAATAATATTGAGATATAATTGAGATGAATTCTTGAAATAATCAATTTAGTCAAAATAAAAAAATATTTTAGAAAAGTTCCCTCTCCTTGTAGGAGAGGGTCAGGGAGAGGTCTCAGACGATGAAAAAAAGATAATTTTAATAACACAATATTCCGTTAAGACCCTTCCCTGTCCCTTCCCTACGAGGGAAGGGAACTCGCTATAAAGTATTATTCCAAACGCAAGCCAGCCGTGCTATACCGATTCGCCGCATTCCAAAGTAGCCAACCAGCGTCAGTATATTTTTCCACGGCATCAATTTGTGCACGAATTTTACTCGCATCGTAGACTGCCCCAATATTGAAAGCTTGAATCCAAGGACGAACTTTGGCTTTGGTATCTGCAAAATATGGCAAGCCCTGTTTCATACCATTTTCAATTACAATACCGGGATATTCTGATGGATTAACTAAGCCAAGATGACCAGCTGGATAATGAGAAGGATACATCATTGGACAAATATAATCTACTTGAGCTACAGCATCTTCAAGTCTTTGACCAATCGACATACCATCATGACGCTCCATCACAAAACCAAAAAAGTCCAAAGATAAATAGGCAGGTGCTTCACCTAAATTTTCATTCAAAAAAACAAAAAAATCATGCATCACATCATATTTCTCTTTTTCACCATTGGTATAAACAAGCAAACTCATGGGCCCATCTGTCGGGAAACGCACGTAGTCAAAATTTATTTCATCAAACCCAAAAGCAATGACTTCTTTGGCAATCTCCAAATCATAATCCCAAACATCTTTATTATTAGGATCTACCCAAGCCAAACCTTTGTTATCACGCCACAATCCCCCATTTTTACTCTTGAGTGCCCAATCTATTTTTTTCTCTGCCAGAATAGGATCTTGAAAAACAGTTTGTCTAGCAATCACATAAATATCGTGCTCATGCAATTTTTTTATCAATTCTTTTACATCACCTAATCTATTACTTTCCAAAGCAAATTCATTTACCAATTCTAAATTACTATCATACAAAACTTTACCACTATAATCTTTGACATCTATTACTACAGCATTAAGTTCGGTACTATCTATAAGAGAAATAATATTATCCATTGTTTTTGGACTACCAGCTGAATAAGCTGTTAAATACAAACCTTTGACAGTTCTCTTTTCTGGTTTTTGTCCTATTACAAATTTTGGACGTATATCTATAATATTTTTTTGCAAAATAAAACTATTATTATCTTCTGCAAAGGTCAAACTATCTTGCAACCAATTTGTTTTTTGCCAATTTACAAAAATAAAAAATGAAGCAAATAAAAAAACACCCACAGCAATTATTAAATATAAAAAAAGATGTTTTTGATTCATAGAAATTTATTTTTCTACAATTACTTCTCCTTGTCGCAGAATTTCAATTCTTTCATCAACTACTTTGATAACAGTTGAAGGACTTCTTGTTGGCAAAGTACCAGCATCGATAATAATGTCTGGCTTAATTTCTTCACTTTCAAACATCTGCAAAACAGACTCAATATCATAAGGACTATTCATACTAACAATATTAGCAGAAGTAGAAACCAAAGGACTATTTAATTTTTGGGAAATTTCAGCAGCCAAAGGATGTTCTGTCACACGAAAAGCCATAGTACCATCTTCATTGACAACGCCTGCTGGAAAAATATTTTTATCTTTAACTTTCACTACCACAGTCAAAGCGCCAGGCCAATATTTATCAGCAATATTTTGCAAAGTTGGTGTCCAAGAAATAAAAGGTATTATCATTGATACTTCTGGTACAACTACCAAAACAGATTTATGTGCCTGTCTTTTTTTGATCGCAAAAATTTTATCTACAGCTTCCTTGTTGCTAGCATCACAACCAAGCCCATAACAAGTTTCTGTCGGATAAACTATTGTCGCCCCATTTTTCAAGGCTTCTACAATTTCAGAGATATCTAAATTTTCTTGTTTGATTATTTTCATAAACATACTAATATACAAATAATACCTATAATACAAATATTACGAATACTTACTTAGAGAAAATTAGTATTACCTGCCTACCGGCAGGTTCGGATAATTTACATTATTAGTATATTTGTATGACTTTTTACTTTATAAACTTTATAGACTTTGAACTCTCCTATTCTAGCTAAAATAAGCCAAATATGCAAGTCTAAAAGCTATAAACACACCTAGACTTGATTTTATTACAAAATATTGCTATACTAAGCCACGACTTATCCTGTATATAGTCAAAATAGTAATTATTCATTTTAATATAAATTTTATGGGTCTTCCTTCAAAAAAGAGAACACCGAGATCACGTGATGAACGTCGTTCACACCACGCATTGAAAGAAACAGCAAGTAAAAAATGTGAAAAATGTGCTGCTCCAGTATTAGCACATCGTGCCTGTGCCAAATGTGGTACTTACAAAGGTAGACAAATCATTGACGTAGAAAAAAGATTAAAACGTTCTGTCAAAAGTAAAAAAACAGCTTAACATTATTAGTCTCTTAAATCAAAACTATGTCCAAACGCCATTTAGCTAGAGCCATTATTATGCAAGTTTTGTACCAATGGGATTTCCGTGGAAACCCTACTAGTGCTATACCTGCTATTATCGACCAAAACATGGCTGAATTTGGTATGGGATTAGAAGAAAGTAAAGATTTTATTGAAGAGACTATAAATGATATAATTGAAAAACAACCAGATATAGATGGACTAATAGAAAAGTTTGCTCCACATTGGCCACTTGATCAAATAAATTTAGTGGACAAAAACATTTTACGTCTAGGTGTTTATGAATTAGAATATAATAATAAAGAAATACCACCAAAAGTAGCCATTAATGAAGCTATTGAACTAGCCAAGACTTATGGTGGCGAAAATTCTGGTAAATTTATCAATGGTATCTTAGGTGCCATGTACAAAGATATCTAAAAAATTTTATGCCTATAGCTGAATATATTGAAAAAAATTTTCAAAACATAGAAAATACTATAGGTATTGTTTTTGATAACAAAAATATTTTGGTACAAGCTCTTGTTCACCGCTCTTTCCTAAATGAAAATCGTGATTTTGCTTTAGCACACAACGAAAGATTAGAATTTTTAGGAGATGCTGTTTTAGAATTATCAGTAACCCAATATTTATTCAATAATTACTTGAATCCAGAAGGTGAACTTACCAACTGGCGAGCTGCTTTAGTCAATGGTACAATGTGTGCTCGTGTAGCTCGTGATATTGAATTAGAAGATTACTTATTTTTAAGTAAAGGTGAATCAAAGGATAATAATATCAAAGCCCGTGATTACATTTTAGCCAATGCTCTTGAAGCACTCATCGGTGCTATTTACTTTGACAGAGGATGGGATATGGCTAATCAATTTATTACTCGCTTTGTTATAACCAAATTACCAGAAGTTTTAGAACTTGGTCTTTGGATGGACAGTAAATCTCGTTTTCAAGAAGCTGCCCAAGAAATTGTCGGCATCACACCTACTTATAGAGTTGTAAGTGAAGAAGGTCCTGATCATGAAAAAGAATTCACTATTGCTGTTTATTTGGACAAAGAAAAAGTAGCTGAAGGCAAAGGCACTAGTAAACAAGAAGGACAAACAGATGCCGCAGACAAAGCTTTGCAAATAAAAAAATGGAAAGGTCCAAAAGTACAAATTTTGGAAAGAAAAAATGAAGACCCTATAGGATAATTTAGCAATTTTAAATTTTAAATTTTTAAACAATTTTAAATTTAGAAATGACAGAATTTTAAAATTAAAATATTCCAAATTTTTTTTAAAATTCAAAATTACTAAATTAAAAATTTTATCACACGCCCTTATAGCTCAGTTGGTAGAGCAGTTGCCTCTTAAGCAAACGGTCGCAGGTTCAAATCCTGCTGGGGGCACAATAAACAATTCTAAAATTTAATCCCGATTTATCGGGACTAAATTAAAAATTCTTCAATTAGCGCCTGTAGTTCAACGGATAGAACATTGGTCTTCGGAACCGATGATGTGGGTTCGATTCCTGCCAGGCGCACAAAAAAAACAGATCAAAAATCTGTTTTTTATTTATAAGAAATAAACTATTTAATCTTTAATTTTTCTTTTACTTTATTTAATATAGAACTCATAGATGAATCAGCTTTTATAAAATAGTCAAACACTCCCAAACTTGTAG
>MFRB01000100.1:14652-48387 GCA_001783255.1 Candidatus Magasanikbacteria bacterium RIFOXYD12_FULL_33_17
TTTTCAATATCATAAGAATTTGTCAAAATAATTACCTTAGCACTTTTACCATACAAGTTATCTCTACGTAAATTTTTTAAAAGAGCCATACCATCTAATTTTGGTATGTTCAAATCCAATAAAATCACATCTGGTTTTTCACGCAAAGCAGTAGCCAAACCATCTTCCCCATTATTTTCTACCAAAACTTCAAAATCTTCTCTAGTAAATTTTTTTAATAAAGCATCTGATAAAGACTTTTCATCTTCTACTATTAAAATTTTTCCTAAATTCATAAATTAACTATTAACAAGTATCAACTCTTGTCCAAAAATTTTTAAATCTTGTTGTATTATATTATCAAAGGCAGTCACAACTGGTTTTGATGTAAGATTCTTCTGAGTTGGATTTTCAGATAATATAGTAACATCAAATTGTACAGCTAAAACATCTACGCTTATAGGCATTTGCTCTATTTTCCAAATTAATTTTTTCTTATCCTTATCATAAGTTATAGTACCAGCAGGTACAACAATATTACTTTCATCTACAGATATATCACCATACAAATCAGCTGTAACCTCAATATTTTTCAAATCATGATAAGTATTTGTCAAAACCCAACTTATCTGATGAACATCATTACCACCAACATCTTGACTTATCTCATCTTGTGTAGCCATTTTTAAATCTGAAGTCAACTTTATATCAACTTGATTACTACTTATTAATTCTGTTTTATCATTCAAATTGTAAGAAAGTTCACTCTTCACATTTATCCTATAAGCAACATAATCAGACAATCTAATATTATCAGAAGTCTTAATTGGTAAAATAACATTTACCTTAATTTCATCCCCTGGCATAATTTCTTTCAATTCAGATATATACCTTTTATCAAACGTTATAGTACCTCTTCTAACATCCGAAGAAAGTTGTTGTCCCACAATATCAGAATCAAATTCTCCAGTATCAAGTTTATCCCAAGATAAAATACTTCTACTATCAGAAGAAGGTGCATCAATTATCACTTTCAGTTTTGCATCTTTCAAAACAGAGTCACCATTGTTTTTTATACTAACAGTCGCATTAATAGTATCCCCTGGTTGTATATCAAATGAACCAGTTGTACCATTTACAACTAAATTATACAGAGTTTCTAAATTACTCAAAGCTACTTCCTTTTGAGTATCAAATAAAATATAACCATTTCCAATTCGTTCAGGAGAATCCCAATTTTTTACAATTACTTGAAATTTATTAGTATTTTCTTTATCTTCAGAGAAAAAACCAGAAAGATTTATTTCTTTTGAAGCATCCAATGATTCAAAATACCATTCACAACTTTTACCATCAGCAGATTTTGGTTCACTAGACTTGAGTGCAAAAGAACCTCCAACACAAGAAACTAAAACATTTTTTACCGGTACATCACTATTAGGAGAAATAATAATTTTTATAGGTGTATCCAAACCAGCTACTATCTGTTCAGCTGTCTGTATCTCAACTTTTACTAAAGAATCTTTGTTAGACAAAGTCAAAGTTGTAATTTTTTGAAAATCAGAACTAAAATTGTCTGGCATATAATTCAAAAATACTCTAAAGGATTGTTCAGAATTTATATCACCATAAATATTACCTGTGACATCTATATAACCACTACCTTGTGCTTCTATATCCCCTATTTTCCAACTATCATTATTATCATTTATCGTTTCTTTGGTACTAGATGTAAACTTAAACCCTTTTGGATAACGTACTTCCAAAACAACATTATGCAACGCCACATCTTGTGAATTTTTGTAACGTATTCTGTAAGTACTCTTCTCTCCAGAAATAAAATTATCATTACCAGACATCGTAAGAATAATATTATCTTCAGAAAATTTAACACCTGGCTGTACTACAAAAAAACCAATCCAAGCAATAGTAGCAAAAAATATCACTGAAAAAATTAATATAAAAAATGCATGTAAAAAACTACTATGTTTACTTTTTTGAAACTGTTGCATGTCTGGCATATCACCATCAGCATCTTCATATATTTCTGTTAACTTCTGCGTAATCTCTTGTTGAGACATAGTCCCATTATTTTTTTCTATTTTTTCTTCTTTTTTAGAGTCTTCCATGGGTAATTCTTTCTTAACAAAAACATGCACCTCTTTTTTTACAGGTTTTTCTATTTCTTCAGTAATTATTTCAACATTTTTTTGTATTTCACTTTCTATTTCTTTTACCTTCAAATTTTGTTCATCAACAACCTGACTAGAAATTTTTTCTTTATGAAATTTTTTGCCTTCTTTTTTTGGCTTCTTATGTTTAACAGGCATAAAATTTTAATTAGATAAATTATTATTAAAAATATTTTTTATTTCTTCTCCATTACTATACCAAAAATTTTGTCATTATCAAAATTTTCTTCAATCGAAGCTCCATTACTAGACAATTGTAATTTTTCACTACCCTCTTTCCAAACAGGAGACCAACCATCCGGATAGATAATAGTATTATTTATCGTTGATACCGAACCTGATTGTTTTTGCAATAAAACACTATAACGTGATAATACAGAATTAGCAATATCACGATTCAAAAATGAAGTAAATGAAAATTTACGATCTTCTTCCTCAAACATAGCCACATTATCAAAAACTGAAAATGGTAACTTGTAAACAAAATAAACTCTACTTTCTTCTCCGCTGTAAGTTACTATCCAATTAGCAAAAGAAGTCTTATCAAATTCACTAGTAATACGTGTCCCCGTTTTTACATGTACTGAAGAATTTTTTTCAATCTTTTTTAGGTCTTCATCCTCTTGATACCAACTTGGGGAAATAGAAAAAGAACTTTCTTCTGGATAAACAAAGCCACCAGCATCTAACAATTCAGCACCTTCCGGTACATAAATTCTAAGATAACTTATATTAGGACTATTAAAAAATTCAGATTCATATTGCCCCTTATGTTTTCTAGTAATAATAACTGTATCAATAATACTGCCATCCTCTGCCACCACAGCTTGATGCTCTACATTTTGAGTAATATTAAGGTCACTCTTTTGACCACCAATATTAGCATTAACAACCATTAAATAATCTTGATTCTTTTTTGTTTCCAAGACCTCTCCTGTCCAACCATACTCACGCACAATACTTTGGATGTAAGGATCATTAAAATAAAGTTGTATTTCTTTATAAGACAAAGCCTCATGCATTTGACTAACCAAACCAATCAATTGACTAGGTTGAAGATTTTGCAAACTACCAAAAATCTGTTCCAAAACAGAAGCTAATACAACCTTTGGCGTATTTTCTTCTTCATTATTATAATTTTGAACCTCTGTTTCAAGTTTATCCAAAGCATCTTCTGATTTCAGCAATAAATCATAATCTTCATTTTGCAAAGGTCCAATAACTTTCAAAAGTCTTTCTAAAACTGTAGAATTAATAGCTATTACACCATCAACAGTTGTTTTTTTACCATGCTCAAAAAACCAAGACATTTTTTTTGCAGATGCTCCAAAATCAGGAAACCAATTACCATCTTGAAATTCCCATCTTTTGTTTATGAGTTGTATTGGTAAAGGTGGTTTTTCATAAACATCAAGTTGTCCTTGAAAATCATAACTTCCGGCACCAGGCACATCTATATTCAAAATCTTACCACTTTGTACATCCATAACAGCATAACTACCTACAAAGCCACCTGTCGGTCTGATTTCATAAGTATTTTGAAATAAAACTAAGTATCTTTTGAAACCATCTCCACCCATTATCAACTGAATACTACGTATTACTTGATTGAAATTATTCATATCAGATACAAAACCGGAAAACAATATTTTGAAATCATTAAAAGATTGTTGATACTCTGCTGGTACAGATGTAATTTCTACATTATCTATTTGCTCTAAAGCTGTTTGATATGCTTGCAAAGCACCTCTTAAATGTTGTTGCAAAATAGTTAATCTATCTATCAAATTACCCTCACTATCTTTTTGAGTAGCCTCGTCAATTCCTTTAACCAAATAAGTATTACCCAAAGCTAACTGATGACCAGCTAAAAGTAAATCCTGTCTACTTTTTACTTTATCTCCAATAATCGGTAACAACTTAGCAATATAAATACTAGCTTTGTATTCTCTATCAATTATTTCTTCAGCACTTCCAAAAGAATTTAAAGCATTATTTAAATCATTCTCAGCTTGATTTATATCATTATTAAATGCCGAAACAGTCGAAGATTGTAATGACAAAAAGGCATCATTACTTTTGGAAACTATTTCTGCGGTATCTAATTTTATTTTTTTATAATAACCTACAGCAGGAAAAGGTATCGCAATTATAATTGTCAAAATTAAAAAACTCAAAGAAAAACGTTTGAAACTTAATCTTTTTCTAAAAGATACCAAAGAATCAGTAATAGAAGAAAAAAAGTTTGAAATATTTTGAAAAATATTTACCAAAAATTCATTAACAAAATTCGCATTTTTTTTCAAAAAATAAAACCTTGGTAATAAATTATAATTTCTATCAACCTTGAACTTTGGTAAAATATTTTTATTTTTTGTAGTTTTTTTAAACTTTATTTTTGAATTTTTTATTTGTCTTTTTTGTATAAAATTTTCTTGTTTTTGTTTTTCATTAGTAATTTTTATAATATTTGCAAAATTCACAACAACTTTGTTCAATTCTTTTTTTTTGTTTTCATGTTTATACACATCTATATTTTCCAAATGGTTTTCTTTTTTATATTCTTTCAACACATCAATAATAAATGGAGACTTCTCTGCATTTTTTACAACTCTAACATTAACAAAAGAACTACTAATAATCCTCTTAGGGGTAGTTTTTTTTACTTCTTTAACCGTTGGACAAGTACGTGAATTATGCCCAACTTTATTACAAATTACACATTTACGAGGTGGTTTTTTTGTCTTTTTTTTCTTGAGTGTCACAAAAAATTATAAACTATTTATCTGCTTAATTATAACACATTTTGCTTTAATTCAAAAGTTAATCACAACTAAGTCTAAATTAAAAAAATAATCCCTATAATTAGAGATTATTTTGGATAATGTTTAAAAAACAAATATTACTAAGTCAAAGCCTTATTTCCCTCTTTTTTAACCATACCCTTTAGTGGTATTGTGAAATAAAAAGTAGTACCTTTGTTTTCTATTGATTCAAACCATATTTTACCATCAGCTGACTGTTCGATAATAGATTTGACAATATAAAGACCTAAACCAGTACCTGTAGTATCTTTCAGCTTGATATTATCAGCTCTAAACATTTTGGTAAAGATATTATCTTGTTGTTTTTTTGGTATACCATAACCATTGTCCTTCACACTCACTACTAATTCTTTTTCATTTTTTCGAATTTCAACTTTTATTTGCCCCTTATCAGGTGTATATTTGACAGCATTAGTAATCAAATTTTGGATAACCATTCTAATTAACTTCTGATCTAAATTCAATTTAGTTATTTCTTTATCATATTTTTTAGTTATTTTCATTTTTTTCTGTACTATCTGAGGTTCTAATTCTTTGATAACACTATCAAAAACATCTCTAATGTCTGTCTTTTCAGGATCAATAGCAAAAGTACCAAGTTCAATACGAGAAACATTCAAAAGAGAATTTACCAAATCTACCATACGTTTATTTCCAACTTCAACCTCTTTCAAATAATCTCTTTGTTCCTTATTCAAAGAACCAGCATCTTCATCAAGAAGCATCTCTACATACCAATTTATAGTCGAAAGAGGTGTACGAAGCTGATGAGAAGCCAAAGATACAAACTCTGTCTTAGCTTTATCAATACCCTGTTCATAAGAAATATCACGAAAAACCACAATACTTCCAATCACTTTTTCCATCCAGATAAAAGGACTAACCATAAATCCTACTGGAAAAAGGTTACCTTCTGAATTTTTATAATAATAAGTTTTTCCCACCAAAGAAGTCTGTTGTTTACCAGTAGATAAAGCCTGGTTGACGGCTCTTTCACTTTTATTTATCAAAATACCTTTTTCAGTAAAAGCAGGGACCTCTTCATAAATTTTTTTATTTTTCATTTCTTCTGATTTTTTACCAAGCATCACTTCAGCCGCTTTATTTACCAAAATTATATGTCCTTTTTCATTGGTTACGATAATACCACTACTAATACTAGCCAAAAGTGCCTCATATTTAGCTTTTTCTTCAGCCAATTGAAAATCTTGTTCTTTCAAATCTTTCAGTACTAATTGTAATTTTTCTTCATCCTTTTTACGTTTAGTTATATCTCTCTCAATACCCAAAAAAAACTGTACTTCTTTTTCACTGCTCAATAATGGAGTAATACTAACTTCAGCAGGATAGACTTCACCATTTTTTCTTTTATTTAATAATTCACCAGCAAATACTTTTTTTTCTTTTTTAATAGTTTTCCATAATTTTTTATAAAAAGCTTTATCCATTACACCTCCCCACAAAACACCTGCTTTAGTACCTAAAACTTCTTTTTCATTATAACCAGTAATTCTATTTACAGCTTTATTCGCAAATAATAACATACCATCAGGATCTGTAATTACAATATGATCAGAGGCATTATCTACAGCAAATTTAAATTTTTCTAATTCTTTACTCAATCCTTCTGTTTTTTCTTTTTCTTCATTGATGTCTTCCAAAACATTTATCAAAGCTTTTTTCTGTTCTTCTAAAAAAACCTGTTTTTCTATTATCTTCTGAGTTTGTGTCTGAACTTTTTGTTCTATTTCTTCATGAATTTTTTTGACACTAGCAGACATCATATTAAAAGCCAATATCAACTCTTGCATTTCAGAAAATTGACTACTATATTCTATAACTGAATTATAATTACCTCGACTAACTTTTAGAGCAGCATCATAAAGAATTTTTACAGGTTTCAAATAATTTATTAATAATACTAAGATTATTATACTAGCCATTAATGCTGCTAAAAAAATAATAAGTACAGAATTATTTACAATTTTTAAAATACCAGCAACTTGCAAATTAGCTGGTTGCTCTATTGAAAAATATAAATTATAATTACCTACTTGTGTATAAAAAATATTTATTTTTTCATTTTTATTTTTATATTCAAAAAAATTAACATCTGACAAATTCGTGTTCAAATCATCCGCCGGGAAATCCCAAACAGAATCTAATTGTTTTTCTAAAAACCTTTTGTTTACAACAATTTTTTGTTTGACATCTTCGTTTAAAACACCTAAAGTATTATACAATCTTTCCAACTTATTTGAATAAATAATAACTCCATATTTATCAAGCAACATTACTGAAGAATTATTTTCTAAATTTATTGAACTTAATTTTTTTTCAACGACTTCTGGTCTTAATTTCAAAGTAACAACGCCTAAGATATTATTTTTAGCATCTTCAATACGTGTAGAAAAATAATAACCCAACTGATTTGTAGTAACACCCAAAACAACATCAAAAGAATAACCATTTTTAAGTGCCTCAGAAAAATAATCTCTAAAAGCATAGTTATTGTCTACAAAAGAAGCGTCCGTCGAAACCAAAGTATTACCTTCAATGTCCATTATATATATAGCTGAAAACAAATCAGCAATATTATAACTATCTAAGTGTTTTAACACCACTTCATCTTGTGGTTTTTTATCATTTTGCGATAAATAATACTCAACAGCCTCATCATTTTTTACATTTGTTAACAAATAATCCACACTATTTAAGACACTCTTTACTTCTTCACTCTTTACAAAAACAAAAGTTTTGAAAGTATCTATCTTTTCTGAAACTAAATTGCTCTTAATATAAGAATAAACAAAAACACTTGCCAAAATACCAAAAAATAGTATAGTAATTAGAAACAAAAAAATTAATTTGTAGCGCGAAAAAAAATTCATATACTATATTTTTTCTTTATTTTCCTTAATCTTTTTTATTTCTTCTTTTAATTCAATCATCTTTAATTCTCTATTGACCATATTGGAGTTAAGTAACTCTAGTTCTTCAACAGTTTTATTCAATTTTACTTCTGTAATCTTAAATTTTTTTGTTTCTTCAATCATCTCTTTTTTAGTCTCATCTATCTGTAGGTGTAAAAAAATATTTTTTCTAAAAACAAAATACAAAAACAATAAAAATACTATCAATAAAAAGGCTACAAAATAAAAAAATGTATAACTACCTTGTGTATAATTTACAAAAACATCAGATTGTATGTATTTTGCAGGAGTACTTAGCAAAATGCCCCAATAATAATCTGGTAATATTTGACTCTTCGTATAAGAAGTTACATAAGTATCCCCCCTAAACCCATAGGTTTGAAAACCTGTTTTTCCTAGACGTGCTTTTTGCAAAATATTGAGAGCATCACCAAAACCTACATAAACTTTTTTGACATAATCATCTTCAATATTTTTACCTATCAAATCATTGTCAACTGTCCAAAAGATATCTCCTTTACTGTCTAATACAAAAAATTCTGAACCAAACCACAGACTACTATCTTTCAAATGTGTAAAAATGAAAGTATCTAAATCTACTAGCAAAACTAAAGTAGCTTGTTTATTTTTTTTATCATCAAAATAACTTTTGTAAATTTTGAATACATTAACATTTTTTATATTGCTAGCCTCAATTTCTAATGAAAAAACTTTTGAAATTAAAAAATTTTGATCTGTTTTAAGAAAAAAATTTTCATCAAACTGTCTCAAGTTAATAACATCATTTGGAACACTACTTTCACAGACAATATTATTGTTGTTATCTACAAGATACCAACCATAAAATTCTTCGTCATCTAAGACACTTATAGAATTAGAACAATCAAAATCAGTACTACTAGTACTAAAAGAGACACTCTCAAAAAAATGGTCAACATTATGAAAAACATCTTTAAAATCATTTTTGACCTCCAGAGAAACCTGATTATCATAATTCAATCCAACCTGACCAAAATATTTGTTGTACTTATCCAAAAAATTATTATTATTTCTTTGAATCAAAAACCAAGATAATAACAAAAAAATAATAGTAAAAAAAACAAAAGAACCTATTATAATACTATCAATTATTTTATTGCTAGAATTGTTAGATTCTTTCATAAATGTTATTAGATAATTTTTATATTTGAAACACAAAAAAGCTAGTCAAACTAGCTTTTTGCAAAAAATTTTAAATAAAAGACAGGCATATGGCTAATTTGTCTTTATACAAAACAACTTATCCTAAGTTTAAAACTATTTAGATATAGATATACTATCACTATTTTCTGATTCACAAGCTGCTACTTTTATGATGCCAGTATCATACTTTGTGATGGTATAGCCAGTCACACCTACACCCCAAGTTCCAGTACCATTTGGACTAACAGGTACTTCTCCCAGATAACCAGCAGTTACCAAAGCTGTTAAATCAACACAATAAGCACTACCACCAACAGCAGTATCACAAGTCAAATTACAACCTTCAGTATCAGTACCAATCATATAGGTACTACCTGCTCCCATACTATCAGCTATAGCTGTTGGATAATTACCACCATTATCTACTTGGTAAACTTTGACAGCCGAAATCAAAGCAGAAATATCTGCCCAACGACTTGAATCGCGTGCATCTTGAAAACGTTTGAGTGGATCCAATGCCACAAAAACAACAGATGCTAAAATTGCAATGATAGAAATAACTATAAGTAACTCTATCAAAGTAAAACCTTTCTTAGCCATATATTTTCTATAAAATTTAAAATTTTTTATTAATTATTTAGATTTAGTTCTTGTTTACTTGAAACTTTCACAACAATATTCAAAATATACAAATTACTATCACTTGTCTTTTCTACAGAACTAATACTATATTCTTCAAATAAGTATGCTATACCAGACGTATTCATACTATCAATTTTGTTTTTAGCCAAAGTTTTAATATCCAAACTAGATAATATCAACCATCGATAATTGAAGTCATCTTTATTATCAATTTTTTCCAAAAAGTATTGATAGATTTCTTCTGAAACTGATAATTCTGCGACAGCCCTCTCTTTGGATAAACTAACAATATAATCTTCTGTATCAATCTCAGAAATATTTAATTTTAAAATAACATCATTAAATATTCTTCCCCTTATTCTATCTTTAGTATATTCATTTGCGATTGTGGCAACAGGAATTTTTACACTAATATCTTGTAGTTTATATTGTACCACATCTTGAATACTTTTACTAATATCTAAATTTCGCTCTCTAACATCTCTACTATAGGCTCTGTAAAAGAAAGCACCAATAAGCAAAATTATAGACACAAACAAAGGTATAACAAACCACAAAATACGACTAATCTTGTTACGATCTGGATTATACCTATCAAAATTTACATCTGAAGAAACACTAGCTAAATCAAAATGTTCATCCAAATTTTTGATATAATTAGTATCCTCTTTTTTCAAAATTTTTAAAGCGCCACTATTTTTAGTAATTTGTTTTTGATTTATAAATGGTTCATCTTCATAATCTTTGCTACTAAAAGATCTTAGAGCCAAACCAAAAGACTCAGCATATTCGATATCATCATTGGTAAAAGATTTTGAAATATTTAATAATTCAACAGGAAATTCAAAATGTTTTTGGATATAATCAATCAAACCATTCATTTTACTAGTACCACCCACTAACACTATTTTAGTTATTTGATGTTCTGCATCATCATTCACTTCGATAATATTTTTTATGTCTGCAATTAATTTGTCTAAACCACTCTTTATAATATCATTTACATCTTCATCTACTCCATTCAAACCATTTTTAATTTTTTTCTGTTCAGCTTCTTCTAAACTCAAATTAAGTTTATTAGATATTTCTCTAGTAAAAAAATCACCAGCAATGTGATTGTTGTAACTAAAATAAAATCTAACTTTATTTAAAATATTAATAGAAGTAGA
Source organism: Candidatus Magasanikbacteria bacterium RIFOXYD12_FULL_33_17 (assembly GCA_001783255.1). GTDB lineage: Bacteria > Patescibacteriota > Patescibacteriia > Magasanikbacterales > UBA922 > UBA1557. Next base: position 25,575 of record MFRB01000100.1, read on the forward strand.
CTGTGCACCTAAATCAACTAAACAAATTTTTTCATCTTTTTTACCAAAGAAAATTGCACGACGCAAAGCCACTGGCTCAATATCAAAAAATTTAACCTTTATTCTGTTTTTTTCAAAAAAATCAAACCAATCACTAGCAGCATCCTTTGGTAAAGCTACCAACATACCTTTTACAACATCATTATCCTCAGAAAAAACTTGATAACTATACAAAATATTATTGATCTTTTCTGGTATTATACCTTGCAATTCTTTCAAAACTAACTTTTCTCTATCTCTTTTATTATGTGGTGGCAAATGAAAAATATGTACATAAACCAAAGAATCTGGCAAACTTACAACAACATTTTCAAGCTTTATTTCTTTTGTTTTTGTGACCAAAAAAAGTTGCTTAAATATTTCAGACAATTTTTGTGGATTTTTTATTCTCCCCCACTCTATCACACCTGGTTCTATCACTACCCTATTAAAATTTTTTAAGGTAGGTTTTTTTTCAGAACCAGAAAGCTCTAAAGTTGATATTGTATGATCGGCTATATCTAAACCGACAAAAGTTTCTTTTCCCCTCATGTTAAAAAAATAAAAAATTTAAAAAATATTCTAGATTTCACTACGACTATTCAGAGTAATTACATTGCCATCAAGAGTTACACTCACCTGCAAAGTTTGAGTATAATCACCAACAGTTCCAACAATATTCAAAACTCTATCATTACCATTTGCTGATACAGCTATTATACACGATCCAGTACTTAAATTCAAAGTTTCTCCTGTGTACGATGTATCCAAACGTAATTTTCTCAAACTTTCTTCCAAACAACCATCAGCAACACTATAAGATTCACCACCTTTTTTATTATCCAAAGTCATTTGAGCATCATTTACTACAAGTTTTACAGAACTTAATGCCAAAATCAAAGCAGTGGCACCAATTATTAGAACCATCATAACCGCCATCATTCCTTTTTTATTATTTTTTAGTTGTCTGAACATAATTATAAAATTTTAATTTCTTATACTGGCCAAATTATTTTCACTTTGTGTAAAAGTAAAATCTTTACTAGCATTATCACCACTATTATAATTTATAGTCAAAGAAAATTGTATATTTTTAGTAACAGAACCTATAGAAACATCTGTAAATTGTAAATTACTTACTTTTACCTCATGCGTTGTTATATATACAGAATCACTAGTACCTTCTGTTATCTCTAGACGACCATTATCTTGATCAAGAGAAATAATGGTAGGATTCTTACCAACATCTGACATAGCTAAAGATAAGACACCAGGATCTGTATCAAAAGTAGAACTACCCACATTTATAGCATTGGCTTCCTGAATTTTTTTGGTAATTAAGGTCATAGCATCTCTCATATTACTATGCACTTCTTGTACTACATAAGTCTTATTTCTAACCGATGTCATAGACATCGAAAATTTCATAAGACCAGTAGACACCAAAGCTACTATCGCAACATAGATAAGTGTTTCAATTAGAGTAAAACCTTTTTTGTTAAACATAAAATTTTTCTAAAACAACTATTTATACTTTCTTTAAACATTATTATTTTCTGCATGATAGATAAATTGAGATAAAGAGATAAAATAGAGATAATAAAAACAATTTTTTATTTCTACTTTATCTCAATTTACTTCAAGATTAATACAAATCACTAATTCCTCTATTTATAGTTTATATTATTTCTTTAATTTCTTTGCATTCTTTATTTTCAAAAAATTATTTTTTGATATCACCGATCTACCTATTTTTCTTTCAATTTGTTTTCTAGCTGTACCTGCAATTTGCCCACCAACTCTAGCATCATCTTTCAGACGTGGCAAACCTTTGGTATCTTTAGTTCGATGTATTTCTGTCGTGGTTCTTTCACTAAGCATAGTTAAAATTAACTCAAAATCATCCATGTGATCACGCAAATTATGTTGTTTCAATCCTTTGATTTTCTTATATTCTGAAGGGTTAACACCAAAGGTTGCTTTGGAAATTTCAGCTGTCAAAATTTCATAATCATGTTCATTTTCCACTCCTCGTTTTTGCCACTCATCCGTCAATTCCTCGCGAATGGCGATACCACGCATTCGTTTTTCAATCCAATCATCAGGATAACCCTTTAATTTGTAAAGTAATCTTGTCCTTTTGGTCGCCAGTTCCGGATTTTCTATTTCTTGCATTCTTTCATAGCCAACTTTGGCTAACCAGCGTTTTAAGGGCTCGGCTTTGGGTGAAGGAATTGACTGTATTATACGAAACATATTTTCAGTACTAGCACAGTCGGTTTCACGCATTTTTCCGTCTGGAGCTTTCAATTTCAACCCGTGACAAAATGTCACGACTTCACTACCCTCATCTTTTAATCTCTGTTTTAGCTTTCTCCAGTAAGCACCGGGATCAGAACTATCGGTAAGTACTCCTACTATATCAATAACAGAAAAATACCACTCTTTATTAAAGATAGTTTTCCTGATAGTTTTACCTTTGAATAAAACAATTTGATAATTTGGATTTTGTGTATCTACCATAAGAAATTTTAAACTTACTTATAATTTATCCTCATTTCTTTGAACACCGGAGTACTAGTACCATCACCCAAAAGTTCCACACGATAACGTACGAAACGACGTCCATTCAAATAATTCGGCACAATACTACCAAAATAATCTACAAAGTAAGCATCTGCACCCGTCACGCCATACCAAGGTGTCCAAGTACCAGGAACTCCGCCATTGTCTGGAGCAGTACTTACTTGAATTTTTATAGAACAATCAGTACAAGCTGTCAGATCTTCATCCCATTCTAAATATTGTGCAGGTGAAACATCACCCATATCAAAAGCTGAAGAAATGAAATAGGTTGAAGTAGCAAAACCACCACCAGAACCTGCTCCACTTCCACCGGCACCAGCTTGATCACTTCCTGAATCATAAAATATTTTCAAATCATCAAGCTGAACATGTTGAGTTCCATCACTTGATAATATTGCTTTTACAGAAATCTGACCAGTCGTAGTAGAAAAACTAGCAATATTATTATTAACGATATCAGCCGTATTATAATTTGTACTTCCTGCAGTAGACCAACTTGTTCCATTCCAATATTTCCAAGTACTACCGTTGTCTGAAAGTTGATAATATATTTGACCTCCATCTTTATTTGCCACTTCTTCAAAACTAGTAAAAGCACTAGCTGAATGACTTTTATTTGAAACGGAAGTTACACTAGGGTTAGTCGTGTCATATGATGTACCAGCCGCAAATGGCACACTAGGTGGTGTAAAATTACTTGTCCATCTTGCAATATTGGAAAATCTAAGTTCATCTATTTCATATTGATTCATAGTATCATTAGCATATCTTGTGGCCAAAAAATTAAATTTTGAATCATGAATCCCTACGGTAACATTGAAAAGATTTTGTACTGTCATAACTCCATTTTGAAACATTCTCAAATAATGTCCATCATAAGTAATTGCTAAATGATTCCAGACATCTAAAGGCATTGACACACTTGACCAAGCATAATATGTAGCTCCATCATTAGGTCTATAAAAATGGAACATGGGCCTATCTCCAGCATAACTATCCATACGTAAATTATAATTACCATAACTTCCACTACCCAGAAAAACATAATTAGTATGATAACCACTATCATTATAAATACGATGTTCTTTAATCCACATATCTATAGTAAAATTATTTGCCAAATCAGGCGCATCAACATTAGTAGCAACTCCACCTATATTCTGACCAGAATTAACTTTGAAAGAATTATCAAATTTACCTATAGAACCAAATACTCCTGGAGGCGTATTTGGAGTCATATTTAAACCACCAACAGAATCAACCAAAGTACCACTAGTTTCGTCAAAATGCCACAAATTAGTTGTATGTTCATCTTCTGGTTCTGGAGTATATGCTAAAGTAACATCATCTACTTCAACTTGCTTTATACTATCGGATTTTAGCAAAGCCTTGAAAGTAAATTTTCCTGTTGATGTAGGAAAACTACTAATATGATCATTAACAACATTTATAGAATTATAATCATTTATATCATTTATTACTTCCCAAATAGAACCATTCCAATATTGCCAAGTAGCACCATCATCATCAGACAATTGGTAATAAACATCTCCAGGATAAATAGTATTCACATTAGCAGACAAACCTCGCCAAGAATTAATATTTGGAATATATAAAGATTGTGTAGAAGTAGGATTTATACTTGGAAATTGTATAGAATAACCACTTACAGTACGAGTAATAGGTATATCAATATTATCCAAAGCAACTTTTTGAGTACTATCACTAGAAAGAAAGGCTTTTACAGCAATACTATTGGTAGTTGTTGTGAAACTACTAATATTTGTATTTACAACAGAAGCCGTATTAGACTCTGTCGAAGTCGTTGCCAAAGACCAAGTAGAACTAACACTATCCCAATAATACCAACTAGTACCATTGTTAGACAATTGATAATATATTTCTCCACCATTTTTACTAGCCGTTTCAGTGAAACCATCCCAAGAATCAACACTAGAATCTACCCACAAAGATGATTTTACTGATGGTTTTTCTGTAGAATAAGTAGCGACAGTATTTATATTAAATGTTGCTACATAAGTATAACCCATATAATTACTCGATTGGTCAGAAGCAATAGCAAAAATATTATCTTTTACTTGAACTACGTCTGGTACCAAACCATAATAGCTACCAAATTGATAAGAATCTATAAGAGTTGTGTTTATAATACCCCCTGGACTAATATGATAGGTATATAATTTACCATAACTATTTATATAATCTCCAGTAATCAAATAAGTATCATTACCAATAGAATAAATACTTGGTGCAAAAGCTGCCCAACTAGCAAAATAAGCTGATTGTATTTGAGTTAAATTACCGACAGTATCAACTTCAAATGTTTTCAAATAACCATCCCTATAAGCAGTATTACTTCCAGAACTACAATATTTGTCAGGGTGAACTAAAGCGAAATGATTATCGGAAATCCTAACCATCCTAGTGTGTCTAGCATAACTATATGTAGTATAACAATTATTTCCGTATGTCTTTAAATCAATTTTTGTAGTACTTACGATATTACCTGTATTTTCTATTTTTAAAGTTATAACGCTACCATGATTAACTGAAGTACTATTATAATTTAGATAATCATAAGCTATCGCATAAATATCCCCCGAAACATGTATCATATACTTATGCATATTATAACCTGGACTTTCTGCATAATTAAAATAATCAATATAACTAGTGTTTATAATACCTGTTTCACTTATAGTATAAGTATAAACAACCACAGAAGTAGTACCATAAGTGATAGCATACTTATCAGTACTACCATCCAATTTTATAATTCCACCACCATATAATACTGAAGTATAAAACCTATAAGAATTTACTTGAGCTATAACACCACTAACACTAACACTATACGTAGTAACATAACTATAAGTCGGAGAATATGTTGTATAAATTACAGCAAAATAACCATCACTTAACTTCACAACATCAAAATCCTCAGAAGAGGTATACTTACTACCAGATGAATAGATTTGCCCTACATTAATATAACTAAGGTCACTTGTACCAATAACTCCAGTATCACTTATACTTCTAGTTTTTAGATGAAAATAAGCTCCTCCGCTTCCTGTAGAATAAGAATAAGCAACAAGATATATATTATTACGTATATTGGTTATACTTTGAGAATTTGGTGCATAGTAAGAAGAACCAACATATTGATTTTGAATATAAGTTGTTGGTAAATCACCTATTGGATTACCAATATTTTTCAACTTAGCATTACTAGACTCAAATTCTACGAGAGAATTATTATAAACATAATTTGTAGAAGTAGTATAATTATAAGTAAAAGTATCTGTAGGCGTATAATAAATCATACTAGCTTTACCACCTGAAACACTTATATATAATGGATCATAATAATATTTAGCATAATCATCAAAAGTCCAAACATAATTAAAAGTAGCAAGACCTGTTTTCAGACCAACCTGCCCACCAGAAAATTCAATCTTTTCATTATTATAACTATAATCACTACTATTTGTATAACTTTCATCAATTTCCTCTTTACAATTTACACCTATCGAATCTAATGCGATGTTTTGATATCCTTCACCTACCATAAAAGCTTTGAATGACATCAATCTTGTCGAAGTTGGAAATTCTGCAATATGAGTATCAATATCAACAGCCAGATTGTAATCAGTACTCAAAGTAGATGTAGCCCATGAAGAACCATTCCAATACAACCAATTATCACCATTATCATTTGATAATTGATAATATATTTCTCCTGTATCACCTTTTGTGGCAGCTTCTGTAAAATCTTTCAAAACACCAGTCTCAGTAAATTGTAAAGGTTGGGCGGAACTTATGGTTTGAACTTGATCTGTATACAATTGACCATAATAAGTATAAGACAAAGAAGCAACAGTAAATTGATAACCACCAGAATAAGTAGTATAAACAAAATTTAAATATTTATTAGTACTAACCAAAGAACCATTAATAATAGACATACTACTACCACTAAATACAAAAGTATCAAGTATAGCTGATATTGTACCATCTGAAACAATTGTAACTAAATCAAATACTCCTTGTTGAGTATTATTATCTGCATAAAAAATAGTATAAAAATCTCCACTAGTATGAACTAAACTACTACTATTACTTGAACCATCTAAATAATTCAAACTATTACCTGTCAAGTTTATATTACCAGCAGAATCAAAAATAAATGTAACTAAATAACCTTTATAGTTATAATCAGAGATACTGGCACTACCAGTATAATTTAAAACATAAAGATTTTGCCCAATATTTAAAATACTACCAGCATATCCTAAATTACCAGAACTATATTGGTAACTATCTAAAAAATCATTAGAAATATTACCATTATTATCAATAGAAAAACTATTCAGATAAGCACCCGCACCAAGATTATTCCAATTAACGTCATAGAGAGTACCTCCCACCAACATCAAATAATTATCACCCGAAATATTTGTCACGCTTTGTGGATAAGGATAAGTATAATCAGTTAATGCTGACAAAGTATCAATATTAGAGACACTACCACTATTATCTACTGAGATAGTCTTAATAATTACAGAGCCATTCTCTCCTCCGGCTACCCCACCAGTATAAGAATAAGCATAAAAAATATTATCATTTTTTTGACTTAAACCATATACATCTGTAATACCCACCATTTCTGAAGCATCAAAAGGTTGTGTAATATTTCCTAAACTATCTACATCAATTATTTTAGCATAAGAGGTAGAAATCCAATTTGTAGTATTATACTGAGAATAAAAAATCAAATATCTACTGGCACTACGCTGAAATATTTTTTGATTACCAAATGAGTAGCCAGCACCTCCCCCATATTGTAAATATTTTCCAGTATCAGTAATATTACCACTATTGTCTATATTAAACATTTTCAGATTTGCGTAAGTAAGTCCTGTTCCGGCAGTCAAATCTCCAGTAAAAAATACACCAAACAAACCGGGAGACATTTGTTGAACATCATTAAAATAGCTATTAGGTATTTCACCATTATACATAGAAGAACTGATAAGAACAGCATTACCTAAACTATCTACACTAAATGTTTCTATAAAACCAACAGAATAATTACTAACTCCAGATCCATTAATATACTGACCGGAATAAAACACAGCATAGACATCCCCATAAACATGTTTTATTTTTGCATTACTAGGTTGATTTGCCTGAAGATTTAAAATACTAGAAGCTTGTATATTACCTAGTTCATCCATTGAATATATTTTCAAACGTCCAGGATAAGGCGAAACATACTCATAATAAGCCACAGCATAAACACTACCAAATAAATTAGTAGGCGTATTATACGTATAACCATTAGTAATATCGCTAGCTAAAAAAGCATCACCTAAACCATTGATCTCAGCAGTACCAGTTTCTGTCAAATGAGCTGTACCGTCAGCAACTTCTATTTGTGCATTATCATAAATGTAATCAGTAGAAGTAGTAAAAGACCAACCAGTATTCATACAAGAAGCTACTTGACCTGCCATTTCCAAAATCTTAACTTCACCAGCCGTACTATAATCAATATTTTCATCATCACTATCATAACCAGCAGTATCACTCAAAACACTCTGCCCTGGACCACTACTCCAATCGGTCTGCGTCCATTCTCTTGAATCCCAATTGGTCAGATAAAATTCTCTATCCACTGAATTCGTAACACCAGGTCTGACTTCCCAACTAACGGCTACATTGACCTTTTTTGATTGCAAATCATTTATACCAGTAGCACAATCTTCAATAGCATTAGTATTACTATTACGACAAACATTGGAAAAAGTAACAGTACGCGTATAATCACCTATTGTCTGAATATTAGTACCATCAAAAGTCCAATCATATCCAGCGATAGAAACAGATGAATCAGAATATAAATCATTCCAAGCATTATCTTTTATAGCTCTAATAGACTCTACTGCTTGCTGTGCCAAAGCTTCTGCACCTGATTGTTTGCTACCTTGTACCAAAGAACCAATATTACCAACAGAAGTACCAGCAATAGCCGAAGCCATCAACGCAAAAATAGCCATAGCCAGAATAATCCCTAAAATACTTTGCCCCTTTGTGTTGACAACAAACATAAATAAAAAAATTAATTAATTTTTTTCAACCATACCAAAACTATTGACACTAATATTTTTTTGACCAGTAATACTATGAGACAAAATTAGTGAACCAGTATTATTTGGCAAACCAAGTCCACCTTTTGTAAAATTAATATCAATATTATTATTTGAAAGTGTAAAAGAACTATTGCTAATAGCCAAAACACTTTTCAATTCAGTAGTTTGATCATAATCCTGATTTCTGGCAGTATAAGAATCGCCTTGATAAAAAATAAAAGAATCAACACCACTATTATTTATTACAAAGTAAACACCATGTGCAGAATCATTATAACCAACAAGAGACTGCCCTCTAGCAGTCCTCAATATTTGTACAATATCAGCCGAACTATCTAATAATTGTAATTTACCTTGAAAATTACCATAAACAGGAACAGCTGCAGCAACAATAATAGAAGTAATAGCCAAAACTACAATCAACTCATACAAAGTAAAGCCCTTACTATTTTTGAAAAACATAATTATATCAAAATTTCTAATTGGAGATATTTCCTGTAATATTGTAAATAGGTGTAATAATAGATATAGCTAAAAATCCCACAACAACGCCTATAAACAAAAGTAATATTGGCTCCAAAGCTGTAGACAAATTTTTGGTAGAATTATCCACTTCTTCCTCGTAAAATTCTGAAATATACAAAAGTGTATCTTCAATCTTACCAGCTTCTTCACCCACATAAACCAAACGAGAAACCATCTTTGGGAAAAGATTCTTATGATTTTTTAAACTTTCAGAAACTTTGACACCTTTTTTGATACGCAAAGATATATCACGAATAGCTTTTTTATAATAATAATTTTCCAAAGACTTTTCAGTAACACTCAAAGCTTCATCAATACTAAGTCCACTACGCAATAGACTACCAAAAATACGAGAAAAGCGTGCTAAGTTGGAATTACGTACAATATTTTTTATAATAGGAAAATGTAAAAGAATCCAGTGTGTTACAGGATGAGAAATTTTTTGTTTAACCAAAAAGATAACAAAAGTAACCACAACGATTATCAACCAAAACAAAATCTGTTGATAATCATTTACAAAATTAGAAAAATCGATAAGCAAACGTGTACTCAAAGGCAAATCCATTTTTAATCCCTCAAACAAGGGTATTATTTTAGGCAAAATCAAAAAAGACATAGCCATAGCCAAAACAAAAGAAGCTACCAAAACTATGATAGGATAAAACATGGCTCCTTTAATTTTGTCCAATAATTGTTTTTCTTTTTTGAGTGTTTCTGACAAATTTTCTAAATTTTCTCCTAAAGTACCAGATTTTTCACCAGCATAAATAGAACTAATAAAAATACCCGAAAAAACATTTGGATGTCTAGCAAAAGATTCAGCTAAAGTATTACCAGATTTTACAGAAATTAAAATATCTTCCAATATTCTTTTAAGTCTGCTTTGTGTAGATTCAATCATTATTGATAAAGACTCGACAATATCAATACCAGCTTTTTGCATCACAGCTAGATTTTTTGCCAACAAAGATTTTTGATTCAAACTTATAAAACCAATAGAAAAATCTTTTTTAAAAAAATCAGTATTAAATTTTGACATATATAGATAATTAACAAAACGCTTTAGAAAATAATAAACTTACAACTGAGTTACTCTCATCACTTCTTGAATAGTTGTTACCCCATTCAAAACTTTTTCAATTCCATCGTAAAGCATAGTTGTCATACCTTCTTCTTTGGCTTTTTTTAAAATTTCATCACTAGAAGCATGTGTCAAAATTAAATTACGAATACTCTCATTTACTTCTAATATTTCAAAAATACCAAAACGGTCATTGTAGCCAGTATTATTACAAACTTTACAACCAACACCTTTATAAATTCTAGAAGTACTAAAATCTTTAACATTCAAATCCGCTAAAATATGTTTGAAATCTGCATTTTCAGACAAAATAGCCATTTCTTCTTTGGTCAATTTGTAAGAAGTACGACAATGATTACAAATTTTACGTACAAGTCTCTGAGCAATTACTAAATTGATAGTAGAAGAAACTAAAAAAGGCTGAATACCCATATCCAAAAGACGAGGCAACGCTGTGACAGCATCATTGGTATGCAAAGTAGACAATACAAGATGACCTGTCAAGGCAGAGTTGATAGCAATATCAGCTGTCTCAGCATCACGAATTTCACCAACCATCAAAATATCCGGATCTTGACGAACCAAAGCACGCAAACCTTTGGCAAATGTAAGATTTGTTTTAGGATTAACTTGAATCTGTGTTACACCTTCAATATCATATTCTACAGGATCTTCAATAGTAGCCATGTTTATTTCACGTTTATTCAAAAGTTTCAAAATAGAATATAAACTAGTTGTTTTGCCACTACCAGTTGGACCTGTAACCAAAACCATGCCGTGTGGATTTTTGATAGCTTTCTTTATTTTTTTCAAATTATCATCAGATAAACCCAAATCAATCAAACCTAATTGTTTATTCTTTGGATACAACAAACGCATTACAATATTTTCGCCATAAGTGATAGGAACAATAGAAATACGTACATCCAACCAATTGTCATTTATAAGATAGCGCATTTTACCATCTTGCGCAGCAAAATGAATATCTGTAGCCATCTTAGATAAGATTTTGATACGAGTCAAAATAAAACTCAAAAAATCTCTAGGCGCCTTATCTTTTTCGACAACAAAAACATCATGCATCACACCATCAATACGGAAACGAAAAGTTATTCTATCTACTTGTGGTGTAATATGGATATCTGAAGCACGATTTTCATAACCATATTTCAAAACCATATCCACAAATTCTACTACAATATCATCTTTTTCTTCATTACTTAATCTAGAATTGTTAAGACTTTTTAAAATTTTTGTTACATCAGAATCAATATCAGAACCATAAACAGATAAAGCTTTTTCCAAATCATCATCATCTATATAATATACTTTTACAACCTGCCCAATTTTTTTCTCAATAAAATTTTTACTTTCTAAGTCTTTTGGATTCTGCATACCAAGTTTCACACCCTCAACATCTGAACTAATAGCAACCACGCCTTTATTACGTGCTACTATTTCTGGTATTAATTTGACAATATTTGGATCTAATTTTTCATTTGTCAAATTGATATATGGTACAGCAAAATATTCAGCAACAGCTTGTCCAATAATATCTTTACTCAAAACATTTTCCACAAAAAAATACTCCATCAAACTAGTGTTGTGTGATTTTGCATATTTTTTTGCATTGTTAAAGTCTTTTTCTTCAAGATAACCTTGATCAAGTAAAATTTCTTTTAATTGTTGCTCAGTAAATTGCATAAATAATGTTAAATTCCTAAAACTTTTTTAATATGGTCCACTACTTCAGCAATAGTGGTGTCTGATTTTACGAAATAATCTTTGGCTCCCAAACCAAGAGCTTTTTCAATGTCTTCTTTTTGATTAAGATTGGTAGATACGATTACAGGTACTTTTATTTTACTTTCTTTCATATCTGTCAAAACCGAAAAACCATCTTTATTAGGCATCATCAAATCTAATAATAATAAATCATATTTATTAGCAACCAACTCCTTTAGAGCGCTTACACCATCAAATACTACTACCGTTTCAAATCCAGCTTTGTTAAGCTTAATTTCCAAAGCACGAGCCATTGGCTTTTCGTCTTCGGCAATCAAAATTTTCTTTTCAGCCATATATTTTTATTAGTTAAAAAATCTGAGCTTATTATACCATTTTTTTAAAAAAACGTGAAATGTTTATCCCCTAGAAATTTATCAACCTAACAATCAATCACTTTAACACTTTATTACTTCCTCAGATAATCACTTTTACTACCAACAATAACAACCTAAACCTTAATCAAAATCTATTATAAAATAACCAGTCTAATTTAGACATTTACACAAAAAAAAACCGATCACGTGATCGGTTTTGATTCATTTTTTATCAACTATGAACTAATATTTAAAGATTAAGATAAATATCTTTTGTCTCATTGGCTAATTTCTCCCAAGAAAACCTCTTCAAATTTTCTCTAGCTTGATATTTCAATTCACTTCTAATATTTTCGTCTGTCAAAATAGTATATAAGACATCTGCCATTTGGGCTTTATTGTGAGGGTCAAAATACATAGCCCCTTCTCCCAAAACTTCTGGCAAGCAACTAGCCGAAGAAGCCGCGACTGGTAAAGCATAAAGACTAGCCTCAAGTGGAGGTAACCCAAAACCTTCATAAAGTGAAGGAAAAACAAAAACACTGGCTTTTTTGTAAAGATTCACTAAATCACTATCCTCTACTAAACCTGTAAAAATTACATTTTTTAAGTCAACAAACTTACTTTTCAAATTTTGATAATAATAATTATCTTTACCCACTAATACTAAATCATAATCATGGCTCTTTTCTTCATTAAATATTTGCCAACTTGCTAAAAGATTATCTAGATTCTTATGAGGATAAGCTGCCCCAACATACAACACAAACTTTTTATCAATTTTAAATTTTTCCAAAACATTAGCAATATTTTCTTTTAAATTATTATTTACAAAAGGAGCTTGATAAGTAACCACTACTTTAGTTCTAGCTACTCCCAAAGTTTGGACAATATCATCAGCTGTAAATTCACTCGTTGTAATAATGTATTTAGCTTTTTTGACTAAATGCTTTATCAAAGTACGATGAGCCTTGTCCTTTACCCAAAATTTCAAATGCCCCAAAGTACTAGTCTCTGGTCTAGCATAGTGATACATGGTCAAATCATGAATAGTAACAACAAACTTTCCATCATAAAAATAAGGTACATTCCAATGAGGAAAATGCATTAGATCTACTGGATTTTTTTGTAAAATACTCAAAAATTCACTTTGCTCACCCAAAGTATACCAAGGTATATCTGCCAAAACTTTTTCAAAATTATTATTTTCAATTTCTACCTCATCAAAATTTTCTTGACGCAAAAAAATCAAATATTGATTTTCTTTATCAATCTTTTGCAAATGTAAAACCAGTTGTTGAACATAACGCCCAATACCAAAATTGGAACTAAGCATTCTAGCGTCTATACCTATTTTCATATATTCACTTCATCCTGAATCGGCGGTTAAGCAGAGAAGGATCCCTGCCTGCCGGCAGGCAGGTTTCTTAAAATAATCTTATTAGAAAATAATTACGTTAATTGATTCCACTTACCATTTTTAAAATAAGTAAAATCACACTACAATTATACTCCATAATCAATCACCTAGGAATACTTCTTCAACAGGATATTTTATAAAGCACTCGTTTAATCCATCCATTCCAAAACGCTTAAACCAAGTTGAATTACTGGAATATTTGTAATGAAAAGACTTTTCTAAACTTGTAACTAGGCCATGCTTGAAAGGATTTTTTATTATATAATTGAAATGCTTCCAAAAGTCAGCTTTGTTTCTGATACAATAATCGAAGTATTGATACCAGATTTTGCGACCAGGAGTGTCATCTTGTTTATTAATTAATAAGCTTGTTATAACATGTAGTCTTTTTATAAATTTTACCAACGTACTTTGATATGAAATATTATGATCAGATTTAGGAGTGGTGAACGTAAGTTCGCCCAGTGAACACAATATATGATAATGATTATTTAATAAAAACCAACTATAGATTTTTATATTTAATTCTTTTTGTAAATTTTGCAATACTGAAACAAAGATATCCTTCTTTTGAGATGTACTAAAATATTTTTTACCTTCAAGACAACGCCCTATGATAAAATAATATGCTCCTTCTACATAAATATGATGTGGACGATTTATGTGTTCCTTACCATGTTTAATACCATCATTATACATAATTAACCCCCTAATTATAAACTCAGCAAACTTACGTTTGCCACTCCTACAAAATATCACTTCACCAACATCTCTAAAAATTCTCTAGCTGTTTTATCCCAATTGAATTTATCTTTTTGGGAGAAACAAACATTGTCTTTTTTATTTTTTATAACTTCTAGCAAAGAATTTTTTAATTCTATAATATTATGTGGATTAACCAACTTCACACCATCATCCACAATTTCTGACAAAGATGAACGGTTACTAGTAATAACAGGCACTTGCGAAATCAAAGCCTCCAAGACAGGAAAACCAAAACCTTCATACAAACTAGGATAAACAAATAGCTCAGCTAATTTGTAAAGAGCAGGTTTATCTTCAGCATCAACATAACCAATATAATTGACTCCCCTAGTATTATCGATACTAGAGATTATTTTGTCATATTTCCAACCACGTGTACCAGCAATTACTAGATGTATCTTTTTATTTATCAAATTTGATTTACGATAAGCATCTATAATAGACAAAATATTTTTACGAGGCTCAAGAGTACCTAAGAAAAAGATAAATTTCTCTGGTAAATTGTATTTACACTTTAATTTTTCTCTATCAATATTTTGTGACAAAAATTGTAAAAATTTTTTACTAATTCCTGGATACAAAACTTTGATAGAATTAGGATTAAGATGATAGACATCTACTAAATCATTTTTGGTATTTTGCGATGGCGTAAAAACAAAATGAGCTTTGTGAACCTGTTGTCTAGTCTTGATAAGACTATGCCACAATAACATTTTTTTACTAAAACAACTTGGTAAAAATTCAAAACTCAAATCATGCACAGTCAAAACATGTTTCGTATCTTTTGATAAATTGGTAAAATTAAAATTTGGTGAAAACCAATAATCTAATCTATCTACTCTTGTGCTTGTTAATTTTTTATTTACCTGACTTTGCAATAATTTATCCAAATTAAAAATTTTTAATAACAATAATATATTAAAGATCTTATTTGGAAATTTCGTAGCTACAAAATGAACATTCGCCTGTAGCCAATTTGGCAAACCATCTCTAACATCTTTGAAAGAATTATAGAACAAAAAATAATTATTTTCTTTATCCAAAGCAAAAAGACTATCCAAAAGCTCATAAGTATACTCACCTACTCCTGTACGTTTTTTGTCAGTCAGACTACGGATGTCAATTGCAATATTCATACTTAAAAATTCTTTGGTAGGTAAAAAATAAATAAAATGCGATGCTAAATAAAATTTTTTAGCAGTCAGCAGACACAGCAAATTCAGCTTATTAATTATCTCAATTTTATCTCTATTGTATTATAATCTCGTTTTCTAGATTTTTACACAAATAAACAAAAAACTTTATAAAAAATATTAAAGATCACAACGATTCATCTCAGACAAAAAATCAATATAATGTTTTTCCACATAATCCTTAATTCTTTCTTTGAACTTCTTTTCATCAAAACGAATAACTTGTTCACGAATTTTGACACTATCCCAAGTATATTTATCAAAATTAATTACAGTATCAAAAAGCGTTTCCCAATCTTGTTTATAAAAAAACAAACCACTTATACCAGGAACAACAGTCTCTGTCACACCACCAACACCATAAGCTATAACAGGACGTCCAGAGGCCATAGACTCTATTGGTGTAATACCAAAATCTTCTACCTGAGGATGAATAAAAGCCTTAGCTTTACTCAAAATTTCTGATTTTTCTTTATCACTGATACGACCTAAAAATTCTATATTACCCTTGGCTACTTTTTTCAAACTTTCCAAACCAGGGCCATCACCAAAAATTTTCAATTTAAAACCAAGACGATTGAAAGCTTGCACTACAAGATCAAAACGTTTGTAATTAACAATACGTCCACCAGTCACAAAATAATTACCAACTTCTTTACTAATAAAAAACTTATCCAAATCTACAGGAGGATAAATAACATCACTTTTACAACGGTAATACTTTTTTATTCTTTTCAAAACTGTGTGAGAATTAGCTATGAAATTATCCACTCTATCTACACTATTTTTGTCCCAAATACGCAATTTGTGGATAAGCCGAGGCAAAAATAATTTAATCAAAAAATTATATTTCAAATCTTGAATATATTCGTGTGTGTCAGACCAAAGATAACGAGTTGGTGTATGACAATAAGAAATATGTAAGCCATCCTCTTTGGTCAAAATTCCTTTTGCAAAAGCACTAGTTGAAGACAATACTACATCAAATTCACTCAAATCATGTTTTTCAGTAGCAATTGGCATAAGTGGCAAATACCACTGATATTTGTTTTTAACAAAAGGTAACTTTGATAAAAATGATTCTCTGATATCAGCATTTACAAAACTATCTATTTTTTTCTTATCATGAAACAAAACAAAAATTGGCGCTTCAGGCCATATTTCATGAAACGATTGCAAAACTCTTTCAGCTCCCCCATCTTGTGAAAGATAATCATGTACTAGTGCTATTTTCATAATTCAAATTCTTGAAATGCTAGAAAGGCTGAAAATGCTTAAAAGGCTTTGTCCAAATTTACTATGTAAGCATTTCCAGCCTTTCTGGCATTTTAGGCCTTTCAGGCCTTTTAAAGTACTTTTCTCTTTCTAAAAATAATAAAAGGAGTCTTGATAAAAATAATAATGTCTAAATACAAACTCCATTTTTCTATATAAAAAATATCCAATTTCATTTCTTCTTCAAACGACAAATCACTACGTCCAGAAATCTGTGATAATCCGGTAATACCAGGTTTCAAGACAAAGACATCAGGATATTTATCAGCATATTTCTCTACTTCTCTTGGTTGATGTGGACGTGGTCCGACAATACTCATTTCACCTTTCAAAACATTGAAAAATTGTGGCAACTCATCGATACTAACACGACGAATAAATTTACCAAAAGGTGTGACACGTGGATCATTTTCAATTTTGTAAATCGGTCCTTTTTTACTATTATTTTTATTAATCAATTCTTTTTCTTTTTTCTCAGCCTCTTCACCAGATTTAACGAATTGACTGCCTGTACAATCTTGTTGATACATCGAACGAAATTTCAAAGTAAAAAATTTTCTACCACGAATACCAACACGTTCATTTTTGTAAATAATCGGGCGACCAGTTTCTAGCAAAATAATCAAACTAGTCAAAAGCGTAATTGGACTAATAATAATCAAAATAATCACACTCATAATAATATCAAAAATTCTTTTGGAAATTCTACCCCAGCCATCAAGAGAGGTCTTTCTCAATTCCACAATTGGAATACCTGCAAGAGTAAAAACTGTCATATTGGTAGAATAAGTAGAAAAAACATCGGCTGAATATTTGAAAACGATATGATTTCTATCACAAAAATATTTCAATTGCAATGTTTCTTCTTCATTAGCACGAGGATTTACAAAAATAATTTCATTCAAATTTAAAGACTCTAATTCTTTACTTATTTTTTTGTCATAATTATCATAAACTTTGATAATCTTATAACCCAATCTTTTGTTATTTTGCAAAGTATCTACAATAATTTTACTAATACTTTCTGAACCAATCACTACCACACGACGCAAACCAAAACCTAAACGATATAATATAGACTTCAAACCTCTCACCAAAAATCTACCAAAAATAACATAGACCATCGCAAAAATCCAACTAGAAACAATCAAAAATCTAGAATCAAACAAAGTACCAGAAAGAACAATATAAAGGGCCACAACAGACAGGCCAACAAAACAAGCTGAAATTACTTTGGCCAAATCCTTAGCAAAACGACGATTTGGATTGACAGAATAAAGACCAAGCAAAGCAAAAATAAAAATCCAAACAACAGCAAAAATACCAACAACATTCAAAAAACCCCAAAGACTTATACCAAAAATAACTGGTTTCAAAGCTATAGCCCAATCACTAAAACGCAATGAATAGGCACTAAAACCAGCTAAAACAAGCATCAAAAAATCAATTGGTACTTGTAATAACATAAGTAAAATTTCCGAACGTTTCATAGTTTATTTAGATAATAATTACTCTTATGATAGCGTAAAAAAATGCTTTAGTCAAACAACAATAGACACTATCTTAATTTTAAATTCCTAAATTTTTAACAAAAAACCACCTTGTTTATACAAGCTGGTCTTAATTATTCATTCTACATTTATAAGCCGAATTCTGTACACCTGCGCTAAAGCTTCGGAGTACAAGTAATCTACTAAATAACGTATGATTAACTTGTCAGCTAAAGCTTTAAGTATGCTTGACTTGTCAGCCAAAGCTTCAGCGTAGGCTGATGATCATTTATCTAGACCTATAATTGCTTATAGGCTCAAACGAGCTAACTTTTCGAAACGATAAATCGCAACGCTGCTCTTTCTTCAGATAGGGTTTACCACGGCATCTCATCACTAAGAGCCGAAGCTTGTAACCATTTGTCAATTGTGCAAATGATATCAAACTACTTTTCACCTTTCCCTCACCCGCCGAAGCTTTAGCGAAGGCTGGGTCCGTGTTTGATACACGTATCCGCCTCCGCCAAGGCTCTGGCGGACGAAGTAGTATTGTCTCTGTGGCACTTTCCCGCCCAATATTCTTACGAATAAAGAGGGTGGACGTTATCCACTACCTTTGTCTCCACTCTTCGAGAAGAGTGTTAGGAAGTTCGGACTTTCCTATTAGTCACAATTAAGTAACCAATCGATCACCAAATGTAAAATGAATAGGCTAAATATAGCAGAAAAAAGCTTTTTTGTCAATGATAAAATCTTTATTCAAAAGAAAAACTGCCATAATGAGAAATAATATCATCATATATTTCTTCTCTAGTTTTTTCAGGATGCCTCAAGTTTACCATATAAGCAACATCTTCTTCAATTTCGTGATATTCAGCCTCCACATCACCATAAATGAGACCTTGTATGGAATCTAAAAGACCCAGACTACTAGCTATAATATTATTTTGACTACCTTCATAAATATCCAAATATAAAGAATTCAAAATCCAAAAATAAGATTTTTTATCATCTTTCTCTATACCAGTTGCAAAATCATCAAAACCATACGACTTAGCAAGACGTACCATCGCTATTTTATCACCATAATTTATAGAAGCACATTGCAAAAGGTTAAAACCATCTTTATAATTATCTTCACGTAAATATCTCACACCTAAAGCTTCCAGATATTCACCAATTTCATCATAAAATTCTGTTGATCTTATTTTTTCTTCCAAAACATCATTGGATAATTTATTTAAGTTATTCCTATAATCCAAATTTTTCTGTTTTTCAGAATCAGAGACTTCTTCAAATAGATCATAAATTAAAACTAAAGGTTCTTTTTTACAATAATCATTGTATATCTCCAAGTTTGAATTTATTTCTTTAGTATATTTATCCAAAATATCTTGTGATACATAAGTATAAATAGACAAACAATCATCAGCTTTAACATTAAAAACAAAATTTTTCCCTGTATTTTGTTCAATATAAGAATAAATCAAATCTATATTTTGATTCAAAATTTCTTTAGAAAAAGAATCATAACAAGTATCATATACTAAATTATTAGTTATGACATCCTTGTCGTCATCATTAAAAACGCCTTCACTAATTATATAATGATATTTTATAGAATTGTCCTCTGCTGTAATGTCAATGGTAGTAGTAAATTCATCCAAACGAGCAGGTAATTCAAAATCAATTTTCAACTTATCAACTAACCCCGCAATATATTCTTTATTTTCCTTTGAAGATATATTTTGTACATTACCTTCGTCTTTAGGTTTATTAGCCAAATACCAATAAAAAAAATAAATGCCAATTATAAACAAGAATACCAAAAATATTAAGAACTTAAATTTTCTTCCCCTTTTCTTTGAAGGTGTCCCCGTTTCTAAAATTTTATCTTCTGTAAGATTATTTTGGTATTCCATAGAACATACTATTAATCTAAAAAGATCCCAAGCAATCCTTATTTTTATAGTGTCGAAGGGGGGACTCGAACCCCCACGCCCTTGCGAGCCTAACACCTCAAGCTAGTGTGTATACCATTCCACCACTCCGACGTTTAAAAGACACTGATTGCACTGATTTTTTTAGATTACACAGAAAATTTTATCAGTGTAATCTTTTTTAATCCGTGTAACTTGTCCGCCGTAGTTCTATGAAATAAGAACGAAGGAGGATCAGTGTCAAAATTTTCTATCACGACCAACAATCATTTCAATTCTACTTTTTGCAAGTTTTATTTTTACTTTTATTTCTTTAGAAATATTACCATCTGTTTCTACTACAAAAGGCTTACGACTAGAAACAATAATCTCTTCAAACGGGAAAATACTTGGTTCCTCAAATTGTTCTTTCTTGAAAACACCTTTTTTGACAATAGGTCGTAAAAAAGCTTCAAGTTTACCATCCTGAGGATGAACTACATATTTTTTTCCACCTTTTGACCAAACAAAAGGTTTCAAATTACAAACTACTAATTCCATTTTTTTGCCTCTACTAGCTACTTTGAAACTTTCATCATATTCTATCTGAATATCACTTGGTGGTATATGTAATTGTGAAATAAAATAACGGTTATTGAGCCAGCCAACATCCAAATATAATTTTCTTCTTTTGGCTAAAACATCACAGGCATCTATACCAACAGGTAAACCTAAAACTTCCGCAATACTATTTTCTGAACCAACAGGTAAAAAACCATAAATAACCCGACAAGAAGCCGCGCGCGAAAGGACATGACCAAAAGTTACATCGTTTCCAACTACTACGATTGTCTTAGCACCTTTTCTTATTTCATCTTCAATCAACATTTCACAATTGGTATAACGCTGTAGCCGAATGATTTTGCCAGCGATACCATAATCTGTCAATCTGGTTTCCATGGCTTTGATAAGAGAATCGTATCTTTTGTTCTTTAAAAAATTGTCATAGAGATAGACATACATAAAGAAGATCTTCCATTAGTCCGTCCTATATATGACATTAGGTAAGGACGGATTTAAACAAAAAACTAACAACAATTATGCCTCCATCTGAGAATCAATATCTTCTTCTATAGTCTTTTTAGTACGTTTAACTATTTTTTTTTCATTTTTTGACATATCTTCCAAGCCATCCATACTAACCTTACCTTGTAATAAAGCACCAGCTTCAATCACCAAAGTCTCACAACTAATATCACCCAAAAGACGTGCTGAAGCTGTTAGTTCTAATTTTCCATCAACTTTCACATTACCTTGTACTTCTCCAGAAATAATAGCATCACCAGCTTTTACATTAGCCAAAATCTTAGCACCTTCTTCTACAGTCAAAAGACGTCCTGTTTTGACATTACCAGATACAGTACCTTTTACCAAGATATTACCTTCTGAAACAAAATCACCTTCAACAACAACAGAAGGACCAACAACAGTTTCTACTTGATCTTCTTCATGATGCTGAGCATGATTATTATGTGTAGTTGTAGTATTCATATTTTCTGAATTATTTGAAGTTTGTTTAAACATAAGTATTTAAGATTAATATTTTAAAATATAGGCTATTATAGCACAAAAACGGTCAGAAAGTCAAAAGCCCCCTATTCCTCACTCTCCTTTCTCCACCACTTTCACACCTGGTATCCAAAAGCCAAATTCACTTCCTTTTCCAAGTCCTTCACTATGTGCCCAAACATGACCACCATGTTTTTCGATAAATCTCTTACAGACATAGATTCCAAGTCCTGTACCATTTACATTGGTTCCTTGTACGTTTTTGCCACGATAAAATTTTTGAAAAAAATTGACTTCATCTTCTTTGTTGAATCCAAAACCTTGATCTTTTATCTTCACATTATAACCATTATCTTCTTTTTCAACAGAAACTTTGATAGTTCCTTTGTCACTATATTTGATAGAATTGTCCAAAAAATTGAAAACTACATGACGAATTTTCTCTTCATCCATAACAATTTTATCGATATTTTTTTCAGGTTTCCACACTATCTTCAATTTCTTGACAGAGAACTCAGGTTTCATGGACAATTCTTTGACAACACTAGAAATAAGATCATTAATACTTTTGTCTTCAAAAGTGAATTTTGTCCTTCCTTGCTCAATACGAGTAATATCCAAAAATTCTTCTACTAATGTTAAAAGTCTATCATTACTTTCATCCATATTTTTTAGAGTTTCCTTCATTTTTTTGTTT
>MFRB01000101.1 GCA_001783255.1 Candidatus Magasanikbacteria bacterium RIFOXYD12_FULL_33_17
ACCTAAATTTATACCATCTCTATTTATCAAACAAGAAGAATTATAATTATCTTTACCAACTTTTCGAATAAAACTACCCGGAATAAAATTGGTATGATACTTCTTAGCAAGCAAAGACAATCTTTCGTAAACAAAAGAATCATCTGCTAAACTTAGATTATAATTACTAAACAATGGTCCCGTAAGTGAATACTCTGGAAAGATAACTAAATCTGGTTTTAAATAAGAATATTTTTTTATCAACCTTTCCATCTTTAACAAATTGGCTTCTATATTCAAGTAAATTGTTTTATATTGAAATACTAATAATGTTATTTTTTTCATAGTGTTTACACTATGCCATTTATATTTATATAAACAAGTAAAGTCTGTGGATAAACAAAAAGGCAACCACTTTATCGCGGTTGCCTTTCAAGCTTTTCTGGCATTTTAAGCCTTTCGAGCCTTTAAGTTTACTTTTTCTTTCCTTCAATAATAGCTTGTTCTACATTCTTTGGACATTCTCCATATTTCAAAAATTCCATAGTAGAAGCAGCACGACCTTGAGTCATAGAACGAAGTGAAGTAACGTAACCAAACATACTTGAAAGAGGTACGATAGCACGAACGACTTTGGCAGCACCACGATCAGTCATTTCTTCAATTTGACCACGTTTTGATGATAAGTCACCAATTACATCTCCCATATATTCTTCAGGAGTAGTAACTTCTACTTTCATAAGAGGTTCAAGAACTACTGGATCAGCTTTTTTTACAGCAGCGGCGAAAGCCATACTACCTGCAAGTTTGAAAGCAATTTCAGAAGAATCGACTTCATGATAACTACCATCAAAAACAGTAGCTTTGATGTCTAGAAGTGGATAGCCAGCGATAACACCTTTGTCCATTGTTTCTTTGACACCTTTTTGAATAGGAGTGATATATTCTTTTGGAATTGAACCACCTTTGATTTCATCAACGAATTCGAAGCCAGCACCTTTTTCCATAGGTTCAATACGTAACCAACAGTGACCATATTGACCACGACCACCAGATTGTTTAACATATTTACCTTCGGCTTCAGCAGGTTTTCTAATTGTTTCTTTGTAAGCAACTTGAGGAGCACCAACTTGGGCTTCTACTTTGAACTCACGTCTCATACGATCAACTAGAATATCCAAATGCAATTCTCCCATACCTGAAATAATTGTTTGCAAAGTTTCTTCATCAGTATGAACTTTGAAAGTAGGATCTTCTTCAGCCAATTTTTGTAGAGCCAAACTCATTTTTTCTGCATCTTGTTTAGTAGCAGGTTCGATAGCCACTGAGATAACAGGTTCTGGGAAAGTCATTCTTTCCAAAACAACTGGATTATTTTCATCACACAATGTGTCACCTGTTGTTGTTTCTTTTAGACCAATGGCAGCAGCGATTTCTCCAGCGAAAACTTCATCAACTTCTTCACGAGTATTAGCATGAAGACGAACGATACGAGCAATACGTTCTTTTTTACCTGAAGTGGTATTCAAAACATAAGTACCTGATTTGATACTACCAGAATACACACGGAAAAAAGACAATTTGCCAACGAAAGGATCAGTTGCAATCTTGAAAGCAAGACCAGCGAAAGGAGCCTTATCATCAGTTTTTATTTCAATTTTATGTTCTTCATCATCAGGGTCAGTAGCAAACAAAGGAGGAACATCAAGAGGTGAAGGTAAATAAGCAACGACATTATCAAGAGCAATTTGGACACCAATATTTTGCAAAGCAGTACCACACATTACCGGATAAATGCCATCTCTCAAAACAAGAGTACGAATACCTTTCTTTACTTCTTCG
>MFRB01000102.1 GCA_001783255.1 Candidatus Magasanikbacteria bacterium RIFOXYD12_FULL_33_17
AATTGAAGAAGGTTTTGAAGTGACTGCCATAAAACAAGAAAAAAATTATCATACAGTTACTGCCAAAAATTTTCTAGGAGAAGAAAAAGTTTATAATACAAAATCTGTTATTATTGCTAGTGGTATTCACCCAAGAAATCTAAATCTCCCAGGAGAAAAAGAACTTCGCGGACGTGGTGTGACATATTGTACAGTTTGTGATGGTCCCCTTTTCAAAGACAAAATTACCGCTACAATTGGTGCTGGTAATGCAGCTATAGAATCAGCTCTCATGATGGCAGGTATTTCCAAAAAAGTTTATCTAGTAACAAAATTCCCAAATACCAAAGAAACTTTGGGAGGTTTTCCAAAAGCTGAGACAATCCTTGTCAACAAAATAAAAAAACTAGAAAACGTAGAAATCATTTACAATGCCGAAACTACTGAAATTATAGGTAAAGACAATTTACAATCTTTCAAATACAAAGATATCGAAACCAAAGAAGAAAAAGAAATCTCCGTAGACGGACTAATGGTTCATATCGGTATGATTCCAAACTCAAGTTTTGTCACTTGTGGAACCAAAAATCCAGTAGGAGAAATAGAAGTAGACTTGAAATGTCAAACAAGTTGTCCTGGAGTTTTTGCTGCTGGTGATGTCACCAACATTCCTTACAAACAAATTGTTATTTCCGCTGGACAAGGTGTAACCGCTGCTCTAAGCGCTATTGAATATATAAATAAGTGGGAAGAATAAAAATAAACTAATCAAAAATCACCAGCTCAAAATCTGGTGATTTTTGTTTTCCTGTTGTTTTTTCTTTGAAGAAATGTAATAATAATATCATTATAAAATATTTATGAAAAAACAAACAAAATACATCTTAGCAATTATTGCAATATTCTTATTACAATTTGTCTTTATAAATCCTCTCGGAGAATTTTCTCTAAATGATTCTTGGGTTCATACTGAAATAGCTTACCACCTAGTAGAAACCGGTGTATTTAGAATGAGTCCTTATGCAGGCCCAACTTTTTATTTTCCCATTCTTTTAGCCGCCGGACTTATCAAAATATTTGGCATGTCATTTTCTATACTCAGAATTTCTACTCTGTTTTTTTCTCTTGGAAGTCTCTTACTTTTTTTCCTGTTTTTGAATAAAATAAATAAAAAATATCATTTGAACTTTATTCTTACTTTGTTATTATTTTTCAATCCAATTTTTTATAATCTTTCTTTTACTTTTTTAACAGATATTAGTGCACTTTTTCTTTTTATTGCCTCATTGTATTTTTATCACCAAGGTTTTGATAAAAAACAGTCTTGGTATCTATTTGTGGCATCTCTCTTAGCAGTTCTCGGTTTTTATACCAGACAAACCAACATACTAATCATGCTAGTAGCTGGCTTGTACTCTTTAAGCACTCTAAAAAAATTCAACTTTTTAAAAATATTTTTGGCTTTTTCTTTACCCACAATCATTTGGCTAATAACATATATATTACTATTACAAAACAATCTTTTACCACAAAACATTTCCTCTCATTATATAAATGTACCAATAATTCAACTAGCAAAAAATATTATCTGGTGGATTTTCTATACTTCAAACTATTTGGGATTCTTAGTTTTGCCAATAAGTATTGCCTACTTACTAAAAAAACCAAAAGAAAAATTAAAAAATATAAAATTGTGGAATTTTATTTTTTGGCCTGTAATTATTACATTAATTATTAGACAAACTTGGCACCAACAATTTCCTTACATAAAAAATATTATAAATCTTTATGGTGTTGGACCTATGCAAGAGGTTTTACAAGGTAATTTACAGCCACTTTTGCATAGTAAAATTTTAGGTATTTTGAGTTTACTATTTGCCGTTAGTTTTGGAACCTTAACCTATATTTTATTTTTTGAAAAAACTAAAAAATATAAAATAAAATCTTTCAATAAATTTATTTATCTAAATATTATTCTATATTTGTTGCCTATCCTTACTCTTTACAGTTTTGATAAATATTATTTACCTGTTTTTGTTTTATTCCTAGTTTTATTGAGTCAAAAAATAAATTTCAAAAAAATTTATATACCCCTTACAATTCTACTTTTACTTATTTATGCTATATTCAGTATCAGCCAAACTAAATTCTATTTGAATTGGAACAAAGTACGTTGGCAAATGGCAAATACAGCTGTTATAACCTATAAAATAACTAATCTAAACCAATTAGATGCTGGTTATGAATGGGATGGCTGGTACACATATTGGCTTAACCAAGAAAAAGTTAAAAATAATCTACCAAACCAACCTTGGTGGATAAAACACATTTTTATCAATAATACCGCAGACTATGTTGTTAGTTTTTCACCATTACCAAACTATCAAGTTCTTCAATCACAAAAAGTCCAAGGTTGGAATCCTAATAACAACTTATACCTCTTAAAAAGATAGTTATTTTATATTCAGACAAATTCTGTTATAATACCCATAATACTTAATTATATAAAAAAATATGTTCCTAAATAATCTTTTCCCAAATTTGCCAACTAGTACTATTGAACTAATGATTTATATTGTCGCAGCCTTAGGTTCTGTACTTATCACTTATGCTGTATTTTTAGAAGTAGAAAGACGTCAAGATTTGGTTTTTTTCGTTGGAGCCTCATGTCTTTTTGTATATGCTCTATACATTGATAATATGGTCTTTATGATAGCAAGTGCGGGACTTGGATTAGCTTCACTTGTAGAATTTATAGAAATATATCTAGGACTTCACAAACATGACAGAAATGAATTAAAAAGAGTAAAAAATTTAGGAAAAAATAAACAACAATAAAATATGTTTGATCTAATTACAATTGGGGATTCAACTTTTGATACTTTTCTTATTTTAGAAGAAAAAAATAATGCCTGCAGTCTAAGTAAAAACAAAAAATTACTTTGTTTCAATTACGCAGACAAAACTCCTATCGAAAATACAGCTCAATCAGTTGGTGGAAATGCTGCCAATGTAGCTGTAGCTGTTAGAAAATTAGGTTTTAGAACTAGTATAGTCACCGAACTTGGTGACGATATCAACGGACACATTATCAAAGAACAACTAGCCGAAATGAAAGTAGACACCAGCATGGTAAAAAAATTGAAAAATAATACAACTCGTTATTCCATAGTGCTAAATTATTGTGGAGAAAGAACTATCCTTTCTTACTATGCCAAAAGAAAATATACACTACCAATTTTACCAAAAACAAAATGGATTTATTATACTTCTCTTGGTAAATCTTTTGAAAAAATACAAGATAAATTAATAAAACATTTACAAAAAAATCCAGAAATCAAGTTAGCGATAAACCCAGGTTCTTACCAAATAAACATGGGCTTAGAAAAAATTAAACAAATTTTACCTTTCACAGATTTACTAATAGTCAACAAAGAAGAAGCCGAAAAGATAACTGGCAAAAAACAAAGTCACAAACAACTACTATCTGAACTACATAAAGCTGGAGCAAAAATGATAGTACTAACTGACAACGAAAATGGTTCTTACGCTTTCGATGGTGAATACAACTACTTTATGCCAATTTACAAAGTCAATATGATAGCAATGACAGGGGCTGGAGATGCTTATACTTCTGGATTTTTGGGAGCAATACTTTCAGGTAAACATTTTACAGAAGCTATGGTCTGGGGCACCGCCAATGCTTCTTCTGTTATACAAGAGTTTGGTTCACAACAAGGTTTACTCAACAAAAAACAGTTGGACAAAATAATGAAAGAAAATAATAATATTCAAGCTAAAATTATTTAGTTTATATGAAAATAAAAAACAAGTTTTTTATAAATAATATTGAAATAAAAAAAAGAACTTGCCAAATTACAGA
>MFRB01000103.1 GCA_001783255.1 Candidatus Magasanikbacteria bacterium RIFOXYD12_FULL_33_17
TGTAGCTTGTCGCCAAATTTTTTTAAAAAAAATAACATGGCGAAGAATCAAAAATTTTGGGCAACACTTGTTATACGAA
Source organism: Candidatus Magasanikbacteria bacterium RIFOXYD12_FULL_33_17 (assembly GCA_001783255.1). Taxonomy (GTDB): domain Bacteria; phylum Patescibacteriota; class Patescibacteriia; order Magasanikbacterales; family UBA922; genus UBA1557. The sequence continues at coordinate 80 of MFRB01000103.1, forward strand.
TTCCTTAAAATATTAGCTAAATTATACTATTATTTTTGTATAAATTTCCATTCATAATATATTTATGAATTTATTGCTTTAATAATACCACACCACCCACAATTTGCAAGCCATTTTAATATCCTTTTTTTCAAAAATCTGTTATAATATAAATAGCTAATTTTTAACACTTTATGACTTTTCTTCAATCTATTGTTTTAGGTATTATCCAAGGACTTACCGAATTTTTACCAGTATCTTCTTCTACTCATTTAATCTTTTTACCTCGTTTTTTTTCTTGGGGAGAACATGATATTGCTTTTGATATCATGCTTCACTTCGGTACGCTGTTTGCGGTCGTGTTTTATTTTCGCAAAAAATTGTGGAAGTTGTTCTTAGCTTTTTTCAATTATCGAAAAGATGTTTCGGTGGAAGTGAAATCTGACAAGAGATTAGCTTGGTTGATTGCTTTTAGTATTATCCCTGCTGGACTTGTCGGCTTCTTCTTTTCTGATTTGATTGAAAATACTTTTCGCTCATCGTCTTTCATGGCTTTCAATCTTATTTTCTGGGGTGTTGTCTTATTTTTGGCTGATAGATTTAGTAAAAGACAAAAGAGCTTGAAAACTTTGGAAAATATCTCTTGGAAAAACAATTTTTTTATCGCTTGTGCTCAAGCCTTGGCTCTTATCCCTGGTACTTCTAGATCTGGTATTACTATGACAGCCGGACTTTTTTCCAAATTAGACAAAAACTCTGCAGCTGAATATTCATTTTTGATGAGTGTACCTATTATTTTTTTGGCTGGAGTGGATAGTTTGTACAAGCTTGTCAAAAATGGGTTAGGGGATTTGAATATTGCTATTTTGTTTACTGGTTT
>MFRB01000104.1 GCA_001783255.1 Candidatus Magasanikbacteria bacterium RIFOXYD12_FULL_33_17
ATAACATTCACAACTTCAGTTTCTATCTATTTTCATGATTAAGTAGTAAAAGAAAAAGTATAAAAATTTCACAACACCCAACAACTAATATACAATTCAAGAAATAATGTTCTTTTAAATTTATCATTTTTGGCTAACATGGTTAGGGCTAGCAGTAAAAGGTTCAACTCCTTCATTGTTGTTATTAGAGATAATAATATTATTAATAAAAATTGAAATTTTAATAATGAAGTCTATGATTAAAAAACTGTTAAAAAAATTATTTATTTACGTCGGTACTCTGTTAGCCAAAAATGATAAAACAATAACAAAATAATAAACACAAAAAAACAACTCATCCGAGTTGTTTTTTTGTTTTAATGTTTTTCAGCCTTTGGCTGATCACCCGTAGGGTGAAATGTTTTTATGTTTTCATACTTTTATTTCTCAACACCAAAGAAAACAAATACGCCAAAATAAACAAACATGTTCCCGTGAGAATAATCGTCGCCCCAGATGGCAAATCTAGATAGTAAGATAAAATCAAACCACAAGAAATTATAAGTACAGAAAATAATACAGTCAACCAGGTAAATGATTTGAAACTTCGGACAAACATTTTGGCAATCGCACTAGGTGTCACAAGCAATGAACTCACCAGAATCACACCCACCAGCTTGATACTAAGAATAATTACGACAGCAGTTGACACATACAATAGCAAATCAAAAATCCAAATATTTATACCAGCCAAATAAGCACCTATCGGATCAAAAGTACTAAACAAAATTTTACGATAAAAAATAAATAAAACTAACAAGACAAAAAAACCAATAATCAAAATAGAAAACATATCATAACTATTGATAGCCAAAATATTTCCAAATAAATAGCTCATTAGTTCAGGTTGATAACCTTGATAAAAACTCAGCAAAATAATACCAATCGCCATGCCGGTCGTCAGCATAATAGCGATAGCCATA
>MFRB01000105.1 GCA_001783255.1 Candidatus Magasanikbacteria bacterium RIFOXYD12_FULL_33_17
GAGACACTTATAATCATAGCTACTTTCAAAAGCCAAGATATTGGTAAAAAATCTTACGCAGATTATATTGAAATCACAAAATTATTTGAACCAATAAAAGAAAAACTAGGTCTGCAAAAAATGAAAATAATCGCCAATATTACTTCTGCACATATTTATAAAGATGATATTAAAAAAATAAAAAATATAATATGAAAAGTATCTTCATAATTCTCGGGTACGGCATACCAAAAGATATTTTCACAGATGAAAATTATAATATTTATTTGAAATCAGTTTTCAACAAAATTTACGATCAAGTAATAACCAACAAAATTGAAAAACCTCTAATTATTTGTAGTGGAGGACCAACTGATATAGTTTCTCCTTTTCGTCGTACCGAAGCTGGCGAAATGGTTAAATTTTTAAAAAAATTAAGTAAGAAAAAATATCTAAAAGACATTACAAAAGATTGGGAATTTGTCGCTGACATACAAGCACTCTCCACTCTAGAAAATTTTTTAAATTGCAAAGAAATAATTAAAAACAAAAAAATAAACAAAGCTAATATTTATATTTTTGGTGAACACACGAGAAACAAAAGACTAAAAATTTTGGCAAGCAAAATCTTTGATAAAAATTTTAATACCCAGATAATTACCATTGATTTTGATACGTCTTTAAATCGTTACCTCGATCCAAAATTTATACAGAAAAAAGAAACAGAAGCACAAAAAATAGATTTAAAATGTCTGAAATCAGGTGAAGAACTACAAAAAAATCATGAGGTTTTGATAGACAAAATAAAATTCCTAAGAAAATTTCCACCAGAAAAGCAGGCAGACGCTATAAAAAAATATTGGGATAAAAGATTAAAAGGAAAATAAAACAAAAAAACTCCGTTAATCACGGAGTTTTAAATTAGTTCAAATCAGTTAAATTCGTTTAATCTGTGTTCTATTTAAACTACACAATCTAATAGAACACGAATCTAACGAATTAGACGAATTCAAACGAATAATCATTTAGAAAATTACAACTCACTAGACAATTCTTCAAGCAACTTCTTCGCTTTTCTACTCACCTTCTTCGGCACATCAATAATCACTGTCACGTATTGATCCCCTCTACCACTACGTTGTAATTTTGGTACACCAAGCGCTTTCAATTTGAATTTTTGTCCGGAAGTTGTACCTTCTGGAATTACCAATTTTTTCTTACCTTCGAGAGTTTCTATTTCTACTTTGTCGCCAAGTACAGCTTGCGGATAAGAAATAACAATATTAGTAAAGATATCAAAACCTTCTCTTTCATAACCTTTTTCACTACGCACATGCACACGTACATACAAATCACCTGCCACACTACCTACTCCAGCACTTTCACCTTTGCCAGTAAGACGAATCATTTCACCATCAGCGATACCAGCTGGAATTTTTACTTTATATTTTGATTCAGTGCGTGTAATGCCTTTGCCATTACAATGTTTACAAACTTTCTTTGGAATTTGACCAGCACCCTGACAACGTTGGCAAGTAACTACAGTCTGCATAGCACCTAATATTGTCTGTTGCACACGTTTTACTTGACCTTGACCACGACATTCACTACAAGTTTCTGTACCAGAACCAGGTTCAGCACCACTTCCACTACATACATCACAAGCATTATTTTTTGTTAATCGGATTTCTTTTTCTATCCCAAAAATAGCTTCACGAAACTCTAGTTCGACACTAACTTGAATATCACTACCTTTGGCTTGTCTAGAAGACCTTCTACCACCTCCGCCAAAAATATCACCAAAGATATCACCCAAATCAATCCCATCGAACCCAGCTCCACCGAAACCACCACCTTGACCTCTAGCAGAGTTCATGAAGTCGTTCCAATTCATACCACCACCAAAACCGCCCTGCTGTTCGAAATCAGAGCCGTATTGATCGTATTGTGCACGCTTGGTATCGTCACCTAAGATTTGAAAAGCTTCATTTATTTCTTTGAATTTTTCTTCGTTACCAGTCTTTTTATCAGGATGATGTTCGTGAGCTAGTTTACGAAAAGCTTTTTTGATTTCGTCTTTGTTTGCGCTTTTGTCGACACCGAGAATTTTGTAATAGTCTTTGGACATAGTTTTTATAAATTTTCTAATGCCACACTTCTGGCTCTTTTATTAATTATTCTTTCTATATTTTTTTGAGGAAAACCTAAATAAATTCCATCTTCCATATCAGATCCTGAAAATAGCATTTCATCCATATTTAAATAATCTCTAACAGCTTTACTTCCATAATTTATACCACCGCTAATTTTAGTTGGTTTAGCACCTTCTTTTATCATAATTGCAAAAATATCATTCGCCATTTCCATAAAATATTCTTCTAATTCTTTGCCATTCAAAACTCTACGTCTCAAATCTTCAACTTCTAACTCATCTAAAATATAATCATAACCATCACTTACATTTTGTCCAGGCTTCAATTCCTTTTCCATTTCTGAAAAAATTGCTTTAGCCAATTGATATATTTTTTTTGGTAATAAACGTACATCAACTGGATAATTTTCAATTTTGTCAGAACCTGGAATCTTAAAAGCGATAGAAGTGATAACTTCAACAGTTATTTCTGGGTTCATTCCTCCATTAAAAGGCGCCAAATAATCATCACTATACCCACCTTCTGGAACATAGATTCTTTTCATAGCCATTGAACGTAAATAGTTTCTAGTCAACAATAAAAAAGTATTTATTACTTCAGCTTTAGCATTATCTAAAGTCTCAGGTTTGTTCATAGGTTCAGCCCTCCAATAAGAACCAAAACCTTGATCTTTGCCATAGTCAGAATTTTTCACATATCTATAAGGCATTGTATCTATAGCTACACCAAAACAATCCAAAGGAACTTTTATTGCTTGCAATTTTGCTCTAGAAATATCTTGTGTATGACCACGTCCTTTTTTATCAATAAAATTAGGAGCAAAATTATCGTCATATTTTTTATGAGTTTCTCTTTCTCTTGCATCCGGAACAGATTCTGTTCTAACATCTTCAAAACCTAATTTTTCCAAACCTTCTTTACGAAAAGAAGAAGTAGATGCCAAATACACAGGATTTTTCTTCCATTCTTTTATAATTCTTTCCGTTTCAATTTGTAATTGTTGTTCGTAAGATGATTCTGGAGAAGACATAAAATTATTTAACAGGAAACCCGTGAATAGTCTCAGGTTCACTTGATTCTTTTACTTCTCCAAAACTTTCTTCATATCTACGCAAATTTTCTTGCATAGCTTTGATCATTCTTTTGTAATGTCCTGGACTCATGATTATTCTAGAATTAAGCGTGCCAGCTGGTGGCAAAATTGTCATGAAATCAAGCACAAATTCTTCTCTATTGTGAGAAATTTGCGCCATATTAGAATATTTTCCAGCCAAGACTTCGTCTGTGACCTTTATTTGAATTCCTTTATTTTCGTTTTGTGGTTGTGGATTGTCCATAAATTTTTTGTTAAAATAAATTATTTTCTGCCACTACCATTTGGGTTTGTTTCTGGATCAGTTGGTTTTCTTCTTTCTGAAAGTTTTATTACTTCAGCTTTTCCATCTTTTTTTTCACCTTTAGAACCAAAAACGTCCTCCAAACCTTCTAACATTCCTGCCATATCACCAATACCATCTCTTTCAATCTCAGCTCTCATTTCTCTCACAAATTCTCTAACTTCTTCTGATTCTTTTTCAACATACGACAACAAAGTAAAAATAAATTCTTGAATTTTTAATGTTTCACTTATATGTGATTCAATAGCTAATAAATTTTTATCTAATTCTTGCAAATTTTCTATATTAAAAATAGAAAAAACTTTTTCCATTACTTTTTTTATTTCTAAATAAAAATTTTTGTCCAAATCTTCTGGAACACTTTCTTCACTATTGTAAATTTGTTCAGAAACAATATTTAAATATGTAGATGATGTTTCTTTATTATTACCAAAAAATTTTTCTGCAAAATATTTTTCAAAAAAATCTTCACAACCTTTCATCAAAACACCTTTTAAATCATCGAAAGTCACATCATCCAATTTTCCCTCTGGTATAACTTTCAAAAAAGAAGATTTCATTCCATTCATATAAAAATATTAAAATTAAAAATTTCTAAACATATACATTTTACTCCAATATCTTCAATTAAACAAACCATTTGCCCCATCCAAATTAGGACAGGGCAACTTCGTCTATTCAATTAGAAAGTATTTCTTAAAGTTTAGGTATAGCGCATTTACACAAAACCCCTCCTAGCCTCCCCTACTAGGGGAGGAACTTGCTGAATCTGCTGTGTTTGCTGATTCTGCTAGATTTGCTTATTTCTTATCATCCACCACTTCACCCTCAACAGAATCACCTTCATCCTTTCCGACCGAGTCGGATCCGCCTTGGGTGGACTTTTCACTTGAATCACCTTCCGCGTTTGTCTGCGCATTGTCCGCGTTATTCTGCGTCTGAGCTTGCTCAGCCTGATACATCTTCACACCAATAGCTTGTGCTGCAGTAGACAATTCTTCAGAAACTTTTTTGATTTCTTCAATATCATCTTTTTCTTTTACTTCTTTCATCTTAGCTAATGCATCATTTACTTTTTGTTTTTCTTCTTCTGTCACTTCAATCTTTCCACCCGAGGCGGATCCGCCTTGGGCGGACTTTTCTTCTATATCTTTCATCATTTTTTCTGTGGTGTAAACCATAGTGTCAGCTGTATTTTTGATATCAATCATTTCACGTTTTTTCTTATCTTCATCAGCGTGAGCTTCAGCATCTTTTTTCATCTTTTCGATTTCTTCATCAGAAAGTCCAGAAGAAGCTTCAATACGAATTGATTGTTCTTTACCAGTTCCTTTATCTTTGGCAGATACTTGCAACACACCATTAGCATCAATATCAAATTTTACTTCAATTTGTGGAACACCACGTGGAGCTGGTGGAATACCATCAAGCATAAATCTTCCAAGAGCTTTGTTGTCTACTGCCATTTCACGTTCACCTTGCAAAACATGGATTTCTACACTTGGCTGATTGTCAGCTGCGGTAGAGAATACTTGAGTTTTACTTGTTGGAATAGTTGTATTTCTATCAATTAATTTGGTACAAACTCCACCAAGAGTTTCGAGCCCTAGTGAAAGTGGTGTGACATCTAAAAGTAAAATTTCTTTGCCCAAGTCACCTTGCAATTGTCCAGCTTGGATAGCAGCACCAACAGCAACGACTTCGTCTGGATTGACAGTAATGTTTGGTTTTTTGCCAAAGAATTTTTCTACACTTTGTTGTACCAAAGGCATACGAGTCATACCACCGACCAAAACTATTTCGTTGATTTCAGATTTTTGCATTTTGGCATCTTCCAAAGCTTTTCTAACAGGTCCCATAGTTTTTTCTACCAAATCAGCGACAAGCTCTTCCAATCTAGCACGACTAAGTTTCAAGTTCAAATGTTTTGGACCTTCAGCGCCAGAAGTGATGAAAGGTTCGTTGACCTCAGCATCCACTGTACTTGATAATTCAATTTTTACTTTTTCAGCAGCATCTTTGACACGTTGTAATGACAATGGATCTTTACTAAGATCTATACCTTCTGTTTTTTTGAATTCTTCTAGAATCCATTCCATAATTTTTTTGTCGAAATCATCACCACCAAGATGAGTATCACCATTAGTTGAAAGTACTTCCACAGTAGATTGTTCACCATCATGAGAAATATCTAGAACTGAAACATCAAAAGTACCACCACCCAAATCATAAACCATGATTTTTTGGTCACCTTTTTTGTCAAAGCCATAAGCAAAAGCAGCTGCTGTTGGTTCATTGATAATACGAGCAACTTTTAGTCCAGCGATTTCACCAGCAGCAATTGTTGCTTGTCTTTGTGAATCGTCGAAATAAGCAGGCACAGTGATTACAGCTTCGGTAATTTTTTCACCAAGCTTTTCTTCAGCATCAGCTTTCAATTTTTGCAAAATCATAGCTGAAATTTCTGGAGGTGTATATTCTTTGTCCCCCATTTTTATTTTCAATTTGTCACCATCTTTGATAATAGTATATGGCGAATGTTCTATAATATCTTTTACTTCTTTATCTTCAAATCTGCGACCAATAAGACGCTTTATTGAATATAAAGTATTATTTGGATTGGTTACAGCTTGACGCTTTGCAAGCTGACCCACAAGACGTTCACTTGTTTTTGACATAGCAACGACAGATGGTGTAGTACGATTTCCTTCTTTATTTTCTAATACTTTTGGCTGACCACCTTCGATGATAGCCATACATGAATTGGTTGTTCCCAAATCGATTCCTAATATTTTTGACATATTGTATATATTAATCTCGAAGCGGAGCGAGAGATCTGTAGACCCTGCGTGCTTTCGGAATGTTTATTTATATTTTTAATTAGTTAATTATTTTTTATTATTATCCATAAGCTCCAATGTTTTTGCAAATATTTTAGCAATTAATGTCGGAATAAAATCAAGCATAATACCACTTTTTCCATATGAACTCCTAATTAATCGAGGTAACCCTTTTACTATTATTTGGTCAATGCCCATTTTTTTTCCTTCACAAATCATTTTTGCAGCATTCTCAATTAATTTATCTCTGGCCCCAAATTCTTTTCTATCAACATCATGAAAATTTGGATCAATTTTTTCTATATATAAGGCTTCATTTGTAGGACCATTCCCCACTGAATTCCACTCAAGTTTCCACTCTTTAAATAAATTTTCAAATTCAAATTCGAAATATCTTACAAATTTTTCTTGTTCTTCATTTATTATTTCTGACATATATTTTATTTACTTGGATAAATACGATATTCCACTTCATCAAGCTGTTGGCCTCCCATACCAACTTTTTCATATTCGTCTTCTATCACACCACCAATACTTTCTGCTATTTTTCTACTTGCAATGTTTCTTTTATCAACTGGGTAAATGATATATTCATATTTTATATTTTCATCTGCCCATTTTTTTAAACCTTGCAAAGCTTCTCGTCCATATTTGTTACCATGTGAACTTTTCTTAGTCCAAACCCCAAAATGAGGATGAAGAGTATCAATATGATGAAGTCCTGTAATACCTACAAATTCTCCAGAATCTTTTTTCAAAATAGACAAAACAATTTCTTCCCCTTTTTTCATATTCTCTACAGTGCTAGAAATAAAGGTATCGGTTTCTTCTATTTTTTCGGCTGGTTTGGGAACCATATAAGTAACAATCTCTGGAGAAAATTCTTTAAATATATCTTCCCGATATTTTTCTGAAACAGGTATTAGCCTAAGTCTTTCTGTTTCTATTTCAATATTTAATAAATCCATATTATTAAGAATATCTTAACAGCTTAGGATGTTCAGTCCACCACTGCCAGTTAATTAGTGTAATTCGTTTAACATTCGTGTTATTTGTTTTTCTTCACCACTTTCACACTTA
>MFRB01000106.1:0-5060 GCA_001783255.1 Candidatus Magasanikbacteria bacterium RIFOXYD12_FULL_33_17
ATCTTGGTGAAAATCACATAGATACTTTGATAAGAGAATTAAAAGAAGAAACTGGCTATACTGTGGAAGTAGGAGATTTACTTGATATACAGACAGCTTTTGTCAAATCACCTGTAAAAGAAAAATACAGTCATACTATAAAGATATTTTACAAATGCGAGATAATTTCTGAAAATCCTCAGGATATAAAATTAACTGAGTCTGAAAATATTCTAAATTTTACTCAAGAATGGATAGATTTATCTGAAATTAAAAATCTCAAGATGGCAGGGGACGATGGTAAATTACTTGAAATAGTAAAAAATTGTATTAAAAAATAATATGAATAAAACTGTTACAGGAGAAGATAAGGATGGAAACAAAATAGAAATGGATGTAGCAAGTTTAAATTTACGTCCTTCTGTTTATGGTATTATTGTCAAAGACAATAAAGTTTTGATGTTCAAACAAGATTTTGGTTATACATTACCAGGTGGAGGAGTAGAAATAGGTGAAAAATTGAAAGATGCAATTTCACGTGAAATAAAAGAGGAAACTGGTTATCAAGTTAAAATGAAAAATATAGTAGAAGTAACTGATAGTTTTTTTAAACTACCTGGATCTGGTAAAAATTGTCAGACTATTAGAATGTTTTTTCTTTGTGAAATAATTTCTGAAGAAATCTCTGAAATACATCTTGAGCCTACGGAAACTATATTTAACTCAAAACCAGAATGGATTGAATTGTCAGAATTAGAAAATATAAAAATAGGTGATAATGCTGATTTAGTATCAATTATCAAAAAAGCCATGTAACTCAAGGCTAAAGCCTTGAAATACTTTTAATCAGGACTAAAGTCCTGAGTTACAAATATTATGGAACAAAAAACAAAACTTTTCATCATCCCCGGCTGGAACGGATCAAGACAAACTTGGTCTGACTTTGTATCTTTGGCAGAGAATGATTTTGAAGTAGAAGTGATAGAACTACCCTGTTTTGGTGATGAGCCTTGTCCTAGCTCAATCTGGGGTGTGGAGGAGTACTCACAGTTTGTCAAAGACAAAATAATTAGTCTAAAACAAGTAAATCAGGAAACAATTTTACTTGGACATAGTTTTGGTGGTCAAATTGCGACTTATTTACTTGCTCACGAACCAAATATTGTTGATAAACTTATTTTGAGTGGAGCTGCTATTTATCGCAGACCAGAAAGTATTAGAAATGAAATCTTTAAATTTATTGCCAAAAGTGGTAAAATAGTATTTAGTTTACCAGGGCTAAATAAATTTGCTGGTTTTATGCGTAAATTACTTTACAAATCAGCCGGAACAGGGGATTACAATAAAACAACTGGCATCAAAAGAGAAATTTTTCTCAAGATTACCAAAGAAGATGTCAGTGAATTTTTGCCAACAATAAAAATCCCAACTCTAGTTGTCTGGGGTGACAAAGATACTTTTGTTTCTGTCAAAGATGGATTAGAAATTGCTGAAAATATTGTAGGTGCAAAATTAGAAATTATAAAAGGAGGAACACATGGCTTACACCTTTGGAAAAAAGAAGAATTATTAAATATAATAAAAACATTTTCTAATTAGGTAATATGAATCTCTTAGATTTATCCATTATATTACTTTGGCTAATAAGCATGAGCAATGAATATTTGCAATTTGCTTATTTTTGGCAACTAAAAGAATATCGTTGGGATAGATTCTTGGATTTACTTCGCACTTCTGAAGGTAAACGAATTATTTTCCGTTATGATTTTATTTATAAAATGCCACTTGTTTTGGTAGTATTTTTTTGGAATCAAAGCTATTTTTTGGTGATTGAGTGGGCAGTTTTTCTAATATACTTTTTAGACTTTTTATATTTTTTAGCAAAGATAATTCTCAAAAAACCAATCAAGAAACCAAAATTTAGTTTGAAAATAATTTTGTTAATTTTCTCTTCAGTATTAATTGAAATTGCATTTTATCTAAAGACAGAAGATATTAGGACTATCGCTGCTTTTAGTTTCTTGCGTTTTGTAACTATTACTATTTTAGTACATTTACTCAATATTGCTTCTCAATTTGTCAAAGATCATATTGCTAGAATGGCCAGAAAGAAATTGCAAAAACTAAAAAAATTACGTGTGATAGGTATCACTGGTAGTTATGGTAAAACTAGTACCAAAGAAATTCTTACTCAGTTACTCGCTTACAAATTCAAAGTTATTTGCACACCAAAAAATATTAATACAGATTTTGGTATCAGTAAATTTATTTTACAAAACAACTTCAAAGATATTGACTTTTTTATAGTTGAAATGGGAGCTTATAATGTGGGTGATTTGACAGAACATTGCAATATTGTCCACCCTGAAATTGGCATACTTACTGCTATTAGTCCTCAACACTTAAGTTTGTTTGGATCTATTGAAAACATCCAAAAAGCAAAATATGAGTTATTAAGATTTTTACCAAAAAATGGTTTGGCAGTAACAAATTCTGACAACAAGTATTGTCGAGAATTTTTAGATGAAATAAAAGCCAAAGTTTTAACTTTTGGTTTTGAAGAAGAATACCAACCAACATGTCTAATTGAAGATATAAAAAGTAATGAAATAGGCATAATTGGTAAATTCAAAAAAACAATTGATGGAAAAGAAATTTTAATCGAAATACAAACAAAAATTACAGGCGAATATAATATTTTGAATTTAGCACCTTCTCTTTTGGTTGCTAACTATTTAGGTTTTTCTATTGAAGAAATAAAAGAAGCTGTCAAAAAAATAGAAAATCCAAAACATGCTTTGCATATTTATAATTATGGTAAAGCTATTATAATTGATGATACTTACAACTCCAATCCTGATGGTTTTCGCGTTGCTATAAATATGTTAGCTGGTTATTCTCATGAATATACCAGAATAGTCATTACTAGAGGAATAATAGAACTAGGCGAGCTAAGTGATGATATACATGAACAAATTGGTGGCGAAGTGGCTTTTGTAGCGGATGAATTAGTCATTACAGCTCCTGATTTCATAGAACCCTTAAAAAAAGGTGTGGGGACAAAATACAATACAAAAGTTATGGTAAAACTAAACAGCAAAGATTTATTAGAATTTATAAAAAATCAAAAAGAAAAAAAATCAGTTATTTTATTAGAAAACAGAATACCTGATATCGTAAGACAAGAATTAGCTAAATAAAATTATGATTTTTACAGGTTTTCATCCTAACATTTATAAAAAAGATGTAAGTACTGCTTTGTCTTTTTTATTTTTACCCTGGAAATGGTCTCAACTAAAAAAAGGTAACAATATTATCCAAGTTGAAAATTGGTTACAAAATTATTTTTCTGTAAAATATGCGATTACTTTTGATAGTGGACGTACTGCTTTACAAAAAGCTATAGAAGCAACAGATATAAAGTATGGTGATGAAGTTTTAGTTCAAGCCTATACTTGTCTTGTTGTTAGTAATGCTATTAATTGGGCAGGAGCTAAACCTGTATATGTAGACATAAACGAAGATTTAAACATGTCTGTAGAAGATTTGAAAAAGAAAATAACACCAAAATCAAAAATATTAATTATTCAACATACTTTTGGCAAAGCTGCAGATTTAGAAAATTTATTACAAATAGCCAAAGAAAATAATCTAATAGTCATAGAAGACTGTGCTCATACTATAGGTGGTAAATACCAAGACAAATTAATAGGAACTTGGGGAGATATTGGTATGTTTAGTTTTGGTACAGACAAAGTTATATCATCATCACGAGGTGGGGCACTTATTACCAACAATGACAAAATAGCCGAAAAAATAATGTTGTTAAATAAGAAACTACCAGAATCAAGCACAAAAACAATATTACAAAATCTTTGTAATTTCCCAATCTTTTATATTGGTAAAGCTCTTTATGATGTAGCCAATTTAGGAAAACTAGGATTATCTTTGGCTCAAAAAATGGGTATAACAGGAAAAATAATTTACAAAGAAGAAAAATCTTGCCACAAATTAAATTTTTATCCAGCAAAATATCCGAATTCTTTGGCAAAAATTTTGTTGAATCAATTGCAAAAATTGGAACAAATGAACAAACACCGACAAGAAATTTCTGAAATATATGACAAAATGTTAGTAGCCAAAAATATTCAAAAACCCCAAATATCTAATGATGAAATTCTTTTGAGGTATACAATTTTGGTAGATAATCCAAAAAACTTGATTCAATTAGCTAAGAAAAAAAGAATTATCTTGGGTAACTGGTATGACTCAGTGATTGCTCCCAATGATAAATATTTAGATATAGAAAGAACTGGTTATATAAAAAATAGTTGTCCCAAAGCTGAATATTTAGCTACCAGATCTATAAATTTACCAATTAACAAAGACATTACGTATACTCAAGCTAAGTTGATAGTTGAATTAATAAATAACAATGTATGATAAAAGAAGTATTAAAAAAAGAAGATTGGACACTAAAAAAAGAATTTTTACAATCTTGGGAATATGGTGAATTCTTGAAAGATACGGGCAGACACCTCCTTAGATATGAACTAACTAATAACAATGAAAAAGTCCAATTTCAAGGTGTTGTTACTTCCAATGCTCTAGGTTTCAAGTTTATCTATGTACCAAGAGTTTCTTTTAGTCAAGAAATTTTGGATGAAATAAGTAAATTTTTTCAAGAAAAAAATTTTGTATTTTGGCGAGTTGAAAGATTGAATAGCAACACTACAAAAAATTTTATTTTTAGCGAAGTAAGAAATCGTCAACCAGAATGTACTTGGTTACTAGATCTAGAAAAATCTGAAAATGAAATCTTATCTGAAATGCATAGCAAAACTAGATACAATATAAATCTAGCTATCAAAAAAGGTGTAGTATGCAAACAAGAAAAAAACCTAGAAACTTACTGGAAATTGAATGAAATGACAACTGAAAGAAATAGTATTAGAACTCATGACAAAACTTATATTGAAAAATTATTGAAATTGGATAGTGTTTACCAGCTTACAACTTATTTTGGAGAGGATGTATTATCCTCAGCTATTGTTTTCAAATACGAAAATAAAATGTATTAT
>MFRB01000106.1:5107-5982 GCA_001783255.1 Candidatus Magasanikbacteria bacterium RIFOXYD12_FULL_33_17
TCTAAATCAATTTGAAATAATAAAATTAGCCAAACAACTTGGTTGCAAAATTTATGACTTTTGGGGAATGGCTCCACCAGCCGAAGAGGGAAGTACTGACAAAAATTCACATCATAATTATACTTGGCAAAAATCTCATCCTCTAGACGGTGTAGCGAAGTTTAAAGCTGGTTTTGAGGGTAAATTAGAGTGTTATCCAAAACCTTTGGAAATAATTTTGAATCCTTTCAAATACAAAATATTTTCTTTAATTCAAAAACTAAGAAAAAGAACCATTGTTGGTCATAGTACAAAAGAAAAATAATTATGTACGAAATAAAAGAAATTGAAAATAAAAAAAATTGGGAAGAATTTTTGCTAAAACAAAAATACACTCTCATGAACCAATCTTACAAATATGGTGAGTTTTATAAATTGATGGGGGAGAAGTATTGGCTTATTGGTATTTATAAAAATAATGAACTTGTAGGAGGTTCTTTGATATTAAGTGTACATGCTAAACGTGGCAACTTTCTTTTTGTACCTTATGGACCTTATATAACAGAAAATAATAAAGAAGCTTTACAGTCTTGGTTAGATTTTTTAAAACAAAAAGCCAAAAAAGAAAACTATTCTTTTATTCGTGTTTCACCTTTCATCGAAGACACTGAAACAAACAAACAAAATTATGCCGAAATAGGTTTTCGTAAAGCACCTACACACGTATTAGCTGAGACTACTTGGCTTTTGGATTTGCGTGATAGTGAAGAAAATATTTTGATGAATATGAACAAAAATCATCGAAATTTGATAAATAGATGTATTAGAGAAAAAGTAAAAATAGAATTTTCTAATGATAAAAAAGTTCTGGAAGAATTCAATGTTTTGCATGATTA
>MFRB01000107.1:0-3651 GCA_001783255.1 Candidatus Magasanikbacteria bacterium RIFOXYD12_FULL_33_17
AACAACAATTTAACAATTTAACCATTTAACAATGGTTTTCTACTTGCTTTTACCGAAAAAAAACGCTACAATAGCTATCGCAATGATACCAAAGATACCTATTAGTATAGAGAGCATATCAAAAAAATCTAATTAAAGCTATCAAAGCTATGATTATCCAACAAGCATTGAGTGCTACCGCCGGGAAATCCTTTTTACGTTTAGCATTGATAAGGATACCAACCGAGCCTGTTAGATTTAAAACTTGGTAAATATAAGAGTTTGAGCTGATAGTGTTGAAACTTACCAGTGCAAAAGCTATTAAAATAGCTAGAGCCCCGTACCAGCCTAAAATATTAATGAAAGAGGCTTTCATAGAGTATTCTACTAGTAAATTAGGTAGGTGTATTATAGCATATTTACAAAGTATTTGGAATTTGTTATTTTTATTTTGGAATTGTTCAAATGTCCCCGTAGTTCAGTGGATAGAATAGGGGTTTCCTAAACCCTAGACACATGTTCGACTCATGTCGGGGGCACTACTACAATTGTGTGTGTTTGTATAGAGTAGTATATACAAACATCCGCATTTTTGCTTGACAAAAGGTGTTTTTTGTGCTATAATATTGTTGTAATAATTGAACAAAATGATGAAATCTGAGTTCTCTCCTTTGAAATCAGAATTTGAAGGTGAAAGATCCTTAATATTTGAAAAAGAACTCAAAAGATATCATAATGATAATTTTGGCTAATCCTCTCAAGATGGATAAATTGTAGTTTTTTATTTTCTAAAGAAAAGTAAAGATAAAGCTTGTGGTGATGAAAACGTTTATTATTTATTACAAAAAAGGTGTAATACCTAAAGTCTTGTCTACGTGATCATTTGTTGAAGAATTTTCGTTGATAATACAAAAATAATTGACTGAAGTGGTATCTTCTCGCAATTCATGCAAAAGAATAGGAGATATAACTTCAACTGAGATGTTGGAAACAACAGAGAGTTTGTATAGAGCTTGTATGAGTTTTGGATATTTATCATAATAAAAAGTAAAAGTACACACCATTGTATACAAAAATGCCTAAGAAAGGCATTTTTTATTACGAAAAAAAGTGTAAGCATGTAAGATCGTTTGCTAGATTACGTATCTGAAACATCCGATGGTGTAAAAGTCGTGTGTCGGCCTTGTTTCTTTATGCAGAGACTTATATACAAAAAATACTTGTGGAAGAACAACACACCCGCGTAATTAATTTAAATAATATTTTGTTTCACGTGAAACACTTTGTTAATTTGTAATTATTAGTTATTAGTTTCCTTTGTTTCACGTGGAACATTTTATAGAGGGCTTTTTATTTCAGTTAGATTATAGTGAGTGTTTTTTTTATATTTTTTGGTAGTTCTAATATTTTTGTGTCCTAACATCTGTTGCAAACTTTCAATATTGATACCACTTTCTAGTAAATGTGTAGTGAAACTATGGCGTAGGACTTGAAAAGATGTTTGTTTTTTGATTTTTGCGCGTATTAATGCTCTAGTGAAGGCTATTTGTAAGGATCTTTCAGAAAGTTGTTTCCCTGCCTTATTCAAAAAAAATAGCTGTGTTTGTTTTTTATTTATTATAAATTTTTCTATTTTTTCTTTTAGATTTTCTGGTAAAATGGTTTTTCTGACTTCTCTACCTTGTTTATTACAAATTTTTATAATATTTTTTTTTAAATCTATATTTTTTATCTTTAACGTTGTTATTTCGTTTAAACGTAGCCCCGAACCATAAGATAATGCGAAAATTAGGAAATGTTTTTCATTTTTGGTACTATCTAAAATTTTAATTATTTGTTGTTTTGTGAGAGTTTGGATTTTTTGTTTAGTTACTTTTTTATACTTTATATCAAGTTTGTCTACAATGGTGTGTACATTTGTGTAGAAAAAATTTAGTATATTTAAAATCAAGTTGAAAGTTTGATTAGAATTATTGTTTTCTTTTTGGTAATTCAAAAATTTTTCTACAGACTTTGTTTCATCTATTAGTTTTTTGTTTTCCAAAAAGTCTAGGTATTTTTTAAGATAAAATAAATAGGTAGTGATTGTCTTTGCACTATACTTTTTTTCTAATAGTATTTGTTGTGTATATTTTAAAATATTTTTTGTGATCATAATGTCATTATTTCTTAATTCGGTGTTATTATACATTAAGTTCGTATAATATACAATATCTATATATTAATATGAATATATTAGTTATTTTTTTATTATTTTTGTTTATAATAATGTGCATGTATGGTTTAAAAAATTGATATATAGTATAATGTTACTAACTATATATTATGCAAAAACAAATAAATTCTTTTGACGGGGTTAAAATAAATTATGATATTGTAAGAGAAAACAAAAATAGTGGGTTTTTGGTTTTTTTGCATGGTGCTGGTGGTAATTTGACAGCTTGGAACAAAGAGTTACATTTTTTTCATCGCAAGGGTATTTCTACTTTAGCCATTGATTTTCGTGGACATGGTAAGTCAGCAAGACCAGATAATGTAGACGACTATGATCTAGAAAATTTTGCCAAGGATGTCTTTGAAATTTTGAAAAAAGAAAAAATAAAAGATTTTATTTTAATAGGACATTGTTTTGGCGGTATGGTGGTAACTATTTTCCATAAATTGTTTCCAACTTTGGCACAATCATATATTTTGGTAGATACTACGTACAAAGCTCCAAAAAAAATGCGTTATTTTTTTAAGGCAAACAAACCTTTTGTTTTTATTTTGAATTATTTTTTGGAAAAAATGAAAACTGGTCAAAAAAGTTTTTCACACATGGATTTTGAAAAGTATGTAGGGACAGGGGATTGGAATGTAAAACGGATTTTTTCAGATATTATTCATACTACTTTCAAATCTTGGATATTTACATATCAAAATATTGCCAAATTTGATGCTATAGAAATTTTGAAAAGTATCAAAAAAAGAGTTCTTATTATTGAAGGTGAGAAAGATAGTGTTTTCAATATGCTTGAGGCTAAAAAAATAAATAGTCTTATAAAAAATTCTGAATTAAATGTTATACCTGAAGCAAATCATATTTTGGTGTTGAATAACCCTCATGAACTACAAAAAGAAATTTATGGTTTTGTGAAAAACTTTAAGGATTTTGTTTAGTTTTAAATATGTTTAAATTACTTACTCCAGAAGAAGAAAATATAATCTTGCACAAAGGTACCGAAGCGCCTTTTTCTGGTGAGTACAATTTAAATCACGACAAAGGTTTTTATATGTGTAAGCGTTGTGGTGTAAAACTCTATAAATCAGATGACAAATTTGAGTCTGGTTGTGGTTGGCCAAGTTTTGATGATGAAATAAAGGGTGCTATCGTTAGACTTCCCGATGCTGATGGATCAAGGACTGAAATACAGTGTGCTAATTGTGCTGCACATCTTGGGCATGTATTTGAGGGCGAAGGTCTGACTTCAAAAAATATTAGACATTGTGTGAATTCGTTGTCATTATTGTTTGAAAAGGAATAATTGTCTAAAAAAATTTTTTTATTATCTCAATTCATCTCTTCGTTGATAAAAAATAAATAGAGATAAAGAGATAAAATTGAGATAAGAGACACGGATAGACGTAAAAAATAAAATTAAAATATAAAACTATTAAAACATTAAAATAATT
>MFRB01000107.1:3756-5140 GCA_001783255.1 Candidatus Magasanikbacteria bacterium RIFOXYD12_FULL_33_17
GCTGTTTATCTTGTTTGGACCAAGAAAACTATGTTTCATCAAAAAAAGAAAAAAGAAGCTTTGCAAATTTATTTATTACAACTTTTGTTGAATGTTTTGTGGAGTGCTTTATTTTTTGGAATTTTGAGTCCAGGCTTGGCTTTCGCTGAAATAATTATTTTGTGGGTTTCAATTGCTATAACTATGATAAAGTTTCACAAATTTTCAAACCTTGCTTCTTATTTATTGATTCCTTATTTGGCTTGGGTTTCATTTGCATCTATTTTGAATTTTGCTATTTGGAGATTGAATTGGTAGATTAGATAAAGACGCAACTCACCCCTAGCCCCTCTCTTTGTAAGAGAGGGGAATAAAGAATTGAGAGTTTTGACAAAATTCAGGTGATTTGATAATATGTTTTTACTTTATTTGAAGTAAAATGGGCCTTTAGCTCAGCTGGCTAGAGCGCTTCCATGGCATGGAAGAGGTCATGGGTTCAAGTCCCATAAGGTCCACAAGTAAACTCTCTTTTTAGAGAGTTTTTTGTTTAAAAGAAAAATTTACTTATTAATTACGACCTTACTTTTTTAACAAAAAAGTAACAATCCCGATTTATCGGGACAAACAGCTTCCCCCTCAAACTCCCCATTGGTAATATAAAGGACGTTCTAATAATTAAAAACAATGTTTGATTATTTGTTTATCGTTTTTTTTAGTGCTATAATAAACTAATAATCTACTAAATTAATAACCTACACTATGCGCCCACCAAATCTCAAAACAAAAATATTTCTTGACAGTGGTAATCCAGTAGAAACAAGAGAAGCTATCAAACTTCTTGGTTTTCTCGATGGACAGACTACCAATCCAAGTCTTATTGCCAAAAATCCAGAATTGCAAGCCAAACTTTCTGCTGGAGAAAAATTAACTTCAGAAGAAATAAATGCTTTTTACAAAAGTGTAATAGAAGAAATTCGTGTCATGATTCCCGAGGGTTCAATATCAATAGAAGTCTATGCTGATAAAAATACGTCAAAAGAAAAAATGATAGAACAAGCTATAGAAATGAACAAGTGGATTCCTAATGCACATATCAAATTACCTATTACAGAAAATGGATTACAAGCTGAACATGATTTGCTAAAAGAAGGTATAAAAGTTAATATGACTTTGTGTTTTTCTGAAGAGCAATCAGCTGCTGTATATAATATGAGTAATGGTTCAAAAAAAGGTGATATATTTATTTCTCCTTTTATTGGTAGGCTTGATGATAAAGGTCTAAATGGGATGAGTTTGATAGAAAATATTCAAAAAATTTATAAAAAAGGTGATGGACATGTAGAGTTGTTGTCAGCTAGTATTCGTAGTTATGAACATTTTCTTGCGTGTTTGGCTCTCGAAGTAG
>MFRB01000108.1:0-138 GCA_001783255.1 Candidatus Magasanikbacteria bacterium RIFOXYD12_FULL_33_17
GTAATAGTAGTCTGAAAACAAAAAACCGTTCAAGTAAGAACGGTTTTTGTTTTCTCTTGGTACAAAACAAGTAACAAATTTTGTTACGTGCTACGTGTTTCGTGAATCATCATCTTTCTTTGGTACACCCCATTGCCA
>MFRB01000108.1:148-583 GCA_001783255.1 Candidatus Magasanikbacteria bacterium RIFOXYD12_FULL_33_17
TCTCCTTTTTTGTAAGCAATTATTATTAGCAAAATCACTGCTCCGACAATTTTTATAAAGTACCATTTTAGTTCTGTAGCCGTTGGTTCCTCACCACTTGCACCAAGAGAAACTCCTGTCCATAAGATGAATCCAATGAAAGTAAGGGTAACGAGCCATCCTTGCCAAGTTACAGGTGTCCAGCCCCAACCATAGAGTTTACGTTTGAACCATAGACCTTTTGGATTGTCTTTGAAATATTCTATATATTCTTTGAACATATTTTATAATTAAATTTGTGAATAAAAAGATACTTACTATATTTTTATTATACTCCAGAATTTGTTATTTATCCAATATATAGATTGACAAAAGCCCTAAAATATGAGATTATATGGCAGTTGACTTAAATTTTTTTATAAAATTATTATGGCAGAAGAAGTAATCCTACGTTTT
>MFRB01000108.1:592-5719 GCA_001783255.1 Candidatus Magasanikbacteria bacterium RIFOXYD12_FULL_33_17
GAAGTAATCCTACGTTTTGACAATGTCTGTTTTGAATATGCAGAAAGAAAACCTGTTTTGGAAGAGGTTAGTTTTTCTGTGCGTAAAGGTGCAAAACTTACATTAATGGGTCAAAATGGTGCTGGCAAAAGTACACTTTTTAAACTTATCAAAGGTGAAAACAAACCAAATTCGGGCAATGTTTTTTTGACGAATGATGCTAGTATTGGTACCGCTGAACAAATTGTTGCTAAGGAAGATTTGGTGCTGACAATTGAAGAATATTTTAGTAAAGCTTTTATAGAAGTTCCTGGCAATATCAAGAGTCAGATTAGCAAAGTTATGGATGCCGTGAACTTAACCGTGCCAACAGATAGAAAAGTAGGGGATTTGTCTGGTGGACAACAAGCTAGAGTATTACTTGCTTATGCCCTTATTCAGAATCCTGATATTTTGCTTTTGGACGAACCAACTAATAATTTAGATAAA
This sequence comes from Candidatus Magasanikbacteria bacterium RIFOXYD12_FULL_33_17, assembly GCA_001783255.1. GTDB lineage: Bacteria > Patescibacteriota > Patescibacteriia > Magasanikbacterales > UBA922 > UBA1557. The sequence goes on from MFRB01000108.1 coordinate 1,061, forward strand.
GAAGGAATTGATCATCTTATCCAATTTTTGGTTATGTATGATAAGACTGTGATTGTGATTTCTCATGATGCTGATTTCCTTAATTGTTTTACTGAAGGTGTTATTTATCTTGATGTTTTTACCAAAAAAGTTGAGACTTATGTTGGTGACTATTATTCAGTAGTAGAAGAAATTCAAAATAGAATTGATAGAGAAATAAAGAAAAATGCTCAATTGAAAAAACAAATTCAAGATAACAAAGACAAAGTAAACTTCTTTTCCAACAAAGGTGGTAAGATGCGTAAATTAGCCAGTAAATTGCGTGAAGAAATAGAAGAATTTGAAGAAAATAAAGTCGAAGTTCGTCGTGAAGACAAGACTATCAGAGAATTTGAAATTCCTGCCCAAGGAATTATCGGTGACGTGGTGACTATAAAATCTATAAAAGTTATCAAAAATCATGAACCTGTTATCAAAGAGGTAGACATTATGTTGCGTCAAAGAGATAGACTACTTATCGCCGGGCCAAACGGAGTGGGAAAAAGTACTTTACTTCGTACTTTGGTAAATGGTAGCAACGAAGGTGTTACTATTATGAAAAATACTCGTGTAGGTTATTATAGTCAAGATTTTGCTACGCTTGATTATGAACAAACAGTTTTTGATTCTTTGCAAAGTGTGGTACAAGAGGGAACTACTATAGAAAATATGCGTGCGGTAGCTGCTGGTTTTCTTATTACTGGCGAAATGATGGGACTAAAAATTTCTCATTTGTCAGAAGGTCAAAAGGGTCTTTTGTCTTTTGCTAGATTGGTTTTACTTCAACCTGGTTTACTTGTTTTGGACGAACCTACCAATCATATCAATTTCCGTCATATTCCTGTCATTGCAGAAGCTATAAACAATTATCAAGGCACTGTCATTCTTATTAGTCATATGCCAGATTTCGTGGAAAAGATAAAATTTGATCAAGAGTTGGATTTGGGAAGATATTAAACTTTCGCATATCGCGTAGTAACACGCCTGCCTGCCGGCAGGCAGGTACCTCGTAACAATTTGTTAAGAGGTATTTTTTGTTTACAGTTATCTATTATACGATAACAAAAAGTAACTGGAAGTAACTAACAAAACATCATCTAATTACCTTTAGTTACTTCAAGTCACTATGAGTGTATGTCTAATATTTGTGGTTAATATTTGTTTAGTATTTGAAATAATATTCGTGTTCCCTTGACAAACACTCAAAATTCTGCTATAGTAAGGGACAAATTACGTTTAAGTAATTGGAACATTTTATATGGGAAGTTTTAATCGTGACGGCAAGAGATCAAGTGGTGGTTTTAGTCGTGGAGGTTTTGGTGGCGGTAGACCTCAAAGTAGAGGTGGTTTTGGTGGTGGTAGAGATGGTGATAGACCAACTATGCACCCCGCTGTTTGTGAAGAATGTGGCAATGATTGCGAAGTGCCATTTAAGCCAACTGGTAGTAGACCAGTATTCTGTAGCAATTGTTTTGGTAAACAACAAGGCGATTTCGCTCCAAGACGTAGAGAATTTGGTGGCGATAGACCAGAAAGACGTGATCGTGTAAGTTTTGACGATAGACAAATGCACGACGCTGTTTGTGATAAGTGTGGTGGTAATTGTCAAGTACCTTTTAGACCAACACCTGGTAAAGAAATATTTTGTGATAAATGTTTTGGCAAAGGTGGAGATAGAGGCAATGATAGAAAATCATCTGGCTCAGGTTCTCCAGAACTTTTGGAAAAAATAAATATGCTAAATTCTAAAGTTGACAAACTTATGGAATTGTTAGGTGGCAAAACTGCTAAAGCAGTAGAAGAACCTACAGCAGACAAGAAAATTTCTAAAGCAAAAAAAGAAGTTGATTTTACTGAAAAAACAGTAAAAGAAGAAAAACCAAAAAAAGAAAAAACAGAAAAAAAAGTTGCTAAGAAAAAAGTAGCAACAAAAAAGAAAAAGTAAATATTTTCTAAAAAGCCTCGTCTGTAAAAAGCGAGGTTTTTTATTTGTAGGTTCCATTTTTTGTCTATTTGCTGTATAGTATAAGTATAGCCTTTGGTTTTTGAGAATGCGTTATTTTTAATTGAAATTGCTATGATGAAAAAAAACTTCAAACTATTGGTATTACCTTCTGTAAAAAATATGCAACAGGTGATAAACAGATTTTCTTTTCCAATAGAATTGACAAAAGGTACTTTGAAAAATATCAAAATTGTTTTTAAAAAAAACAAAATTTTAGTTACACACAATGATATTGATTTGAAAAATTTTTCTTTGGTTTGGTTATCTTCTTCTTGGACTTCTCGTGATTTGGCTTATGCTGTTCAGCTTTATTTGGATGAAAAAAATGTACCAAGTACTTTTGTTGAAAAGGGAACTTCTAAGTTGACTGATCATATGATTTTTTCCTTAAACAATATTTCTACACCAGACACCTTGTTTGTGGATATTAGTATTTTGTCAAAAAGTTTGGCACAAATAAAAAGTATTATTGGTTATCCTTTGATAGTGAAAGATATTAGAGGTTCAAGAGGTACAAATTCTATGAAGATAAATAGTCAAAAAGAATTGTTGTCTAAAATGGAATTGTTTCCCAAACATCGTAAATATATTTTGCAACAGTATATTCCCAATGATTATGATTGGGGTATAATGGTTGCTAATGGGGTAGTAGTTTCTGGAGAAAAGAGTTATCACCAAGAAGGCGAATTTCTAAATCACGCTCTTCACGGTGCAACAGAAGTTTTTATAGATAAATCAAAAATACCTCAAAAAATAAAAGATATTGCAGTCAAAGCTAGTAAAAAATTGGGTTTGATTTGGTCTAGAGCTGATATTATTATTAACAAAAATAATGGTAAACCATATTTAATGGAAGTAAATAGACTGCCTGGTATAACAGATAAAACTAGTGAAGTAGATGGCGCTTACAAATTTTTGGCTTCACAAATAAATTTAATGTCAAAATAATGTAATATTTTACATATTTATTCTTAACCACCAATCATATGAGCCTATTTGCCGTCGATGGAGATTTTGATAGTGAGGAAACAAAGAAAAAAAAACAAAAAGAAAAAGAAGCAAAGGAAAAATTAGAAAAATATAAAAATTTTTTTAATATAGGTAAAAAAGCAGGAGAAAAAGCTGCTAAAGCTGCTAGAGATAAAAAAGTATAGTTGATAAAACGAAAAAAGACTCACTTGAAGAAGTGAGTCTTTTTTTATTATAATTTTTCTATTTCACTTTTTGTCAAAATTTCTAGTTCTTCCAATCTTTGTAAAAAGTTTGGCATATCAGTATAGAGGATCGGTTCGAATCCTATTTCATGAGCTTTGTCCAAATTGTGGGGAGTATCATCTATATAAATCATTTCAGAAATATCTACGCCTAGTTTTTCGGCTAGCAAAAGGTAGGCTTCAGGATGAGATTTCATCACACCGACTTCAGCAGAAAAAAGAGTGACATCAAACAGTTCATCTACGCCAAATTCTCTAGCTTCTTTGGCCCCAGCAACTGTATGATTACTAAATAGACCTAGTTTATAACCTTTTGATTTTAGTAAATCAAGTATGGGAAGTATTTCTTCGTTATATTTTCCTTTTGGTAAATTGTTCAAGGCTTCTAGGAATTCATCTACTCTTGATTCATATCCTAAATCTGTAAACACTATAGTCCAAAATTCTTTTGGGTCTATATCTTTTTTATTTATTAGGTGGTTATGTTGGTAATAAGAATCAGAAAAATTTTCTTTGGAAATATTTAGAAATTCAGGAACCATTTTATTGTGTTTTGTGGGATGAAAAAAAACTACACCACTCCAATCAAAACCAATTGCTTTAATTTTTTGCATATTTTTTTAAAGTGTAACTTCTCTATGACTATGGTCTAGTTTACCTATATTTACATCTCCTACTATTGCGCCTACTGCCATATTGATTCTGTCATATTTAGCTATGAATTCAGACATTTGTTCTTCTGAAATATCTGTTTCATCTTTTAGCTTTTTCATTTTGGTAAATATAACTGTTCTATCTTTATTGGCAAGAGTTCTTTGTTCACGTATTGGTGTGCCTTTTGGACCCATCACGTCAATTGCTAACAATTCTGTAAGATTGTGTTTTAATTCAAATTCAGTAAACATTGTTTCAAGTTCGGCAACTTCTTGTTTGCAATCTCTTTTTGTTTCTGGAATAACAGGTCCTTTATTTTCATAATACGCTATAAGATCTGCGCATTCTATACTCAATTCTGCGTCTGTTGCTTCGCGCCATTCTTGTTCTGTTCTTTTTCTTGGAATTTTTGTTGGTTCTTCTGTTGCTTTATATAAAGTTTTTAAGTGATCTAATGCTGTAATCAAAGCATCCGCAAAAATATTTCTTTGATCTTGTTTATTCAATTCATGTGGAGATTTATTGTTTATTACTAAATATTTAATTATTATATTTTCTATGTCTATATTTGAATAAAGTTCAAATCCTAAAAATTCAAAAAGTACTTTTTGTATCTTTTCACTAAACTTTTTTACTATCTCAATTTCTAATTCCCTCATTTGTTCTGGTGTAGTCATAATTTCTAATTTAAAACTTTATAAATCAATTGCAAATAAGAATTTTTTAGTTTATTTACTTTTTGCAAATTCAGAGCTTTGATATTTTGCA
>MFRB01000109.1 GCA_001783255.1 Candidatus Magasanikbacteria bacterium RIFOXYD12_FULL_33_17
CGAAATTGTTCGACAGTGTGGCCACGTTTTACTAATTCAAGAATTTTGTCATCGGGTGCTTGTAGTCCAAGTTCAATACGAGTACATCCTTGTTCTCGCATATGCCAAATAGTTTTTGGAGAAATAGCGTCGGGACGGGTTTCGAGAGTGAGTCCAATGATTTTATGTTTGGACTTTTTGTCGTTGTATTCTTGTTCAATTGCTAAAGCATTTTGTAAATCTTCTAGAGTTTTTTCTTTCCAATCTTTTTCGAGAGTAGCTTTGGTTGGTGTTTTTCTAGTCAAATCATTGCAGGCTTTGAAAGATTCTAAAATAAACCAATATTGATAACGAAGAGGGTAAGCATTCCAAGTACCACCTTTGAGAATATATTCTATTTTGTCAGTAGGGTGTCCTGTTTTTTCAAGCATTTCAAGACGCATTTGCATTTGTCTATAAGGACTAAAAGCTAAGGCTAGAGCGCGAGCTGCAGCTGGTTCGGTAGCAATGTAACTTTTTGGCATTTTGACTTCAGTTGGACAATAGATACATTGTCCTGGGCAAGTGTAAGGTTTGATAAGAGAAGTGATAATTGCTACTCCAGACATGGAACGAATATCGGCTTTGCGTAGGAGTAATTCTAAGTTTTTGTCAGCTTTGACACTTTTCTTTTTTAACAAATTCTGGTAAGCTTTAAAAAGCTTCATGTTGGAAGGTTGGACTGTTTTCATTTTTCCACAAATTCGACGGCGGGCATCATTAAAATCATCCTTGGTTTTAGGATGGTGAGATATTATTTCTAATAAAATTTTTTCTAATTCTTCTTCCATTTTAAAAAATATGACAAGAATAAAAAAGATAATTGAACAAAATAGGGAAGTGTATGACATCATTGCACCTCTTTTTGCTAGTACCAGACAATATATTTGGGATGATTTAGTTCCTCTTATAGACTATCTTAAACCTAATCTTAAAGTTTTGGATTTAGGCTGTGGTACTGGCAGATTATATCAGATTTTCGCAAAATTTCAAGACTCTATAGATTACATAGGTTTGGATCAAAGTGAAGGGCAATTGGCTGAAGCTAAGAAAGAATTTCCGAACAACAAATATGTTCAAGCAGAAATGACCAAATTACCATTCGAAGACGCTAGTTTTGATCTAGTTTTTTGTATCGCTACTTTGCATCATTTGCCAGATGAAGAGACTAGACAGCAAGCTTTATCGGAAATGAAGAGAATATTGAAACCAGGGGGTAGAGTACTTATGACCAACTGGAATCTTTATTCAGACTCAGCTCAAAAAACAGTAGAAAAAGGAAAATGGGAAGAAAACGACGGAGAGTTTGTAGTACCTTGGATGAATCCTAAAGGCGAAGTATTAGGTGAGAGATATTATTATGGTTTTACTCCCGAATATTTAGATAAGATTTGCAGCGAAGCTGGTTTTGAAGTAGAAGAAAATTATTATTCGAAAAAAGGGAAAGTGAGTACCAAAGAAAAAGGTAATAATATTGTGAGTATTTTGCTTAAAAAAACGTGAGACGCGTAACGCGTAACACATATCACGTAACAATTTTATATTTTATTATTCTCTTACATCAGTATATCTAAAATCGTTATTTTTTAGATTTGTTTTTCCTAGTAAATCTTTTCTCATTTCTAAAATTATATTTCCTATTATTGCGTGTCCTTTTTTTTCATCAGGTTTTTGACCTTTTTGTTCTATAAGTAAGTTTATCAATTCATTCATTGATTTAATAACTTTATCAGAAGCATATAACCAAGATTTATATTGTTCTTCAAAAAATTTTTTCTTTATTTCTCCTGACGCTGTGTTACCTACAAAACCTTGTAAATAAATTAATAAATTGCCGTATTTTTCTTCTTTAAATCTAATTATATTTTCATTTTTCTTTACTTTTATTGTGAATAAGTAAGTAATCCATGAACTTATAATACCAGATACAACTGGAAAAATTATTAATAATATAGTTCTAGTGTCCATAATTTTTTTGTAAAAAGTTTTTTGTTAAATATTTTGTTACGCGATATGTGTTACGCGTTACGCGATCTACATTCCAGTAATCAAACAAACTACCGCTCCATCAAATTTCCAACCATTATTCATTGCTTTGATCAGTCCAGCAACCGATAAAGCCGAGTTGTAAGAAATTTTTATTTTGCAGTTTTCTTCTAGCATATTTACTACATTTTTCAAATCTTCGTCAGTCACTATCCAGCCAGATCCGCTGGATTTTTTTATTTGTTCTATGACTTTTTCTTTGCGGTGAGCAATGTTGTCGACGATAGCAGTTGCTAGAGATGTTTCTGTGTTTTCAAATTTTTTATCAAAATTTTCAGCAATCGGGTGACAACTAGTTGTCTGCACAATATGAATTTGGGGATGTTGTTGACCACCAAATTTGGAAGCGGGTATCGTATCAAAAGCCATGCCAAGTCCTTGGGCTGTAGTGCCAGAAGATGTTGGTACAAATATTGCTTGCAAGTTTGGGATATTGTTTAATTCTTCGGCTAGCTCATAGTAACCTGTAAGAGCATTATCATCGGTGGATTGTCGTAAGTTTTTGGCTTTACTTTCTTTGTCGAGAGCAAAAGCTGCTTGTTTTGGTCTTTCTACTTGCTCAAGAAAAATATTTTTGTCTTCGATAATTGCTTGTAAAACTTTCAATTTTTGTTTATCAATATTTTTGCCAACAAAAACTTTTAATGTTAAATTTTTATCATTATTTTTGTTGTGAGCTTGGATAGTGTGTATAGCGGCGATGGCTGCATTGCCGGAAGAAGAAATTACAAAGTTTGTGATGTCTTCTTCTTTGTTATACTTTTTGACCATGATGGGAATAGAACGACCTTTGTGTGAAGAATATTTGTGTTCGTCTTCACGCTTGAGGTAAATGTCGATTCCGAGAGCTTTGTTTAGCTCGGTGAATGTTGGTTGGGGGGTTTTCATATTTATTTAGCAGATTCAGCTGTCAGCAGATACTGCAGATTCAGCTTTTTTATTTAAAAAATTTCTTTGGCTGTTAATCCAGCCATATAATGTTTTTGATGTTTCTTCTGTCTTTTCTTTAATAAATTTATATCTTTCTTTTGATATATATTTTAAATCTTTTGCAAGTAGTAAATGATATTTTAATTCTTCAAGTGAGGCTTCTGCGTTATTGTAAAATCTGATACTATCTTTTAAATTTTGTCTTTTGTACCCTTCTACAATATTTGCTGGTACAGAACTCGCCGCACGTCTAGTTTGGCTAGTTAATCCATATATTTCACTATTTGGATATTCATTACTTATTTTATAGATATATAATACAAGTTCGTGAGACTTTTGCCAAGCCTTTATCTCGTTAAAAGTTTTTATTTTGCTCATAAATAAGCAGATTAGGCTGTCAGCATACACAGCAGATTCAGCTTTAAATTAAAAATATTTTTGTCTTATATTGGCTGTATCTGCTTACTGCTGTGTCTGCTGATTCTGCCTTGCTTTGACAATTGTATTTGTATATTGTATTATTGTTTTATGTAAAAAATTATTTAACTAACAAAATTATATATGAAATTAGTTTGTCCAGAATGTAAAAATGATGTAGATTTGGTAAATTATCCAAATTTAGAAGTAGAAAATATTGTTGAGTGTGATATGTGTGGTATTACTCTTATGGTTACAGATATGGAAAATGAAAATGTTTTGACTGAAATTGTAGACGAAGGTAAATAAACACTGATTACACAAATTTTTAAAAGATTACACAGATTCCCAAAAGGAGTCTGTTGTTTATTTATCAAAAAGTTTTTTCTTGAATTCCCCAAGTTTTTTGTGATAGTTCAATTTGAGAAGATAAAAGCTAAGACCAGTAGACATGAAATTGTGGTTAGTAGCATATTTCATGAACTCAGTAAAACTTACTTTCATGACTTCTACTTTTTCACCTGAATCTAGTTTTTGTTCATGAGTTTTTTCAGCATCTTTTGCTAGATAGGTGTATATTGTCCAATCCAATTTGCTAGAAGGAGTTTCTACATCAATCAATTCCCATTTTTTTGCAGTGTAGCCTGTTTCTTCTTGTAGTTCTCTTTTGGCAGTTTGCAGTGGAGTTTCTTTGCCTTCTTGTCCTCCACCAATCACACCATAAAAAGGTTTGATATCTGGATGCTGTTCTTTTAAAACAATAATTTTTTTATCTGTAGTAATGGCTAGTACTTGTATACTATGTTTTCTTGATAGTTTTTCAAAAGTCTTAAAAGTACCATCAAACATTTTTTGAGGCCATTGATAAACATCGAAGAGAACTCCGGTGAAAACTTTTTTGGCGTTTTTGGGAATTTTCATAGTATTTTTCATTCTGAACGAAGTGAAGAATCTTTTTCACCGCGTATATTTTTAGATGAATAACTTTTAATTTAAAGATATTTTTCTTAGGAAAGATCCTTCGTCGTATTTCATCGACTCAGGATGACGGAAACAACACTCTCAATCATATTACGAAAGCCATGACTGCCTAAGAAAGCAATAACATCATTTGGTTTTGCAATTTTGACAAGATAACCAACTAGTTCCTCATCGTTATCAAGATAAATAGTATTGGTTTGAGTTTTTTTGATAATTTTAGTAAGCTCTTCACCTTCGATGGAAATTTCTTCGCCCGGTGCTTGTTTGATTGTAGTTAATCTTGGGATTATTACTAAGTCAGCGTCATTAAATTTATTATCATAACCAGCTATTGCTTCTTTTTGTCTATTGCCAGAGTTTGGTTCAAAGATTGCAATTACTTTGCCATCGTGGTAAATATTTTTCAAAGTTTGCAATACAGAAGATGCTTTTTGTGGTGAGTGAGCAATATCATCTAGGACTGTGATTTCTCCATCTAGTCTTTTTTCCAATCTTCTTTTGACATTTTTGTAAGTATTTGTAGTTTGAATAATTTTGTCAGATGCTAGACCAAGTTGGTGTGCCATGGCAAAAGTAGCTGTCATATTATCAACCAAATATTCACCAAGCAAGGGAGCATTGATTTGGAAAATTTGATCTTGACATTTTATTTCAAATTTTATTTCTTTTTTGTTTACTGTCACATTTTGGTAAACATAATCATTTTTTGCATCTTTGCCGTAAGTGATAATTTTGCATTTAGCAAAATCTAACATTTCTTTTTTTACTCTTTCACTAGTTACGAGCAGACCTGATTCTGGCAAATTTGTTAGCAGTTTTTCAAACGCCTCAAAATAAGATTGTTCTGTTGGATAGACATCAGCATGATCCCAGACGACAGAAGTGAGAAGCAGGTGAGTAGGTGAGTAGTGAAAGAATTTAGCGCCATCATCCCAGCGGGCACTCTTATATTCATCTCCTTCAAGAATAGAATACTTAGAATCAGTCAATTTGGCAGCTGGCATATCGTTCAAGCTAATGCCACCAAACATATAACTTGGATCAAAATTATTTTCTTGCAAAATCCAAGCGAGTAGGGAAGTAGTCGTTGTTTTGCCAAAAGTTCCAGCGCAGACAATAGAATTTTCTTTGACAAAAAATTCAGCAATAGCTTCTGGATAAGATTTGTAGTTTAGCTTTTTTTCTTGGACGTAAAGCCATTCGGGATTTTCTGAACCTGCTACATTGCCGACAATAACTAAATCTGGATCGCCGTTTTTCGTCATTTTTTCCACGTGCCAGCCTGGATAATAAGGCACGCCAGCTTCTTTCAAGTAAGTTGAGACAGGTGGGTAAAAGCCTTTGTCGCTTCCAGTAACTTTATACCCTTTTTTATGGAAGGCAATAGCAAGGGCTGACATGGCGACGCCACAGATGCCGATGAAGTGGATGTGTTTTTGTTTTTGCATAATTTAATAAATTCGTATTATTCCAAAAATAATATCTGCACTAAAAAGTATTGATAAAATTATAAATTGTAATATAGCTAATAAAATATAGTCTTTCTTTTGTTTTTTTATTGTTATTGAATTTAATGTTGTTGCTATAAGTGTCATGAAAAGTATGTCAGCAGAGTGTAATCTTGTTTCGTATAAAAATAATCCAAAAGTAGATATAATGGTAAAAATTACATATAATTTTAAATTTTTTTCATTTACAAAATTGAAAAAACTTGCATTGTAAGACATATTATTTTAGTGTTTGTTTGAGTTTTTCCAAATCATCACTCCACTTCTCACCATCAAACCACTCTAATCCTTTAAATTGAAGTTTGTAGGTATCTGTAGGTCTTTGGAAAGATCCAAGATAAATATATTTTTTATTATTTTCTTTTGCATAGACAATTGCACTCAGCATCATCGACATACCTAAATTAGGTTTTAGGTTTTTAGGTTCTAGGTTATAGAAAGGGTAGCTATAATGCAACATTTCTTCAGATTCAAAACAAATAGTGTAACCAATTTTTTCTTCTTCAACTTTGTAAACAAAAAGTTTATTGAAGTTTTGTTCAGTCGTCAAAATCTCTTTTACTTTATTGGCCGAAAATACTCCGTCGCCAAATTTGGTATCATAAAAATCTTTGGCCAGTTTGCCAAGAGACCAATGGTAATCAATAAGTGGTAAATCTTTTGTTTCAAGTTTTAGATTTTCTGCTTTGCGCAAAACTCGTCTATTTTCTGAAGACAATTCAAATTTACTTAAATCAATTCGGAGACTTCTAGTCTGGTTCATATAACCTTTTTCAACTCTAGTAAAAACATAGCCTTGGTTGTAAAGACTATTTATGTTTTCGTTGGAAAAATCTTGGATTGTTTGTTCGTTCCATTTTAAATATTTGTGCATATTTAAGATTTATTAACAAGGTATTGGAGTGCCTTTTTTATCACATACACTGTAACCATAAGCAGAACAAGACAGCCAAGAGCAACCAGGGTTTATTGAACAAAAATTTTTATTTTGTATTATATTGCAGTGATTTTTTTCTTTAAATTCCTCTGATATACATTGCCAATGTTCATAAAAAAATTTATATCTGCATTTTTGAAATACATTATGATCGCTATTTTTAACTCTAATCATTTCGTATCCAATAAAAACAAAAATAACAACTGATAATATAATAAAAATATTGAAAAAAGATTTTTTTATTTTCATAACAGTTATTTTGCTTAATATAATGAAATCCACAAACCCAGCAAAACAAACGCCGCGTGAATAAGCCAGAAACGCATTACCGTTTTTTCTTCGTTCCAGCCACGCATTTCGAAGTGATAGTGGAGTGGTGCCATCTTGAAGATTCTTCTGCCCAAAATTTGGCGACCAAAGATTTGGATGACAACGCTTAAAATTTCTACATAAAAAATAAAAGCAAATAAAGGCAAAAGCAACATTTGGTTTATGACAATGACATTTATAGCGAGCAGAGCACCTAAGCCGAGCGAGCCGACATCGCCCATCTGGAAACGAGCTGGTTTGATATTGAAATAAGTATAAGTAATAAGAGCGCCGACAGCCGTGGCGTTGAGCAGGGTGATTTCTTGGAAGCCTTCAATCCAACTTAAAATAGTGAGGACTGAAAAAGTGATAATAAGTGATCCGCCAGCCAAACCGTCCATACCATCAGCCACGTTGACAGCATTGGCGGTAAACATCACAAAGAAAATAATTAGAGGAATAATCCACCAACCAATATTTACAAAGCCGTCAAAAGGAATATGGATTTCACGCCAACTTTCACCAAGTTTGAAATAAATCCACCAAGCGGTAATGGTTCCAGCCAAGAATTGCAATAATAATTTTTCGTGAACGTGAATACCCTTGCCAGGATGACGTGAAAGAAAAGTAGAAGTACGTTTGAAGATTGACCAAGGTAAAGTAATTACATACCAAACACGCATTTTCCAATCTTTGTGGACTTTGATAAGTGTAAAAATTTGTTTTAGTTTTCTACTTCTTCTTTTGTGACCATAAATATTCATGACGTCGTCAATACCTCCAAGTAGGGCAGCGAGAAGCATAACGCCAATTGGTACCCAGGTGAATTTTCTTTCCCAGTTGAAAGCAATTGTGATTACCGCGACTGTCACAATGACAAGAAGACCTCCCATGACTGGCACACCTATTTTGCTTTTTCTAACTCCCATGGCTAGAGTGGCATCATATTCCGGACATCTAGTCAGCTTGTATTTGTACAAAAATTTGGTCAAAAGTGGTGCCCAAAGAAAAGCTAAAACACAAGAAACCAGACCAAAGAAAATGGCCTGTCTAAGTAGATTTAGTGATTCTAAGGGAATTAGCATATATAATATAGAAATATCTTAGCACAAAAAAAGCCTTTAGACAAGGCTTTTTTTCACATATTTATTTTACAAATTTTTTAGTCTTCCCACAAATACCTCATTCGCACTTTTGGCTTGCAACCAAGTCCAATTGTTTTCACCTGTTTTTTCTTGTTCAAGCCACTTTTGTTCCAGAATATTTTTGTTGTCATCTATTATTTCTATTTTGCCACGTCTGACACCGTGATTGTATTGTCCATCGCTTGGCCACTTGTACGCATGAATATAGTTTATAGTTTTGTTAGTGACACTTTCGACAAACATGATATGATTGTAATCTTGTTTTGGTCCACTGCCAAGAAAAATAATGAAATCATTGGCTTCCACTTCTTTCAAATTTATTTTTTTACTATTAATTTCGTGAGCCAGAGTCGTGACACCACAATTTTCAGCTGGACGTAATTTGGCAATCATTTTTCTAACGACACTTTTGGCGAGAGGAAAGTGAATAATTTGTTTTAGT
>MFRB01000110.1:0-1345 GCA_001783255.1 Candidatus Magasanikbacteria bacterium RIFOXYD12_FULL_33_17
AAATATGTGCAGAAGTAATATTGGTGATTATTTTCATTTTTTGTAAATCTAGTTTTTCTTTTATTGGTTCAAATAATTTTGTTATTTCAATATAATCTGCGTAAGATTTTTTACCAATATCTTGGTTTTTGAAAGTAGCTGTGATTATAAGTGTCTCATCTCTTACAATATATTGTAACATTGCCAAACAGGGTACGTGTGTTACATCCTCTTTTGGGATTAAAGTAGAAAAAATAGCGTCCATTGAGTTTTCTCTTTTTTCTAAATTAGCAAGAGAATTTTCTATTTGATTAAAACCTTGATAATCAAAAAATCTTTGTTTATAAGTATATCCAAAACCAACATTTTTATCTGTTTCAAAATTTTTCTTCATGTATTCTAAAATATCTTTGTCACCGTGCTTTTCAATTATTTTGTCATTAACATTGGGTTCATTTATTATTAACTGTAAATTCAAAACTTCAAGCAACTTTGTCTCACGATAATTTATTTCTTTTCCATTTTTCAAAATATATTTTACTGCTTCAAGCCAGACTTCTCCTATTGTATTTTTTTCTATGATCATAATTTTGTTACGTGGTACGTGTTACATGTTACGTGAATCAAGCACCTTATTCACCTCCGCGTCAGCTTCTTTATTTCCTACGCGCAAAATATGTTTGATAGTAACTTTTTTGAATTGTTGCATTTCATTCCAAGCTTTGATAAAAAGTTTTTGGATGGTTGGTTCTTTTACTTTCCAATGTCTATTTAGTTGTTCGCAAACAAGCTTGCTGTCAACTATACAATCTACTTCGTCAGCGCCTAACTCTTTAGCTTTTTTGAGACCAGAAATAATAGCCATGTATTCAGCATAGTTATTAGTTTGTTTACCTAAATATTCACCATAATTGGCGACATTTTGTCCTTCTTCATTTTTGATAACAATGCCTGTGGCGGATGGTCCTGGATTACCACGTGAACCACCGTCGGTGTATATATGTAATTTCATAATTTTTATCTATTATTATCTGTTTAATCCGTGTCATCCGTGTGCTATTAAATTTTGTGTATAAAAATAGAACACGGATGACACGGATCTAACGGATTTACACGTTTTTTTTTAAATCGATAATTGTAAGCTGAAGTTCACGATTCCCATTCCATTCATTCAAATCTATTTCAAATACTATATCTATTTTATCACCAATCTTCAAAAGTTTACACCAGTTAATTTCGCCAGTTTTGTCGCAGAGACTCCAGCCAATTGTTTTGCGAATTTTGTTGTCTTGTTTGACTGTCAGTTTCAAGTGTTTGGCTTCTTTACCGACTGTGGTCATATCAAAAATTTCCACCTCGCGAGCTA
>MFRB01000110.1:1443-8562 GCA_001783255.1 Candidatus Magasanikbacteria bacterium RIFOXYD12_FULL_33_17
GTCTAAATCTTTGGTTTTTTCGTTGTAGCACTCTATTAGATGTGCTTTGAAATCTTCCAATTTTTCTTTGCTCGCAAGAGTGAATCCGCAAGCCATCGGGTGTCCACCATATTTTAGAAATAGATCTGGTTTTGCTTGAAAAGTCTCAATGATATTGAATCCTTCAATACTTCGGCCTGAGCCCATTATTTCTGTCTCACTTTCTGACATGACTAGAGTTGGTTTGTAGTATTGTTGGACGATTCTACCGGCAATAAGTCCGACTAAGCCACCTGGCCAATCTTTGCCTACAACAAAAAGTACAGGTTTGTCTTTTTGGTCTTTTTCTACCTGTTCAATTGCTTTTTTTAGTAATTCTTCGGTAATTTCTCTACGTTCTTTGTTGTTTTGATCAAGTTCAAAAGCTAAATCCACGGCGTCAGTAGCTCTATCGGTCATCATAAGATTGTAGGCAACATTGGCATGTTTTATTCTGCCAGCAGCATTTATTCTTGGAGCAATTTGAAAACCAATAGTGTAGGCATCAAGATTTTTTTTCATACTGCCATCTTGTTCTATGATGCGAGCTTCCATCAAAAGTTTTTGCATGCCGATTCTTTTGGTTTTGTTCAAAACGAGTAATCCATATTTGGTCAAAGTACGAGATTCTCCAATAAGTGGTACCATGTCAGCCACGCTAGAAACAGCTACCATATCTAGTAACCATTTTTCGTGAGCTTCATGTTTTTCGCCATTAGCTAGTAATTCATGTTTTTCTTTGTGTTTGATAAGCAAGGCTTGCATTAGTTTGAAAGCCACACCACCACCAGACAAATTTTTGTCAGGATAAGTTTCTGTAGAAATCTTCGGATGAATTATGGCAAAAGCTTTTGGTAGTTGTGGAGGAATAGTGTGATGATCAGTAATAATCACATCCACCTTTTGTTCGTTGGCAAAGTCAACTTCTTTGGTATTACTAATTCCACAATCACAAGTGATGATAAGTTTGGCACCTTCATCTTTCAATTCTTTTATCGCACGATTGTTTAGTCCGTAACCATCAGTTTCACGATGGGGGAGGAAAGCGTCAACATTATCATAGCCCATGGCTTGAATAGTAGAAACAAGAATAACAGAAGCTGAAACTCCATCAGCATCGTAATCACCATAGACAATTATTTTTTCGTTTTTGTCTATTGCTTTCATTATTCTTTTGACAGTTTTTTTCATGTCCTTGAAAAGATAAGGATCATGAATATCTTGACTGTAATCTGGATTCAAAAATTCGTCTATATCTTTTTGAGTACGCATGTTTCTGTGGTACAACAAAGAAGTTACGACTTTTGGTAATTCGGGAAATTCTTCAAAAAAAGATTGAGGAGGGGATTCGAGTATTTTCCAGACTTTTTGCATAGTTCACAATAATCCCGAAGTCGGCGAAGCATGACGAGGGATCTTTCCTAAAATTTAATGTGTTTATTTAATAAATAGTTAATTGATTCTGAAAGACTTTTTTAAATGCATAGTTCACAGGATCTACAGATCCCCCCCCCCTCGTTCCTCGGGTTCGGGATTTTTTTACTAAAAAGTACCAAAAATTGGCATGATAGTGAAAAACAACATCGCGATAACAGCAATGATAGAGATTATAGTCCAGAGGACTTTCATTTTTTTTCCGTACATAGGTTATAAAGGCTTGAAATGCCTAAAAAGCTAGAAAGGCTTGAGAGGCTTTATTAATTATTTATTTGACCAAAGAATTTTTCTACAAGTATTATAACGACCAAGATGACAGATTGCAATTTGGTTGGTTACAAAATTATTTGGTAAGTCATTTTTTGAAATATTCTGTGGGTTACCAATTGTAATATGTGGTTGGTATTTTTCAAAACTATGATTAGTAGGGAAGTGGGTTACCAATTGTAATATGTGGTTGGTATTTTTCAAAACTATGATTAGTAGGGAAGTTGTTTACCCATGGATAACAATCGTTTGTAATTATTTCATTTCTTTCAATTAAAAAATTTTCGTTTTTGGCATCATGGGTTAAGAAATTATCACATTCTTGAACAGTATTTTCATGTAATTTTTGTAGCGTTTCTGTATTTTTTAGAGAAATCCAATTATCGCCGGTTTTTTCTATTTCTATTGTGACTTTATCAAAATTTTTTAAAATTTCTTTTAATTTTTCTATTAGTTCTGATAATTTTTCTTCTTCAATTACACCCATGAGCAAACTAATATGTGGTAAAAAATCTTTTTTGTCTAACTTCACAACTGCTTTATTATCCAAAAAAGCTTGATTATTGAGTTTTATACTCAAATCCATAATATTTTCTGGTGGTAACAATACTATGTCAATAGCTTTTTTCATATAAATAATTAGTTGAATTCGTACATCCGTATGTAATTTACCTCTTCAGTACAGCAAGATACGCTTCCGTCGGAATAGTCACTTTTCCTTTACCCATACTCATCATTTTCTTTTTACCTTTCTTTTGTTTTTCTAATAATTTTCTTTTACGAGTAACATCTCCACCGTATAACTTAGCTGTAACATCCTTACGAAGAGCTGAGATTCTTTCACCGGCAATAATTTTGCCACCAATAGTAGCTTGAATTTTGATGACGAATTGTTGTTTTGGCAAAGTGTCTTTGAGTGAATTTACAATTTTTTTACCAATTTTGAAGGCTTCATCATCCCAAACTAAAGTAGAAAGAGCTTCTACTGGTTCATCGGCTATCAATATGTCTAATTTTACTACTTTTGTTTTTCTGTAATCTTTGAATTCATAATTGAGAGATGCATAGCCACTGGTTACAGTTTTTAGTTTATCATAAAAATCTGTGATAAGTGAAGCCAAAGGTATTTCATAATGAAGCATAGCACGCTGATCGCGACCGGTACTAAGATATTCTGTATTGGAATAAATACCTTTGCGTTCAGCCACTAGTCCCATGACGTTACCAATAAAATCTTCTGGTGTAATAATGTCTACGTTCATCCAAGGTTCTTCAATATGTTCAATTTGTTGAACTTCTGGTAAGTCTTGAGGACTTTTGACAATGATATCGTCGCCTTTAGTTTTGAAAACATGATAGGCTACACTTGGTACTGTTGCAATAATGTTTATTCCAAATTCACGCCAGATTCTTTCTTGAAAAATTTCTAGATGTAACATACCTAAGAAACCACAACGAAAACCAAAGCCCAGCGCTTGTGAATGTTCTGGTTCGTAAAAAAGAGAGGAATCGCTTAATTTCAATTTATCTA
The DNA here is from genome assembly GCA_001783255.1 of Candidatus Magasanikbacteria bacterium RIFOXYD12_FULL_33_17. Taxonomy (GTDB): domain Bacteria; phylum Patescibacteriota; class Patescibacteriia; order Magasanikbacterales; family UBA922; genus UBA1557. The sequence goes on from MFRB01000110.1 coordinate 4,697, forward strand.
CAGCTTCACGCAAAGAATTGTAGTCATCACCTTCTTGGGGAAAAATACCAGCAAAGACCATTGGTTTGACTTCTTTGTAGCCAGGTAGTTGTTCTGGTGCTGGATTTTTTTCGAGAGTAATTGTATCACCAACACGGACATTGCCCAGTTCTTTGAGTCCTGACACCACAAAACCAATTTGTCCATTTTCTAAAAGGGGATCGGAATTCATATTTGGGGAATAATGACCTAGGTCAAGAATTTCGGCGTGTTTTTCAGTACCCATGAAAACAATCTTGTCACCTTTTTTTAGTTCACCTTCTTTGACACGGATAGAAGCAACTACTCCACGATAGTCATCATAAAAAGAATCAAAAATAAGAGCTCTAGTTTGAGCTGTGTTTTCTTGTGGTGGAGAAACACGTTTGATGACTTCTTGTAAAACATTTTCTACACCTTCTCCAGTTTTGCCGGAACAAGCCAAAATTTCTTCTTTTTTACAACCGAGTAAATGAATAATTTCTTCGCTGACTTTTTCTACATCAGCATTTGGTAAATCTATTTTGTTGAGAACAGGAATGATTGTAAGATTTTGCTCTATTGCTAGATACAAGTTTCCAATTGTCTGGGCTTGTACACCTTGGGTAGCGTCAACTAATAGAATTGCACCTTCGACAGCAGCAAGTGAACGAGAAACTTCATAAGTGAAGTCGACGTGGCCAGGAGTATCTATCAGGTTCAGATTAAATTCTTTGTATTTCATTCTGACAGGTTGTAGCTTGATAGTGATGCCACGTTCTTGTTCAATATCCATTTGGTCAAGAAGTTGAGCATGCATTTTACGTTTATCAACGGTGTTGGTAATTTCCAAAAAACGGTCAGCCAAAGTGGACTTACCGTGATCGATGTGAGCAATTATGCAGAAGTTGCGAGTATTTTTTATTTCCATAAGGAACACGTATTTTAACACGAATTTACACGAATGTGACTATGTGAGAAAGTGTCTTTTATATTTAAAATTTATTGTTCTATATTAGCAGTTTTTTTGTCTTTTGGCAATGCTTGACAAAAAGATTATTTTAAATCAATATATCCTTTGTAAGGAGGTTCTATGTCAGAGTATTCTTCTTGCGGGACTGCCCCACAGGGGGAGTATATGAAGACGATGGCGGAAGCCATCGTCAAGCGTGATACTCCATTGAGACGATTGGCGGAGGCCCTCAGAGAGGGCAAGCTGATCGTCAAGGAGGTGACGCCACGCTAAGGGGAGACTAGGGACGACGCGCGCATTACGCGTTGTCGTCCCATACTTAAAAAACACGAGAAAATCGTGTTTTTTAAGTGCCAAAATTTTAAAATGTGTTCAGGTGTTCGGGTGATTAGGTGATAATGTGTCAAAGTGATTGATTGAATTATTGTGTGATATCAGTCTGAACATTACGCAACTTGAGCCAACGTTTTTTTAGACTTTCGGCAAAAAGGCGCATTTCTCTAAGTTTCAATTGGTGACAAATGAAGCCGTAAATTAGAATACCTATTGTTGTAGAAATTCCCATTTGAAGAAATATTCCCCAAAATTTGTCCATGTTGACGACTGTTGAAACTAAATATTTGAAAGTCTGGATAAAAACAGCCATTGTTATTCCTGCTATCAGAATTTTGGTAATAGAAATAAATATTTTTGATTCGTGTAAAGTACCTAATTTGTTTCGGAGTAAGAGCCACAAAAGACTAAATTGAAAAATTTGACTAAAAGAATAAGAAACAATAAGTCCTAATATTCCATAAACTTTTGATAAATAAATAGCAACAATAATATTTATAATGTCAGATATTACGCTAGTAATAAGTGGTGTCACTGTGTCTTGCAAAGCATAAAAAGATCTAGATAAAGTTGGTATTAGACTTTGGGCAAACAAAGAAATAGCAAAGATGCCTATAGCATTGAAAGTGAGAGTTGTGGCTTCCCAGTCAAATTGTCCTGTGCCAAGTATCAGACGAACTATTTGAGCACGTAAAAGAAACATTATTACTGTAATCGGAATTATTAAAAATAAAATCTGTTTTGTTGTTTCAGAAATGTGTTTTATTATTTTTTTGTTTTCATTCAAACTAGCTAGTTGTGATAGTGTGGGGAATAGTGCAATTGCAAAAGAAAAACCAATAATGCTAGTAGGCACTGATTGGATATTGTCTGCAAAATTGAATATAGCTAAGCTCCCAGAAGTAAGTGTGGAAGCAATAATAGTGATAGCTAAAAAATTTATTTGGCTAGTAGCCATACCTAAGCTTCGTGGTAACATCAGTTTGAAAATTTTTCGGACATTTTTATTTTTCCAATCAGCAATCCTTTGGTATTTGAAACCATGTTGGATAAACGAAGGAATTTGAATGAGTAGATGAAACAAAGCTCCCAAGACGACACCCATAGCTAAACCTTGATTGCCAAAAATTGGGACAAGAAATAAAGCACCAATGATTATACCCAAATTGTACATGATAGGGGACAAGGAATAGATAAGAAAAGCTTTGAAAGATTGTAATACGCCACTGACAATACTACTAATACCAAGCAAGATTGGACTTATAAACATTATTCTACTTAGTGTTATCGCAAGTGTTAATTTTTCACCAGAAAAACCAGGAACCAATAATTTTAAAAATTGTGGTGTAAAAATTATTAAGATAGTACTCGTGACTATGAGTAAAATTCCCAAAATATTTATCATGGAATTAGTTACTTTCCAAGCTTCTTTTTTGTCTTTATTTATAAGATCTATAAATACTGGAATGAAGCCGGCAGACAGAGCTCCTACAATCAAAAGATTGAAGACTAAATCAGGAATTTTGAAAGCAGCATAGTAGGCATCCATGACATCGCCCGCACCAAAATAATGAGCGAAAATGCGGTCGCGTGCAAGTGCTATCATTTTACTTATAAAAGACGCAGCACCAATGACAATGGCTGCGCCTGTGATAGTATGAGATTTTTTACTTAAAATGTTTTTGAGCATTGAATAATGTTTTATTTGAGTAGGATACGAAATACGAAATTACGAAACTTTCGTATGTTCGTACTTTTCGTATTTCGTATTCTATATGTTGAATGAACTTTGGCTTATAGAAGCTTCTTCTTTCTCATAATAAAAATCAATAATAATATGAAAAATGCAATAGCTCCAAAAAGTCCCCAAACAAAAGCTGGGCTGTGGGCATAAGGTAAACCTTCGATATTCATACCATAAATACCTGATAGTAGTGTCAAAGGTAGCAAAGAAACAGAGATAACCGTAAGTAAGGTAATTATTTTGTTGGTTTTTTGGTTTATCAAAGATTCTACTGTAATGTGTAAACCGTCCAAAGTTTCTTTGTAAGTATCTACAATTACCCATAATTTGTCTAAATAATCTTTGATATCGTCGAAGTAAATACTCAAAGATTCATCCAAAAATGGTTTTCTAATGTTTGACAAAGATGCTATTAGAAATCTTTGTGGATCTAAGATTCTTTTTAAATTCAAAACATTTCTTCGGTGAATTGCTAATTCACGTATAATATCGCCATCTGGTTTATTATCAAATATTTTATTTTCAAGTATCGAAATTTGTTTGCCAAGAAAATCAATCATTATTCTACTTTGGCTAAATAATTCGTCTAATATTTTATAAAGTAGATATCCAGGACTTTTGTTTATCCATTCGTTTCTTGTTTTACGATTATTCATTGATCTATAGAAAAAATCTTTGATATCTTTATTTTTGCCATGTTGGATAGTAATCAAAAAATTTGGCCCTATAAAAATATCTATTTCATGAGCTAAGATTTTTTTGTTTCCAACTTTCCATTGAGGAAAATGTACAACTAAAAAAATATAATCTTTGTAAGTA
>MFRB01000111.1:0-2297 GCA_001783255.1 Candidatus Magasanikbacteria bacterium RIFOXYD12_FULL_33_17
TGTGTAAAAAATTGCAAAAAAGCTCCAGCGGTACTAGCAGTACCATAACGTTCACCACCAACTCCACCAGTATTTTTGATATCAGCTACTTCACTTTTCATTGCTTCACTATATTCTTCACCAAGTGGCAAACGCCACAAATTTTCTCCAATAGCTTCTCCCAAACTCAACATTTTTTCAGCAATTTTATCTTCTGGCGTAAATAATCCTGATTTTTCAAGACCCAAAGCTGACATACAAGCACCCGTCAAAGTAGCTAAGTCAATTACTTCTTTTGGTTCATACTTAGTAGCATAACAAAGTCCATCAGCCAAAATAAGACGTCCTTCAGCATCAGTATTTTTTATTTCTACAGTTGCGCCATTCATCGCCATCAAAATATCATCCGGACGATAAGAATCACCACCAGGCATATTTTCAGCAGCAGGAATTAAAGCAACAATATTTTTCTTTACTTTCAAATCGGATAAAACTTTGATAGTACCGAGCACTGAAGCCGCACCCAACATATCAAATTTCATATCTACCATATAATCCCCTGGTTTGAGAGAAAGTCCACCTGAATCAAAAGTAATTCCTTTGCCGACAAGTACACTTGGTTTTTTATCTTTGTCATCACCCCAATATTCTACAATAATAAATTTTGTTTCATGTTTTGATCCACGACCAACAGCAAGTAGACAACCCATACCAAGTTTTTCAATTTCAACTTCTGACAAAATTTTTGTTTTCAATTTTTTATTTTCTTTTGTTAATTTAACAGCCTCTTCTGCCAAACGAGTTGGTGTCATGATAGTTGGTGGAATATTTCCCAAATGACGAGCAAAATTAACACCACTAGCAATTGTGGAACCATCGTCAATTCCCCTTTGCAAAACTTTATTAACATTTTTTTCAAAGTCTCCCAAGAAATTTGTTTCTTCTAGTCTCACTACTTTATCATCTTTTTTTGTTTTAAATTCATCATAAGCATAAGTAGCAATTTCAATAGCGACGACTGTTTCTTGAATCAATCTTTTTACTTCAAACTTTTTTAACAAACTATTTGGTACTACCAAATTTAGTTTTTTAAATTTTTTATTTTGAGAATTCAAAAAAGCTGAGCCAATTATTTCTTTGTAATTTTTGATACTCAAATCTTTTTCTTTTCCCAAACCTACTAACAATACTCTTTCGTACTTTTCACTATCAGTATAAAAAAAACTATTTTGTTTTTTCTTCCCTTCAAAATCTTTGTTAGCAAAAATTTTGGCGACAAATTTTGCCAAATCCTTGTCTAAATTTTTACTAAAAGTATCAAGTCCTATGTCTTCAAAAATAGGAATAATTAGACAATCTTGTTTTAATTTTTCTTGGTTAATTTGATATTTGGTCATATAGTTTCAATTAATCCCGAGCACGAGGAACGAGGAAACGGGATCTGTAGACTCTGTCTACTAACTTATTAAATTTTTCTTTTTTAAAGAATGGAATGACGAAATGAACAAAGTGAATTTCGTCAAAAACGTCGACAAATTTCAATTCTTTCAATTTGTCACTCCACTTTTTATTTAACTTTATATTCTTCTATCGTCGGCAACAATTCCTCAAACTCAGAAATAATCTTCCACGGTTCACCTTTTTGCAAAGTATAGAAATCATGATAACCCCAAGTCACACCAACTACAGGCAAACCAACTTCATTGGCTTCACGAATGTCACCCAAAGTATCTGTAAAAAATAAACATTCCTCTGGTTTCAAATTATACTTCTCAAAAATCATTTGAAATTTTACCACTTTGGAAGTATGTGCATACTTACCCATGACTTCCGAAAAAAGTGGCATCAATTCTCCAAAACTTAAATATGTTTCCAAACTTTGTTCACTCGTACTTGATACTATAAACAACTTATAATCTTCATTCAATTTTGGTAAATCTTTTTTGAAGGGAAACAAATGTTTTTCCTCAAAACGCTTTTTCATTTCTCTACCATGAATCTGTTCCTCTTCTTTATTGAAATGCATATCTTTGACATTGTAAATATTACCGTTGTGATTATTTCTAAAACTTTCTTCTGTCAGATGTGGTTTGAAAATTTGGCAGACTTCAAGATTCATCGCCCAAGTATCCCCCAACACTCCATCAAAATCAAAAATAATTGCTTTGAGCATAAAATTCAATTCATCCCGAGCTGAAAATACAGCGAGGGATCCCTGCCTGCCGGCAGGCAGGTTTCTTAAATATAAACCTCTCTAACTAATAAAACTCACAAAGGAGATACTGACAACAAAAACACTTAATCATTAGTCAATGATA
>MFRB01000111.1:2338-5340 GCA_001783255.1 Candidatus Magasanikbacteria bacterium RIFOXYD12_FULL_33_17
ATCATTAGTCAATGATAACTTAAAAATCTCTCTCAGTCAAACGATGTTTTTACTTGTCAAAAGCTTACATAAAAAGTATAATAAGTTTGAAATATTCAGTTAAATAAATAAATTAACTCTTAAGAAAGATCCCTCGGCCGTCCTTCGGCGGCTCGGGATGACACGTCCCCTTATGAAAATAGCCATCATCGGCACCCACTCTACGGGTAAAACAACTTTAGTTCAAAAATTAAAAAACAAACTAGAAAACTTAGGTAAAAAAGTAATGATTATCCAAGAACATGCCCGCAGTTGCCCTTTTCCAGTGCATGAAGGCACGACTATTGAAGCTCAAAAATGGATAATGCACAACCAAATAGACAAAGAAAATGAAGTAGGCCATAGTGACAAAATACTAATAACCGATAGGGCTACTATAGACAATTTTGCTTATTTGCATCGTATAGCCGATGAAAAAACTTCGGAAGAATACGAAAATATTGCTTTTGAACATGGCAAAACCTATGACCATATTTTCAAAACTCAAAAATTAGATATAAAAGCCGAAGATGATGGCTTTCGTACTACTGATGATGAATTCCGTAATTTGATAGACAATCTTATCAATCATTTTTTGGAAAAAAACCAAGTACAATTTATTCCACTCCAAGCAACAACTGATTATGATGTACATGTGAAGGATATTTTGGAGAGAATAAATAGTTAAAAAATGGTTATTTTTTGGCTTAAAACACCGGGAATTCAATAAAATTGACATTTACCGGGAATCCCGGTAAAAATACTATATAATTTAAAATAATTTTTTATGAAAAATACACAAAAAAATATGTGGAAAAAAAATTTAACAAATATTAACGATGGAATTTTTAGAAGTATAAATGGTAATTCTGACGAAATGATCGGTGTTGGAAGATGTATGAAAGCAGGATTCCCATGTTCAAGAGCAGATGTAACAAATGGTAGATATGATGCAATTATAGATGTTGGAAATAATAAATTATTAAGAATACAAATCAAAGGAACTTCGGGAGGTAGTGTCAACTTTACGGGAGGAGGAAGAAGTGGAAAGCAAATAAGTAGAGATGTTGCACAACGTACTTATAAATATACACGCGAAGACTGCGATATTATATTGGTAGTAGATGGAAGAAATGGAGATTGTTATATTATTCCTATAGATGATATAGAGAAAATGGGAACTTCAAAATCACTTAGTAAATTAGAAAAATATAGGGAAAATTGGGATATACTAAAAAAGTTATCAGGTGTTTAATCTTCAATCGCTTTTCTAATTTGTTTAGCAACAGCTTTTACAACAGGCACACTTACAGAATTACCAAATTGTTTATAAAGAGCTGAATCAGACATGTTTGCTGGAAGTTTGAAGTCCATAGGAAAGCCTTGTATTCTAGCACACTCAAGAGGGGTCAGTTTTCTGATTCCTTTTTTATCTTTAATAATTGGTACATTATGACCACCCATTCCCATATTTGCTGTTAAAGTAGGACAAACACCTTTTTTATTTTCACGAACATACTTTCTACGCCATTGATAAACAGTATTTGAATTTGTAACGTCATCTTTTATTTTTTCATAAAGAGGTTTACCATCATAATAATATTTTTCATCTACATTATCTTCCAATAAATCTTTTATACTCTTTTTCAATTTTATTATAGGTGGAAAATTGAATTTTTCATAATGTTTTTTGTCTCTAAAGCCGACAATATAAATTCTTTCTCTATTTTGTGGTACATTACCATATTCCATACTATTCAATACTTTTGCTTTTACATGATAGCCAAGCGATTCTAAAGTATCTAATATAATTTTAAAGGTTTTTCCATTATCATGATTTTTCAAATTTTTTACATTTTCAAGCATAAAACCCATTGGTTTTTTTTCTTTTATAATTCTAGCAACATCAAAAAATAAGTTTCCCCTACCTTTTTTATCATCAAATCCTTCTCTATATCCGGCAATAGAAAATGCTTGACAAGGAAATCCTCCAAGCAAAAAATCAAAATCTGGTAATTTTTTTTCATTTAATTTTTGTATATCTTCTACAAAAAGTTGTGTTCCATCAAAATTTAAGTCGTAAGTATCTTTACACTTTTGTTCAAAGTCATTAGCAAACACAGTTTCAAATCCAGCTTCTTCAAAACCAAGTCTAATACCACCAACTCCAGCAAACAAATCAATAGTTTTGAATTTTTTTGTTTCGGTTTGCAATTGTTTGTTAAAATCTCTAATAATTTTAACAACAATACCACGAACTTCTACTTCTGTACGATAAAATGGTAATAAATTTTGATTAGCCGGTTGTAATTTAAATCTATTTTTTTCTTTATACAGTTTTTTTAGAGTGGCTTCATTTTCATCTATAATAGCAACTACTGTTTGCCCATTATCTGCATAATCTTGTTTTTTAATAACAACAATATCTCCATCAAAAATACCATCTTCAATCATACTATCACCAGAAACTCTCAAAGCATACAATTGTTCTGGATCAAAATAAGTATCTCTAGCAATAGTAATAGTATCTCCTCTAGTCTCCAAAGCTTCAATTGGTTGTCCTGCTGTAATTGTACCAACAAGCGGAATTTCTAAAGTATCAATTTTACCAAGATCTCTAATGCTAAGACCTCTTGTGGCATTTTCATCTCTCATGATATAACCTTTATCAATCAGCGCATCAATATGTTGATAAACTCCTGACAAAGCCTTTAATCTCAAACGTTTCTTCAACTCTTCCAAAGTAGGAGAATAACCTTTTTTTTCTATAAAAGATTTTATGTAATCAAAAATTTGTTTTTGTTTTTTAGTTAGACTAAGCATAAAATATTTTATTAATTTATAAGTATAATTACATTATACCGAAAATTAACAGAATTTTAAAGCTGTACTTATCCACACAAAAACCTCTCACTTCGAGAGGTTTTTTAAATTCCAAAAAAATCATTCCCCACTCACCCGACACTTCCGACACCTCGGTTCAT
>MFRB01000111.1:5372-6384 GCA_001783255.1 Candidatus Magasanikbacteria bacterium RIFOXYD12_FULL_33_17
CCTCCAGATAGACGATGAGTATAGACAGCATCAGTATCACGACACTTCATACAAACAGCGTTGCTCTTGTAAACAGAATCAGCTAAGGCCATCAAGTGTGCTGTAGTCTCAAAAGGTACTCTCAAATAATCACTATCCAGTCCACAAGCAATAACTGAAATACCTTTTTCATCTACTAGCTTTTTACACAGCTCTACAAGTTCATCTTTGTCAAAAAATTGTATTTCGTCTATGCCGACCAAATCCAAATTATCAAACCCTTGTCCGCCTAGGGCGGAATCCAAATGATCGTACATTTCCGAAACTTGTTTTACAGGAATAGCAGACAGATGATGTCCATTGCGAGAAGATATATCTTTTGGTTTGCCAAATCTATCATCCGCTCCATGCTTAAAAATCACAATTTTCTTTTGCGCAATATCTTGAATTGTCAGACGTCTAATAAGCTCAGCACTCTTGCCACTAAACATTGGTCCGCTTATCACGTCTAGCCTGCCTTTTTTCATATACACACTGTCATCCCGAGCCGCCGAAGGACGGTCGAGGGATCCCTACCTGCCGGCAGGCAGGTTTCCTAAATAAAAACTTACTTAAATCAATAATCTTCCAAAAGAGGTAAAAAAACTTTACAATAAAATATCGTAAGTATTATACAATAAAAATAAGAATAATTGAACCGGCGACTCTCGATTAGACAAACCCGAAGGTTCGCTAACCGAGAGTCTATCCCCTCCGACACCATGCTAGTTACTCCGATTTCTCCACCTTCGGAGTCACCACACAGCCTTGACGCTTCGCCTCCGCCAATAGGATGGCGAGCTTCTCCTCATGAGTTTTTGCACGATCGATGTCATCCCTGAGAACTCGCTTCCAACGATCACGGCGGGCCTTCCGTGCAGACTTATGGAAGAAGTCGGCGAAGATGTTAAGAACGACACCGAGGATCTCAATAGCTTTCATTTTCATACCTCACGGAAAGAACTTAAAATAAGTTAATCATCTACCAATAAAA
>MFRB01000112.1:0-147 GCA_001783255.1 Candidatus Magasanikbacteria bacterium RIFOXYD12_FULL_33_17
CATCGCGTAGACAGTGTCCGCATATTTGAACCAAACGAAGAATCTGGCAATCTAGGTCATGTCAGTCATTCTTACAATACCAAAAGTATTTATCAGAAGCTCGGCAACTTTTTTATCGGAGCTGGTCCCATGATCTTTGGTTCAATT
>MFRB01000112.1:158-967 GCA_001783255.1 Candidatus Magasanikbacteria bacterium RIFOXYD12_FULL_33_17
TTTTCTCTATTTCTTCGTACCAAATGCCAAAGAAATCTTCAATCCCCTTTTCGCTAGTTTCAATAATCCTTTAGAATTTTTGACAGCAATTTATGAGAGTCTAAAAAATCTCTTTGCCATAGACAATATCAGCAAATGGAACTTCTGGCTATTCTTCTATCTATCTCTCGCTGTAGCCTCTCACATGGCACCGAGCAAGCCAGACAGACAAGGGATGTGGCGTGGATTCTTCTGGATTGTACTTCTCATGATAATAATCAACGTTATCACTCTTCTACTCGGCGTGGACATTACTGTTTATATTTTGAATCTTAGCCAATTTCTTGGATTATTTATTGCTATATTTGTCTATGGTCTTTTACTTTCGTTTTTACATTATTTGATTTCTATTTTATTATTGGTTTTGTTTAGGAAGAGGTAAAAATTTTACAAACAAAAATAGCTTATCCAAAGCTATTTTTTTAATTCTTAAAATTTGTCTAATAAAATTGGCAACTCTTTAAATCCATCATCTTCAGTAATATGCCCAGCATTAGGTAAAACAATAATTTCAGAACCAAGCTCACTAAATTTTTCTTTGTTTAATTCAAAATAATTAAAAGGGTCATTATCAGAAATAAAGAGAAATGATTTAAATAAATTTTTCTTTACTTTTTCTAAATCTATTTTATTCTCAATCCAAGGTCTTGCAATTTCTTTTACTTCTTCATCTTCCATATTTGCCAAATCAAACCAGCCTGCCACAAAAAATGCGCCAGCAACTTTTACATCAATAATTTCCAGATATCTAAGTATGGTCTGACAGCCAA
>MFRB01000112.1:1142-2262 GCA_001783255.1 Candidatus Magasanikbacteria bacterium RIFOXYD12_FULL_33_17
GATTTTTTGAAAAAAATTTTCAGTTGGTGACATCTTGTCACCAACTTATCATACTTTTCAACCGGTGACAATTTGTCACCACTTCATTTATCCCTTTTATTCCTTAATTCTTATTTCTTAATCCTTGTTCCTTACTTCTTCACAATCTTCACCACAAAAAATCCTTCAATATACTTATCCGGCAAAATCCGACAACAATTATTTATTTCCTTATCAAATTTTGTTTCTTTCCATTCTGGCAAATTTCTACTTTTTTCTAAACCATTTATTTCTATTTTTTCTATTTCCATTTCTGCACCAAACTTTTCTTTGAGCCAGACTATTTGACTTTCATTTTCTTCAGGAGCAAAAGTACAAGTAGAATAAACCAATGTTCCACCTGGTTTGAGACAAGTCCAAGCCGAAAATAATAATTTTTTTTGTAAGAAAGCATGATCCTTGATATTTTTCTCATTCCAATAACTATAACTGCGTCTGTCTGCTAGATCAATTCTAGCTTCCGCACTACATGGCGCATCGAGCAAGACTTTGTCAAAATAATTACTATATTTTTCAAAAATCTTGATTCCATCTTCATTTACTAGCTCAAATTTCCAATCAGCTTTTTCTTCATCTATTACTCCGAGCAATTTCATATTGTGTGCGAGCTTTTCAAAACGAATTTGGTCTATTTCATTGGCTATTATTTCACCAGTTTTTTTCATCATCATCGCTATCTGACTAGTCTTACTACCTGGAGCTGAAGTAAGATCCAAAACTTTATCCCCTACTTTTGGATCCAAGACTATTACTGGCACCATACTAGCTAGACTTTGTAAATATATTTTGCCGTCAACAAACAAATCTGTTTTCATCAGTTCAGATTGACTTTTGTTTTCCAAAATAAAAGCATCAGAAAACCAGACTACTCTTTTTACTTTGAAACCTTTTTGTTGTAAAATTTGCAGTACTTCTACTCTATCGTTTTTGAGAGTGTTGACACGAAAAGTCGTTGGACGTGCTTTGAAAGTCGCCAAAACTTTTTGGGTATTACTTTTCCCAAAAATAAGATCGAGACGTTCCAATAATTTTTCTGGTAAATTTATTTTAGGCATAAAAATAATAAAAAATGGAAAATTTA
>MFRB01000112.1:2275-2984 GCA_001783255.1 Candidatus Magasanikbacteria bacterium RIFOXYD12_FULL_33_17
ACCCAAAACAAAGTATTGATCTTGCTCTAATTGTATAGAAACATCACCAAAAGTCTCTCCTTCAGTATAAGGCTCATTCAGTGTTTGTCCGTTTATCATAACTTTGTTATCTTTGATTTCTACTTTTTCTCCAGGAAGACCAATTATTCTTTTAATATGAAATGTTCTTTGTTCTGCTTTAGATTTGAATACCACGATATCTTCTCTAGCAAAATCCTGATTAATTTTATCTACCAAAAGATAATCACCCTTATTATATGTAGGACTCATACTTACTCCATCAATTAAAAAAGGAATAAATATATAAAAACGAACAAGAGCAACAATAATCGCAGAAATAATTACACTAAGTAAATCAAATACTATATATATACGTAAAGATTTTTTCCAATCACACAAATAATATTTTTTGTAAAAGTAATGAAATACAAAAAATGTAACAACACTTATTAGAATACCGTAAGAAAAACCTAGACCTATAACATAAAAGATAGCTAAAAAAAATGCATTTACAAGAGCCACAATGAAATGAATTACAAATGACTTTTTATAAGTTAGCTTTTCTATTTTGAAAAGTTTTGAAACTAAAAAAAGAAGACCAGCATACAAAAAAAATGCAAGTGCCAAAATAAATAAAATAATAAAAATAAAAAATTCCATAGTACTTTAGATTAAAAGTGTATGAATAAAAATTATTGGCGGAGAGTGA
>MFRB01000112.1:3023-5557 GCA_001783255.1 Candidatus Magasanikbacteria bacterium RIFOXYD12_FULL_33_17
TTCCAAGGTGGTGCACTCGACCACTATGCGAACTCTCCGTAACGACAATTGACAGTTAACTTTTGACAATTGACTGACCACAATTTACCAGATTTTAACAAAAAAGTCAAAGGTCACTCACGACTTTTGACTTTATAACTTTATAACTTTACAAACTATATTATTTACGGAAATCCTTTATCAACCCAATCGCACTATCTACATTATCTACAATCTGATAAAGCTCATCATCTTCGTCGCCGATTGTTTCAAATTTGTGAACAAATATTTCTTTTATAAATTTATGCATTGGACCCCAGAAATCATGACCAAATAAAATTACAGGAATACGCTCCATTTTTTTGGTTTGCATAAGAGTCAAGACTTCGAAAAGTTGGTGCATTGTACCAAAACCACCAGGAAAAAATACAAAGGCTTTGGCAGGAGCAGTGATAATAAGTTTGCGAGTAAAAGGAAAATTAAAACTAATAGCTTTTTTGACATAAGCATTATAACTTTCTTTGATACCACGTCGCATATTGATTCCTACAGAATCTCCACCCATCTCAAAAGCACCTTTGTTTGCAGCTTCCATAATGCCAGTACCACCACCAGTCACTGTAGTAAATTTGTTTTCAGCCAAAGCTTTACCGAGTTGATAAGCTGATTCATAATATGGCGATTCTTTACTCATAGATCTTGTACCCAAGACTGTCACAGTTTCGACCATGCCAGTCAAAAATTCAAAACCTTCAACAAGCTCAGCCATAATCTTGAAAATCTTCCAATCTGTACCACCAGTTTCACAACGAAAATTGGTAGGATCAAGCTCACAAATATTATCTATATCTTTTTGATCTTTGATAAATTCAAAAGCTTCTTCTGCTGTTTCTACTATGTGCCATCTATCTACATCTTTGTTTTTGATAGAACCAAATTTCATAGACTTTTCTTTTACAAAATCTACCAAAGGTTGCCAAAATTCTTTTCCAACCAAAATTACTGGAGTATGTTTCATATGACCCAATTCCATCAAATCTACTACTTCAAAAAATTCATCCATTGTACCAAAACCACCAGGAAAAAGTACAAAAGCATTGGACGGTGAAATAAGCATTACTTTACGAGTAAAGAAATAATAAAAAGCAGTCGAACTTTTTACATAAGGATTGATACGCTGTTCAAAAGGAAGTTGAATATTTATACCTACAGAATCTCCACCAGCTTCAAAAGCACCTTTGTTGGCAGCTTCCATAATACCAGGTCCACCACCTGTCAAAGTAGTAAATCCTCCTTTGGCTAGCAAAGCACCAAGATTTTCAGCTACTTGATAATATCTATCACTTGGCTTCAGACGGGCAGAACCAAGAATAGTTACCTCATTTTTCAATGATGACAAAAATTGATAACCTTCGACAAACTCAGACATGATACGAAAAATACGCCAAGACTCACGAAAATCTCCACTTTCATTCAAAGAATAACTAAAATCTTTTTTAGCGTTTTTCTGTATTTTTTCTATTGTTTCTTTTTTCATAGGGGGTTTATTAATCCTGAGGAATTTCGACACGAAGTAAGTCGAAATGACGTGAGGATCTGTAGACTCTGAAAAACATTGTTAAATTGTCAAATTGTTAAATTGCTATCTTTTTAAAACAACAATGTAACAATATAGCAATGTAACAATTTTATTAATTAAACATTCTCCACCAAACTAGCAAAATTAAGAAGCTTTTCTTCACTAAGTCTTGGTGCGATGATTTGCATACCAACTGGTAGATTTTTGCTATCTTTGCCAATGGGAATAGAAATGGCAGGCAAGCCAGCCACAGAAGTTGGCCCAACAAAAACATCGGCCAAATACATAGCCAAGATATCATCCTTTTTTTCACCAATTCCAAAAGCTGTAAAAGGTGAAGTCGGCGTAATAAGCAAATCTACTTGAGCAAAAGCTTGATTAAAATCTTCGATAATAAGCGTGCGAACTTTTTGCGCTTTGCTATAATACGCATCATAATAACCAGAAGATAAACTATAAGTCCCGACCATGATACGACGCTTCACTTCTTCAGGAAAACCTTCTCCACGTGATTTGGCATAAATATTGTACAAATCTTTGGCTTCATCTGAACGCACACCATAACGAACACCATCAAGACGACCAAGATTCGAACTGTCTTCACTAGGCACAATAATATAATAAACAGGAATACCATATTTAGTATATGGCAAAGAGACTGCTTTGAATTCTACTTGCAAATTTTTATTTTCTTGTATTTTCTTTATTTTGTCTTCAACAATTTTTCTAGTCTCAGCTTCCATACCCTCGGCTTCAAAATATTCTTTTGGCAAGCCAATCACAAATTTTTCTTTTTTGTTTAATTTTTTGCTATATTCTGGTACTTCACCAGACACAGTCGTGGCATCTTTTGCATCTGTTCCAGCTATTACTTCCATAAGTATCGCAATATCTTCTACAGTCTTCCCCATCGGTCCCACAGTATCTAAAGAACTCGCCATCGGCATAATGCCATAACGAGAATTGCGTCCATAAC
>MFRB01000112.1:5627-5769 GCA_001783255.1 Candidatus Magasanikbacteria bacterium RIFOXYD12_FULL_33_17
ACTAAAAATACATTGATGATCAGCTACCGCAGCGGCAGAGCCACCAGAAGAGCCACCAGCGACTTTAGTTAGATCATGTGGATTGGCGACTGGTCCATACATTGAGTTTTCATTACTAGCTCCGTGTCCAAAAGCATCACAA
>MFRB01000113.1 GCA_001783255.1 Candidatus Magasanikbacteria bacterium RIFOXYD12_FULL_33_17
ACACCCACTTATTGGCTGATATTATTATTCAAATTATTATTGTTAAATAATTGTGTCATAGCCTTATTACTTTACTATACTTCTTGTAGCCTGTCAAATTTTATCTATATAGCGAACAATCTATAAGTACCATAACCACCGATAAGATTATAAACATTTTTATAACCTTGCTTATCCAAAAAATCCACAGCCATAGAACTACGTCCACCACTGCGACAAACGCAGACTATAGTTTCATCCTTGTCAGCTAATTTTTCAGTAAAAACTCTATCAAAAACATCAAGAGGAATAAGTTCTGAATTTTCTATAGACCCTTCATTATATTCATATTCAGTACGAACATCAATAATTCTAAATTGTTTGTTTTGTTTTTGCCATTCAATTAATTCTGGCGTGTTTATTGTTTTCATAACACTGATTTAAACTGATTTTTATTAGATTACAATGACGATAAAGTTTGTCTATAATACATATATTTTTACTAAATGTCAATTATAGCTGAGTCTGCTGACAAACTGACTCTGCTTCAAAAAACAAAAAAGACGCCCACAAGCATGTAGCATCTTTTTTGTTTTAATACTAAATTTATCTAATACCAATCAGATGTCGAATTTCTTTCATTGTAGCCTTGGCAATTTTACTAGCCCTTTCTTCACCATCAGCAAGTACAGTCGCTAAATAGCTCCTATCTTCCAGATATTGTGTACGATTTTCACGAAAATCTGCGAAATAGTCCCCAATAACTTGAGCCAAAGTAGCTTTCAACTCTCCGTATTTAATAGTACCATTTTTTTCAGCTTCTACAAACTTGTTATACACAGCCTCATCTGCGAAGTTTTTGAGTAGCAATAATAGATTTTCTACACCTGGAGATTTTTCACCAGGTTCACTTGCTGTCACAGCTTTTTTGAGCTTAGCCAAAATCACTTCTGGTTCGTCAGCAAGCTCTAATACATGACTTAGTCCATAACTTTTACTCATTTTTTTGAGTGGTTCAAGCAAACTTTTTACTCTAGGAATTTCTGTAAGCAAAGGCTTCACTTCTCCAAAATAATTTTCAGCATATTTGTTGTTGAACCAACGACTAATATCTCGAGTCAACTCTACGTGCTGGATTTGATCTTCACCTACTGGAACTAAATCTGTATGATAAAGCAAAATATCTGCAGCCATAAGAGTAGGATATGTCAGAAGTCCTGTATTAATATTTTTTATTTGTTTTTGAGATTTATCTTTGTACTGAGTCATTCTTTCCAATTCAGCAATCGGAGTCACAGTATTGAAAATCCAAGCTAATTCAGTATGCTCAGGCACATGAGATTGCACAAAAAAAGTAGATTTCTTAGGATCAATTCCCAAAGCCAAAAGCTCAGCTGCCATCAGTATAATCTGATCTCGTCTATCTTGAGCTGTCTTGTCACCAGTCATAGCATGATAATCTGCAATACAAAAAATACATTCATATTCTTCATTTTTCTGTAGTTCTAGCCAATTTTTGACAGCACCAAGATAATTGCCGATGTGCAAGTTGCCAGTTGGTTGAATAGCTGAGAAGATAATTTTTTTACTCATAGTTTTTCGTTATTATTTACATCTTTAGTTTATCTCAAAATGAGGGTGATGGCAAGAGTAAAAAAAGCTTACAAGGCTTACGAGGCTTACAACCTGCCTGCCGGCAGGCAGGGGCTTACAATACACCTACAAGGTTTATTTCTGTCTCTTTTTTGATTCTTGAAAAATTAATTGAAGAAGATTGTTTGTAAAATTTTTATCAAGATTAAATTTTTGTGAAAGTTTTTCAAATTTTTCCAAAATTTCTATTTCTCTATTTTTATCTTCCACTACAATGTTTTCTAACTTTTTAATCACACCAATTTTGTCAGTCAAAACAAAACGCTTGGCGAGTAATTTCAAAATGCTTTTATCAACACAATCTATTTTTTTACGTAAATAAATTATTTTTTTCATAAAATTTAGACAACCCAATTATAATAGGAACACGGATTGAAAAAAATTAAAGGATTTGAAATGATCACTTATCCAAAAATCACATTCCACATTCCCCACTTGCCCGCCGTCTGGGAGGGTTCCTCATTCCTCTACAATATTTTCACCCCTG
Source organism: Candidatus Magasanikbacteria bacterium RIFOXYD12_FULL_33_17 (assembly GCA_001783255.1). Taxonomy (GTDB): domain Bacteria; phylum Patescibacteriota; class Patescibacteriia; order Magasanikbacterales; family UBA922; genus UBA1557. The sequence continues at coordinate 2,120 of MFRB01000113.1, forward strand.
GTAATTTCTTTCCAGACAAAAACTCAAGCATCGCGCCACCACCTGTAGAAATATGATCAACATATTCTGTCATCTTCACGGCTTCTAGACTAAGCAAAGTTTCTCCACCACCAACCACACCAAAAGCAGGACCTTTTGATCTAGTAGCTACAAGACGAGCAATACTATAAGTCGCGTTTTCATAAGGATGTTGTTCGAAATAACCCATTGCACCATTCCAGACAATAGTCTTGGCTTTTTTGATATACTTGGCATATTCTTGAATAGTTTTAGGACCAATGTCATAGATAGCCAAATTTTTGTCAGTAATTTTGAAATTTTTATCCAAATCTTTGACCCAATATTTTTTGCCCTTAATATCCCCCACTACAACATCAAGTGGTTTGATAACTTTTTTACTTTTACAATATTGTAAAATTTCTTTGGCATATTTTTTATCAACCACAGAACTACCAATTTTGAATCCTTTGGCATAAAGATAAGTATTGACAATACCACCACCAATAAGAATGTAATTACTTTTTTTGAGCAAATTTTTTATTACAGGAATTTTTGTTTCAGCTTTCACTCCACCTATAATAGCCACAAAAGGTTTCTTTGGACTTTTCAAAACTTTTGACAAAGCTTTTACTTCACTTTCCATCAGTAAACCAGCAAACGCAGGTAAATATTTGGCTACACCAACAACAGAAGCATCACCACGATGAGCTACAGCAAAACCATCTAATACAAAAATATCTGCTAGGTTAGCCAATTCTTGTGCCAAAGTTCCTTTGTTTTCTTCTTCATCTTTGGAAAATCTAATGTTTTCAAGCATAGCGACTTCACCTGGACGCATCGCATCAATTGTAGTTAGTATTTCTAAACGCATTTTGTCGCCAGATTTTTTGTCCCAATTTTTACTATCTAATTTTACAATTTTTTGTTTTAATAATTCACCAAGATGCAGAGCAACAGGATCAATTTTTAGATCTGAAACTATTTTACCTTCTGGACGACCAAGATGTGTAACAATAATAATCTTGGCTTTCTTAGCTTGCAAAGTACGAATGGTTGGGAGAGATTTCACAATTTTTTCGTCATCCAAAATCTCACCTTTTTTTAGAGGGACGTTGTAGTCAACACGAAGCAAAACAATTTTACCAGAAAGATTTTTTAATTTGTTGATAGTCTTCATAAAAAATAAATTTTATGAATTCCCCTCCTATTAGGAGGGGCTAGGGGAGGTCTTTTACAAGATAAAACGTCTTGCTCAAAGATGGACCCCCTCTAACTCCCCCTAATAGGGGGAGAACCCTTTTTGTAATTTTTAAATTTAATATTTTGATTCCCCGTTCCTCTTAGTTCTTTCCCACAATCTCCACCATTTCAACAAGTCTATTAGCGTAACCCCACTCATTGTCATACCAAGAAATAATCTTTACCATATTTCCAGAAACTACATGGGTCAAACCCAAATCAACAATAGAAGAATGTGTATTTCCAATAATATCAGAAGAAACAATAGGTTCATCTGTTGTCACCAGGATTCCTTTCAATGAAGTTTTGCTTGCTTTTATCAAAGCTTTGTTTACTTCTTCGACAGTCACATCTTTTTTCAAAACCAAAGTAAAATCAGTAAGAGAACCTGTGATAGTAGGCACACGAAGCGCAATACCGTCAAACTTGTTTTCAAGTTCAGGAATTACTCTGGTTGTAGCAATCGCAGCCCCTGTGGAAGTTGGCACAATATTTTGACAAGCAGCTCTAGCACGACGAAGATCTTTGTGAGGACCATCTTGTAGATTTTGATCAGCAGTATAAGAATGAACAGTAGTCAACATTGCTTTTTCTACACCAAAAACATCTTCCATCACACGCATTACTGGCGCAGTACAATTTGTAGTACAAGAAGCATTGTCTATAACAGTTTCTTTACCAACCTTGTAACTACCACAATTGATACCACGAACGTAAGTCTTGATTCCTTCACCTTTACCAGGAGCTGACAAAACAACTTTTTTTGCACCAGCTTGCAAATGTAAACCTGCCAATTCTTTGGTCAAAAATACTCCCGTACACTCTATCACAACATCTACTGCCATTTTTTTCCAAGGTAATTCTTTTGGATCGCGCATTGCAAAGCAAGGAATTTTTTTGCCATTTACAATAATATTTTTTTCATCAAAACCAATTTTTAATTTGCTATCTGGATAAGCAGTATCATATTTGAGCAAGTGTGCCAAAGTCTTAGTATCAGTCAAATCATTGATAGCTACTACTTCTACGTTTCTTTTTGTTTGCGCGACTTTGAAAGCGTGACGACCTATTCTACCAAAACCATTGATAGCAACTTTTATTTTTTTAGACATAAATATATAGTTAAATTTATAACATCTATATTTTATCATATCTAATAAACAAAAACCAGATGACTATTGTCAAAAATAGACAAATAGTGATAAAATAGTATTATTATTAACCATTAACATAATATATGGAAAATCAAACAAAAGAAGAAGTAATAATCCCTGAAGCTCCTACCGAAGAAGTAGTAGTAACTAATCCACCTGGCGCACCAAGCACACCACAAAATGGTCATCAATATGGTGGCTTTTGGATTAGATTTTTGGCAGTAATCATAGATAGTATTATATTATCAGTAATTGGAAGTTTATTTGGAGCCACAACTATCAACGGTGGTATGGTCTCTGTAAATTTTGTAGGTTGGAAATTTATTATCCCATTGGCATATACATTAGGATTCTGGATCTGGCAAGGAGCCACTCCAGGCAAAATTATTTTGGGCTTAAAAATTATTGAAGAAGGTGACAAAAAACTTACTTGGCAAAAAGCTGTTATTCGTTACTTCTCTATGATAATTAGTGCGATACCTTTCATGCTTGGTTTCATCTGGGCTGGATTTGAACCACAAAAAAGAACTTGGCATGATTTGTTGGCTAGAACTTATGTAATAAAGACTAAATAATTTTTTTATAAATTTAAAAACACCAGTCTCAATTGAGCTGGTGTTTTTGTTTTCTAAGCAATTTATATTGTTAACTTTGAAGAAATAAAACTTAAATAAAAATTTGCCAAATTTTAATCTTAGTGATAAACTATATTACAAGCAAACTAATTAAAAATTAATATACAACATATGGGCATAGATTCATATTCTCATCAAGAAGAACCAAAAGAACAAGCACCTAGACATCATTCAGCGATACCAGACAGAATGCAAACAGCAAGACCTGACAGACAAGGGTATTCTCTCGCTGTTGATAGGATAGCAACAGACTTGTTACCAGAAAGTGACCCACAAAATTCAAAACTTATAAATGCTACTCACAAAATTTATGAATCTAAAATAGGTAGGGTACCTAGAAATGCTGAGATATTTGCCGATGAATCCAGCCAGACCTATGACAATAATGTTGTAGACAAGGGTTATATGTATGCTGATAGCAACCAAACTGAAATGAGAAATCCCGAAAGAACTTTAGAAGCAGGTCACCTGGCAGCATTACTTAACCAAGTATCCCCAGGTAATAAAGACCGTAATATGATGGAACCTTACGACTTACAAAAGGTAATGTCTCTATTAAAAACAGGGTCTACATTATATAGACACAATGATTCAGGTAACGGACTATTCGTTTTTGATAGTACAAGAACTGGTAATTATAAAGACAAAGTTAAACACGATAAAACTCTAGAAGATGATTACACAAAAGCAGAAACTTTTACCTTGGAAGAAAAAAAACAAATGCATGTTCTAAATTTATTAAGAGTACAAACTTTGTTAACACCAGATACACGAAATAAACAAGACTTCCAGAGGGCTTATTCCAGCAATAAAGAACTCCTACCTGAAGGAGTGACTGTAACAGAAAATGGCTTTATAGCTATGCCCGATGAAAATGAAGATGAGGTAGAAGAAAGATACATTACAATAAGAGATGAAATGGCTGCTAGACTAACAAAAGAAGTCAACTTCGATATACCAACATTACCAAAAGAAGCTCTGGCAGTAGATAAAGAACGAAGAGAAACCATAGGAACACTAAGAAAAGATGTAGAGATATTACAAGAAACTTTGGCAGGAGCAAATGCAGAAAATGATAGATTGAGAGCTGAACTAGCAGAAGCAACAAAAACAGCAACTACTATAGCAGAACAAGCTAGAAGAGAAATATCGTCTTTAAGAATACAAACAGGTTTAGAAACACAGTCACAACAAACACAATTAGATCAAAGAAGAGCTGAAGAAAAGGCTGCAAGACAAAGACAAATAGACGCTATAAAAGAGACACTTTCAGCTGCAGGAACATTCAGTAAAGGTAAAGCTATTGAAGACGCTTTGAGACTACTTCAACAATTATCTTAATATTAGAAACAATAAAAACACCAGTTCTATTCAAACTGGTGTTTTTATTTTCCAAAAAAT
>MFRB01000114.1:0-2695 GCA_001783255.1 Candidatus Magasanikbacteria bacterium RIFOXYD12_FULL_33_17
CAGACAAAGAAAATTGCGCTTCAGAAGTTGGACCATATCTCTTACCAGGCAGTGTCATTGAAATTGATGAACAAATAGATCTTTTGAAAAAGGAATTGTCAGCTAATCCTGATAAAGATTTACAAAAACAATTGGATGAACTTGAAAAGAAAAAAACAGATTACATGGACATTATAAGTGATAAAAACAAAAAAGAATACGAATCCCTTACAGACCCAATGAACAAACAAACTGCCATGGACTATTATAGTGGAAAAATAGACGAGAAAACCAAAAATTCTCTTACAGCTCTAAACGACAGTTTGCGTTACAAAGGTGAAAAGCTTAGCGAAAAAGAATATAAAGCTATCAGTGAAATGCTAGCTTACAAAAACGATCCAAAAAATGATATAGAAAATATGGATCCAACCGAAATGGTAAAACTTCGCTGGAATGAAAAGCTAGGCAATGCCAAAGATTATTTGAAATTCTGGAATTCGAACCCAACTGAAAAAGAAAAGAAATACGATGAATCATTGCTATTTTATGAAAGAATGCTTGAAAGACAAGCTGCGATTGACAAAGGATTAAGTCAAGAACAACAAGATTTTGACAGAGAAACAGGTCGGATAAAAGATCAAATAAAAGATGACATCATTGACAAAATAACAGACGAGGCCAAAAAAGCCGCTTTCGGAGAACTATTAGACCTTGTTGATTCTCCTGCCTCAGCACCAACTACAGCTATACTTGGTGAAGCCCTTGAAACAGTCCAAAAAGAAGCTAAATCAGCTGAGTTTCGTGGTCTTGTCCGCGCTTACAATCTTGGTATGGAAGAAGAATTAGCCAAAACCGGTGGAGATGTAGACAAAGCTCACGTAGCAGTCACAGCCAATTTGCAAAAAGATCCGTATATGTATGAAGACAAAAATACCTTTGCTAAATATGGCAACATCTTGGAAAACAAAGATTGTGACGGTAGCAATCCACATTGTGTCAATAAAGAAGTTTTCTGGAAAGCTATGAAAAAATCTTTCAAATATCAACAAACATAATACAACTAAATATTTTTTCAAAACACCTGTAATTCAGGTGTTTTGTTTTATAAGAAACTTGATACTATCTCCTGTTTCTGATAGAATTAGCACAAATAAATTTTTAAAAATAAACAACAAAGTATGGATAGAAATTATATTTATCACGAATCGACCACGAGTATTTGTCCAAAATGTCTAAAAGTAATACCTACAAAAATTGTTATAAAAGATGAAAAAGTATTTTTACACAAATTCTGCAAAGAACACGGCTTACAAGAAGAATTGTTTGAAGAAAATGTAGAGTACCACCTAAGCAAAAGAGAATTTGATAAACCAGGCACACCTTGCAAAACTCAAACAATAACAGAAAAAGGTTGTCCTTTTGATTGTGGTCTATGTCCTCAACATGATCAGCACACTTGTATAGCTTTGATTGAAGTCACCAACAAATGTAATCTTGGTTGCCCAACTTGTTATGCAAATAGTGGCAAAGGTGAACCTTTGGCAGTAGCAAAAATATCTGAAATGTTAGATTTTTTGGTGGATAGTGAAGGTGGTGAATCAGAAATTTTACAAATTAGTGGAGGTGAACCAACTGTTCATCCTGAAATAATAGAGATTATCAAAACAGCTAGAGAAAAAAAGATAAAATATATCATGCTCAATACCAATGGTATTAGAATTGCTGAAGATGAAGAATTTGTCAAAGAACTTAGTCAATTCAAAGGCAAATTTGAAGTATATTTACAATTTGATGGTTTTGATAAGAGTACTTACACTCATTTACGTGGTAGAGATTTACTTGAAACAAAATTAAAAGCTATTGAAAATTTACGCAAATACGAAATACCTATTACTCTAGTAACTACTTTAGATAAAGGTTACAACGACGATCAAATTGGCAAAATCATAGAATTTGGTACCGAGACAAAAGGTATTAGAGGTATAAATTTTCAACCAGTCACCTACTTTGGGAGATTGAGAGAAATAAATACCAAAAACAGATTGACATTATCTGGCGTTATCAAAAAAATAGAAGAACAAGCTCCAGACTTGTTTCAAAAAGGTGATATCATTCCCCTACCTTGCAATGTAGAAAGAGTGGCTGTGACATATATGGTCAAATCAGACAAAAAAAAATTTGTACCAATCACCAGAAAAATAAAAGTAAAAAGTTATTTACCACTAATAGATAATACTTTTGCTTTTGATGCTGATAGAATTTTGAAAGAAAAATCCAATGAAGTTTTTTCTGGAATTGGTGGTTGTAATTGTACTAACTTTATCAAAGATGTCAAAAATATCATTCCAGCAAGTTTTTTGCTAAAATCACAAGAGGAAAAAATAAAATATATTGATGAAAATACTTTTCGTATTAGTGTCACTTCTTTTATTGATGTTTATAATTTCGATATGAAATCTATGCAAAAAGAATGTGTCCATATTATAACTCCTGAGCTAAAAAAGATTCCTTTTTCAGCTTATAACATGTTCCACCGAAAATGATAAACCTAATTTCCAATATAATTATTGGCTTTTGTCTATTTGCTCTGTTTACATCTATACTTATCAATTTTGTAGAAGGTGCAGACAAAAAAGCCACAAAAGAAAAAAGAAGCATTGTAGAAACAGGTACTATGACTTTATTTTTTGTTGGCTTCTACTTACTAATTAGATTC
>MFRB01000114.1:2746-3474 GCA_001783255.1 Candidatus Magasanikbacteria bacterium RIFOXYD12_FULL_33_17
TCAGGATTGACGATGGTTGTAGCTGGATGTACAATCAACATTGTAGGAAGGCTAAACTTAGGTAAAAATTGGGCAAATCAAATCAGGATTTATCAAAATCATACTCTTACCAAAACTGGGATGTACAAGCTAGTTAGACATCCACTCTATGCTTCTCTAATGATGATGTTTATCGGTTCATGTTTAGTGTACAGTAACTATTTAGCTTTTTTAGCTCACGCCTTTATTTTTATACCTTTCATGTATTACCGAGCCAAACAAGAAGAAAAATTATTAACACAAACTTTTGTAGATTACAAACAATATCAAAAAGAAGTTGGAATGTTTTTCCCAAAATTTAAAATAAACAAATAAATTTTATGCTAACAGCCGAAGAAAATAATAGTTGCCAAAATTGTTCAACTGATTTTATAGAAATTAGAAAAGATGCTTTTGCTTTTTGTCGATATGGTGTCATGTTGATACTTTGGTTAGCCTTTTTTTTACACTTAAAATTACTAGTTTTACTAACTTTTGCTATATTATTTTTCTCAGCTCTTTTGACAATCAAACATGCCCCAATGATTGTCTTATACAATTATACTATTGGACTTTTTGTAAAAAGTAAAAAAATAAATGCTGGAGTAGACGGCATGCGTTTTGCCCACGCTCTTGGTAGTTTTTTTGCTCTTATTGCTGTCGTGTTTTTATATTTTATAAATATCAAAATTGGTTGGATAATAGTATTC
>MFRB01000115.1 GCA_001783255.1 Candidatus Magasanikbacteria bacterium RIFOXYD12_FULL_33_17
AATAGGGGATAATGTATTATATAGCGGTATTTAACATTAGATTAAAAATATGGCCTCAAAGTCTAAAGAAAGAAAAAATCGTAAGAAACTAAAATGTTCTGAATGTGGAACTGTGAATTATTTTGTAAGAAAAAATCACGTACTTCAAAACAGACTAGAATTGAACAAATTGTGTAAGACTTGTGGTAAACATACCTTGCATAAAGAGACAAAATAATATAAAATAAAACAGTCTATTATAGACTGTTTTTTTATTTATAGTAAATTTTATGTTTTACTTGAAAGCTTTTCTAAATAGTTGTTACAATTTTGCGTGGTTGCGTATGCAATCTGATAGTGGTAAGAAAGCTGCTAATTATATTGTTCTTTTTATTTTAGGACTTTCTTTGGTTACTGCTACTTTTTTGAGTTACACAACTCCTCAAAAATTGGTAGATTTGCGTGATAGTATTTTGACCCAAGTTCCAGAATTTTCAGCAACCATGGAAAATAATCATTTGACGATAAGTGATCTTGCTCAACCTTATGTTTTTGAAGATGAAAATTTGATAATACGTATAGACACTACTGCAAGTAGTACTGATTTTAATTTTGATGAATTTGTGAATGCTAAGGACAAAGATATTTTGTACTTTACTTCTACTTCGTTGTATTCTTATGATGGTGCTGGACATTATAAAAATTTGGTTAGTTATAATGATATTCCAAACAAGACTTTTGATAAAGAATTTATTATCAATTCTACAGATGATTTTTTGCATAATACTAAATTATTTTTTGGTTTATTTTTGCTTATGTCCTTTGTTGGTTTTTCAGTTTTCAAGCTGCTCAATCTATTGCTAATTTCTTTGATAGTTTTTTTGATCAATAAAAATTCACAAAGTGATAAACTTAGTTTTGGGCAAATTTATACGCTTGGCTTGTTTGCTTTGACTGGACCAAGTGTAATAGTCGCTATTTTACGTATTTTCAATTATAGTGTTTCTTTCTTGTATTCAATTTTGTTGCTTGTGATTTTAGTCTTGGTAACTAGTCAAAAAGTAGTCATGACTAAAATTGAAGATGACAAAGATAAAATATTAGAGGCTAGTTTAGAAAATTAATTTTTAATTTATTGATATGTCTAATAATTATAGAGGAGATGGAGTAGTAATTGGAGATATTGGTATAGATCCAGAACATGATGCTTATAGTGTATCAGATGATGTAGAACTACCTGAAAGTACTATGGCTGGGGTTTGTCCACATGGTTTTTTACCAGATGAAAGATGTCGACTTTGTGCCGGTGAAATAGATGCTGAATACACTAATTTATTGAAAACTCCAAGGAGAAAATAAAACATTAGGTCTTGATTTTTCTTTCATTTTAGTGTATATTATTCAAGCATAAAAAACATTAGTTTATAAAGTTCATTCCGTCAAAGGTGGGTAAGAAAGTTCATAAAGTTAATTAAAACCACAACTTTATAAACTTTTAACTTTACAAACTTTTTAACTAACGTATGGGCGCGTCGTATAATGGTAGTACAGGGGTCTCCAAAACCTCTTGCGTGAGTTCGATTCTTACCGCGCCTGCTCAGAAAAAAGGTAGCTAAATATAGCTACCTTTTTTATTAGTTCAATGTATTGTTGGAATTTTTTAAATAAATATGTTAATATATTTATGTAAAAATATTAATTTTATTAACTATAAAAAATATGGCATATACACCAGGAGATCCTAGTCGTTTAATAAAACCAGATGAAAAAAGATTAGATAAATTTAGAGATCAAATACTTTCTTTTGCAGAAAAACATGATTTAAATTCAAAACAGCTTGAAACAGCGTATCTTTTAGCATTAGGTACACCAGAAGAAGATGAAGAAGTCCAACAGTTTTTGTCAGAGGAAGTGAAAGAATTGTCAAAAATTATAAATAAAGCTTCATTAGAGGGTGTACCTTTAAATGAAATTGGAGATATGATTGCTCATCATAAAGGGTTAGAAGAATCTAAACAAAATTTTACTGAATGGGTTTCTGGACTTGATATTTCTATTAAAGAAAAGAATCTAATTGCTTCTATAATTGAAAAAAGAAGAGTTGGTGTTTTAACATTTGTTGATAGAAAAACTGGTGATGATTTGTTTGATTTTGAAATACCAAAAAGTTCTAAAGAGTCATCTTCTACACCAGTTTGGGCTTATAATTTTGAAATACTTTTAAAAGATGCAATAAAAAAATCTACTGATGGAAAATTTGAGATTTGGTTTGTTGAAAAAAATTAAAATTTGTATCTTCTTGTAAAATAGTTCCAACGTCCTCCACGATGGACTGCAAAGACATCATTTAATGATGTCTTTTGTTTTTAAGTATTTTTTTGTATTATTTTTCTTTTTTGGGTATAATAAATGAAATTATAATGAAGATTATTTTGATTTGTTGCAGGAAGCAAGTGGTTATTTGTGGGTTGATAAAGATACTAATTTTGATGATTATTTGTATCGTGTGGAAACACGTAAAGAAGTTTATAAAAAAGCACAAAAAAATCTAATATGAAAACACAAATGAAAGTAGGTGTAATACTTATAAATAAGAAAAAACAAATTTTGCTTATAAAAGAAAAATATAAAAAAGATGAAGAATATAAGTGGAATATTATAAAGGGTACGTATGACAAATTTTCTGAGACATTACTTGAATGTGCCATAAGAGAAGTACATGAAGAAATTGGAGTACATGTAAAAAAGTTGACTTTGGATAGAGCTTATCATTATGGAGAAAAAGAAAATCCAAAAATTATTTTTATTTTTGTTGGTTTGGTAAATGAAAAGAAGATTGTTTTTAATTTTGATAATAATGAAAATGATGAGTCTATTATAGAAGCAAAGTGGTTTACAAAAAAAGAATTTAAGTTGATAAAAAAGAAAAATTTAATGGCGAGTTATATTTATGAATTTTTTGATGTTGTCAAAAATTTAGATAATTTAAATAATGAAGTTGAATTTTTTAAAATATGTTTTTAAAAAAATATAATATAAAATCACGAAACATACCTCTTATGTATGTGATAGGTTTTTTTGGTGGCCTATTGTTTTTTTTGCCAGTGCTTGCTTTATATTTTGAACAAAGTCTTTTTTTCAGTAAAGAACGTCGCTTTGGTATTTTCTATAGAAGCTCTTGCTATGGCTGTTTTTGAAATTCCAACTGGAAGTTTTTCAGATATTTTTGGCAGAAAAAAAGTAATAATGTTGTATTCTATTTTAGTTTTAGTGGCCCTTTCTTTTTTGTCAGTTGGTGAAAATATCTTTATGTTTGTTGGCTATGCAATTTTCAATGGTTTGGCTATGGCTTTGTCTAGTGGCAATGATCAGGCGCTTATTTATGACAGTTTGAAAGAAGAAGGAAAAGAGCAATATTACAAAAAAGTAATTGGAACAATGTATGCTTTGTGGCCTTTGGGGGCTTCGATTGGTTCAATTATAGGTGGTTACTTGGCGCATATTTCTTTGAAAACTCCGATTGTTTATTCTTTTATACCAATATCTATTGCTTTTGTTTTGTCTTTCTTTTTGAAAGAGCCAAACTGTCATAAAACAGAAGAAAATAATTTGTTTAAGCATATTGGTAGCTCTGTAAAAGTTATAATAAAAAGTAAACAATTGTTGATTTTGATGGTGGGTGGGTTGATATTGATGTCTTTGGGAGAAAGTATGCATTTACTCAAACCTTTGTTTTTTGAGTTTAAAGAGATACCTCTTATTTATTTTGGTTATTTTAATGCTTTGATATTTGGTTTAGCCTCACTTGGATTTTATATTAGTCACAGTGTCTCTGAAAAATTTGGTAATAAAAAAACTTTGATTTTTTCTTTGTTATTGGCTTTATTATTCACAATTGTGGCGACTTTTACTCACAAGTACGTGGCGGCATTTTTTTTGGCTTTTTCTTCTATTTTTTTTGGGATACGAAATACTGTTATAGATTATTTGTTTAACAAAAATATTCCCTCTAGTTATAGGGCTACTATTAATTCAATTAATAGTTTTGTAAGTAAAATAGGTATTGCTATTATGGTACCATTTATTGGTTATTTTGCTGATTTGTATAATATTAATGTTGCTTTGATGGTGGTAGTTGGTATTATGTTTGTAGTGCCGATTTTGTTTTTATTTATAAAAGATGAAAAGTAAGTTGTGAACCATTTCCTCATTGGTTATGATGGTATATTACAAAGTTGTGATTTTTGATTATTTTTGTTATAAGGAATATAAACTGTAAAGAAACCAATAAAATCAATTTGAAATTTTTTTGTTTAAACTTAGCAAAAACACCTTTTTTACAGGTGTTTTTTGTTTTTTGAAAGAAATACTTTTTTTATGCGTAGTATATGGTATAAAGTACTTATTTTTAAGGCATATTATGAAAAGAATCTCTTTTATTATAGCTAGTTTAGCTTTGGTTTTTTTTGTTACTGGTTGTGGTAACAATACATCAGTAAACGGTGATAGTGAATCTACGACAACTAATAACAAAACAGGTCAGTTTCAAGATCCAAATATGCCAGAGAGAAATGTTGATATTTCTGGTGTTGTAAAATCTATGGTAGGAAATGAAGTAACTGTTACACAAATAGACATGGAAAAAATTAGAGAAAAAATGATGGAAAGTAGACAAGCTAGTGGTGACACTAATACAAATCCTACGGTTTCTGTAGGAACACGTGGTACTGGTATGGGACCTGGCGGTGGTATGATGGGTGGTGGTATTCCACCTGGTGAAGCAAATAGTGAAGAAGCTACAGCTCGTAATGAAATGATGGCAGAGCTTACCAAAGAATATAGTTTGGGTGATGTAAAAGTAATAATTCCTGTTGGAATTGCTATGAACAAACGTGGTGAAGCTTCGAGCCTCGCTGATGTGATTGTCGGCTCTAATCTTTCTATTTGGTTAAATACTTCAGTCACTGATAAAAAAGTAGCTGAATATGTAAGTATCAGATAATATGACAGAACAAGATTCTCTAATAGGTCAAAGTAAAAAATTTCGTCGTGGATTCAAATTCCCTAAATTTTTGAAAAACAAAAAAGTTTTAATAATTTTGCTAGCACTTATCATTGTTTTGTCTGGTGGTTATTTTGTTTATTCAAAATTTACAGCTGGTACCAAAAAAACAGTAGTCGCTGCAAAAACGTCCATTGTCAAAAAAGGTGATATTAGTATTATTACCAATTCTGATGGTAGTGTTGTGGCCAAAGATGGAGTAAGTCTTTCTTTTTCTAGTACTGGTTTGAAAATAAATAATGTTTTTGTCAAAGAAGGTGACGTTGTCAAAAAAGGCGATAAAATAGCAACAGCTGATACTGGTACACAAAGTATTGATTTGGGTTCTGCTTATGCTTCTTATAATTCAGCCAAAGCTAGTTATGCCGAAAAAATTGCTGGTCCTACCGAAGATGATTTGGCTTCTTATAAAAATTCTGTAGAAAGTGCACAAGCTAGTCTTGATAAAACTTTGACACAAAATGAATATTCAATTAAGAGTGCGGAAAATTCAGTTGAAACAGCAAAAGATAATTTGAAATTGTCAGAAGGTGGTGAAAATAGTCAAATAGTTCAAGATGCTTATGAAAGTTTGTATAATTCATCTCTTTCTGCACTCACAAGTTTGAATAGTGCATTGGTTTCTGCGGATAATATTTTAGGTATTGATAATACTAGTGCTAATGATATTTTCGAGAGTGTATTATCAGCCTTGGATAGTAGCAAAATTAATAGTGCAAAAAATTCTTATTTAGTGGCTAAGGAAAAATTGAATAAAGCTGAGAGTGCTTTAATTCCTTTGAATTTGTCATCTAATCATGATGATATTATGGCTGGCGCAAAATTAATTTTGGATGGTTTAACTGTTATGCACCAACATTATTATGATTTGCAAGAAATGCTTTTGTCTACGGTACCAATTGGAGATTTGACACAAAGTTCGTTGGATAGTATGCGTAGTAGTGTAAATAGCAAAAAATCTTCTTTGATTTCTAGTATTAGTTCTTTTAATTCAGCTATGAAGTCAGTAGATACTGCTAAAACGAGTTACGACTCTTATCAAAGATCTTATCAAAATGCTTTAGATGCTTTAGAAAAAGCTAAGAGCGATGCTACAGCTTCTGAAATTAGTGCTAGACTTAGTTTGAAAAATGTTGAACAACAATTGAAAGATGCTTCGTCACCACTTACTCAAGCAGAATTAAATTCGGCAAAAAGTAGTTTGGCCAATGCTAGCGCTAGTGTTCAAAAACTTCTTTATCAAATCGATCAGTCTACTCTCAAGTCTCCCATTGATGGAGAAGTTGTTTTGCTAAATGGTAAGAGTGGAGATATTATTGTTGAGAGTAAAAATTCTCCTTTTGTAACTATTTTGAATAAAGGTACTTTTTTTGTAGAAACAAATATTGAAGAATCTGAAATCAGTAAAATACAAATTAATCAAAAAGCTCATATTACTATCGATTCTCTTGATGGCGCTGTGCTGGATGGTATTGTTAACTTTGTATCTTTGACTTCTGAAAGTGGTAATGGTGGAGTGGTGACTTATTTGGTCAGAGTTTTGCTTGATAATACTAGTAGTGTGGATATCAGAGAAGGTATGAGTGCTAGTGTAGATTTCGTGATTGCTGAAGCCCTAGATGTTTTGGAAATACCGGTACAAGCTGTTCAAAATATTGATGGTAAACCTTCAGTTCATTTGGAAAATGGTGATATAAGACAAGTCGTGACAGGATTTACTGATGGACAAATGGTAGAAATAATTTCTGGTTTGGAAGAAGGCGAAAAAATAAAATATTAATTTTATGGAAAATGATGTTGTCATAAAATTAGAGAATGTTTGCAAATCATATTTTTTGGCTAATGGAGAAGAAATAAAAGTTTTGAAAGGTGTAGACATGGAAATAAAAAAAGGTGAATTTGTGGCACTGATGGGTGAATCTGGTGGTGGTAAGACTACTCTACTAAATATTATAGGTTGTCTGCATCCTTTGTCTTCTGGTAAATATTTTTTGCAAGGTGAAAATATTGGCGAAGTAAGAGATGATTTTACTTTGGCTTTTATTCGTAACAAAAAAATGGGTTTTGTTTTTCAACAATTCAATCTTCTCTCACGTTTGACAGCTCTAAAAAATGTAGCCCTACCAAGTCTTTATGCGGGTGTGAGCAAAGAAATTAGAGAAAAAAAAGCAACTGAAATTTTGAATATGTTATCTATTGGTGATAGAACAGAGCATAAGCCTACAGAATTATCTGGTGGGCAACAACAGCGTGTGGCTATTGCTCGTTCTCTTATGAATGATCCTGAAATTATTTTGGCAGATGAGCCTACTGGTGCGCTTGATTCCAAAAATGGTTTGGAAATTATGGAAATATTCAAAAATTTCAAAAAGAAAGGTAAGACAGTAGTTATGGTTACTCATACATCTGAAGTCGCTAAGTTTGCTGATAGAATTGTCTATATGCGTGATGGAAAAATTTTGGATAATCATTATCAACTTAGAAGTGAATATTAATTTAGTTAAAAGTTCATAAAGTTATAAAGTACTATTTATTAATAAATCGAGATAATTTGTAATTTATTATTTGTGATTTGTTTGTTACTTACTGTGCCTGCTGTTAGGTACGGGCTCACAAAGCTTACAACTTAATCTGCTTATTCTGCTTAATTTGCTGATAATTATGTTTTTAGAGATTTTGAAAATGGCTGGTGAGGCGCTCTTTGCAAATAAAGTGCGTAGTTTTTTGTCGGTACTCGGTATTATCATTGGTGTTTCTACTGTCATCGTTGTCGTAGGTATTGGTACTGGTGCACAAAAACAAATTGCTGACCAATACAAAAATCTTAGTGCTACGACTATTATGGTAATGAAACAAATGGGTCGAGATGCTGTATCATCTTCAAAATTAGCACCAGAAGATTCTAATCTTATTGCCCAAAATGTCGCTAATATAAAAGATACTACCATATTTATTTCTGGCAATACTACTGTAGCTTATGGCAAAGAATTTGCTTCTTTAAATGTTTTTGGTAATTACGTAAATTTT
Source organism: Candidatus Magasanikbacteria bacterium RIFOXYD12_FULL_33_17 (assembly GCA_001783255.1). Classification (GTDB taxonomy): domain Bacteria; phylum Patescibacteriota; class Patescibacteriia; order Magasanikbacterales; family UBA922; genus UBA1557. The sequence continues at coordinate 8,069 of MFRB01000115.1, forward strand.
TTTGATATTGGTAATTTGGAATTAGCTTCAGGACGTCTGATAAATGAAGAAGATATAAATGCTAAAACAAAAGTCACGGTATTAGGTTCGGGAGCTTTGGTTACTTTATTTGGAGAAAATTTTGAAGCTAGTCAAGCTATTGGACAATCTATTACAGTCAATAGTAAAAAAGTTGAAATAGTAGGCGTTCTCAAAGAAAATGGAGGAAGTGCTATGGGACGTATGTCTTATGATGATTCTGTTTTTACTCCTTATAGTACTGCTGAGCAAACTTTTCTTGGGAAAACAGCTCAAATGATGATTGTAGTTTTGATGAATGATGTGGATAATTTGAAAACAGGCATGGAAGATATTACTGCATTACTTAGAATTCAACACAAGTTAAAAGCTAGTCAAGCTGATGATTTTCGTATTTTTGACCCTGGTTCTATTGTTGGAGCGGCACAAAGTTCGGCTGATACTATGTCTTTACTTTTGGTTTCTATTGCGACGATTGTGCTTATTGTGTCTGGTGTTGGTATTATGAACGTCATGTTTGTGACTGTGGCTGAGAGAACAAAAGAAATTGGTATTGCCAAAGCTATCGGTGCGCAGAAACAAGATATTTTGACTCAATTTTTGGCTGAATCAGTTATTTTGTCAATTGGTGGGGGAATGATAGGGGCTTTGCTTGGTCAGATAATAATTCCTATATTAAATAAGTTTGAAGGTTGGTATGTTGTACCATCTTTTTCGGGAGTTGTGTTGGCTTTTACTTTTTCAGCAGCTGTTGGTTTGTTTTTTGGGTTTTATCCAGCGTTGAAGGCTAGTAAACTTGATCCAGTAGATGCGCTTAGAAGTGAGTAATGTGGAAAGGGGAACGGTGGAAAGAGGAACGTGGAATGATGACTAAAAAAATTGTTATCTATACTTTTAAAAATAAATGGAGATTTTGTTTATAAATCATAATTAGTGACTAGTTCATAAAGACGGTAAATATACACCGTTTTTTTGTTTTCTTGGGCAAAATTGTGTATAATATAAACATTACTAATTTAACTTATAAATATATGGGAGACATGGAACAATACAAATCTCTAATTTCAGAAATTATTGCCAAACAAGCTGTAATTTTGGGACCAGACATTGCCATACTCAAAGCTCGTAATGTCAAAGCTTTAGAACTATCTGCTGATGGTCAAGTAACTTCAATCAGTGGCGACCCAGAAGCTGCTATACAAGCTCTTGTGGACGAGTATGTCAATTTGTCAGGTTTGATTGTCAAAAATGCTCTTGGCTCAATTTTTGCTAAATATCCAGGTTTAAAGAAAGAATAATTCTTTATAAAAAACTACTCTTAAATGGATACGAAATACGAAAGGTACGAACATACGAAAATTTCGTACTTTCGTAAAGTTCGTATTTCGTATCCGATAGTATTATTAACCAAATAACTTATTAACTAATATGTTAGAAATTATGAGAAATGTAATTTTGTTTGTAGGTTGGCCAATTTTGGTCGCAGGTAGTGTTTTTATTTTTATCAAAGGCAAAGGAGTTTATGGTATGGTCAAAGGTTCTTTGATCGGAAAAATTAGTAAAACTTTGGTTTATACAATGTTGATAGAAATGTATAGTTTGGGAATTGTCTCAACTTTTTTCTTATATTGTAGTTTAAAGGCAGCTCTTTATGTAGTTATTCCAGTATTTGTTGTTTGGTTTATCAATTTTATTATGGCTGTCAAAGTTTTGAATTACGCTACTAATGAAGCTAAAAAAATGGCTCAATAATAAATTATGGAATTTGTTTTAATTTTCTTTGTTTTGGTTTCTATCGTGGTTTTTGTACTCGGTATATTTTTTTATCGACGTAGTTTGAAATTGAAAAAAAAATTGGAAGAAGAACGAAAAAACATGCAAAGAAAAATGTATGAGCTGGCTATTTTGAAAGAATTGGGTGAGCGTATTGGCTACTCTTTGAATGTTCAAAATATTATTGATATCATTACAGGCTCATTGCATCAGTTTATTGAATATCAAGTAGTATCGTACATGCTTTTACAACCAGAAAAAGTTATTTTCAAAATTCATTTGGAAGAATCTGTTTCTAGAAAATTTATAAAAGATATAAAAACAAGAATGCTTAAGTCTCTTAGTGCTCTTTTGAACAAAGAATTTAGTGAAAGTCAAGTAGAAGAAGTTTTGACCGGAGCTGTCATTATTGATGAAATTGAATCTCCTGTGCAATCTTTTTTCAATATTCCGCTTGTTATTGGTGAAAAAGTAGTAGGTGTTTTGACAGTAGCTCATAGTAACCCTGGTCTTTACAAAGAAGAAGAAACTACAATTCTTTACAAAATAACTAGACAAGCGTCTGAAGCTGTTACTCGACTACAAGATGTCATTAGTAATGAACAAAAGAAGTTGAGTGCTATGGTAGAAAGTATGTCTGAAGGTGTAGTAATGACAGACAATGATTATCGTATTCTTGTGGCTAATCCTGCCATGAAACAGATTTTGCATATTGAAAAAGAAGAAATAACAATTTTTGATTTTATAGACAATTTGGAAGGTAAATTTGATATTCGTGGCAAACTTGAAGAAAGTGTAAAGTTGGACAAAATTTTGCCAGTAACAGAAGTTTTGTTGGATAATAGATATTTCCATATTTTGGTTTCACCTGTAAAAGTAAATTCTGGTATCAACAAAGGTGATATCATTGGAGGTGTTGTTATTTTTTATGATATTAGTAAAGAAAAAGAATTAGAAAAAATGCGTGAGGATTTTACTTCCATGATGGTTCATGAATTACGTTCACCTTTGACAGGTATCAAAGGTATTTCAGAAGTAATGATTTTGGAAAACAAAAAGAAAAAACGTGCCAAAAAAGATGCGGAGTATGCTACTGTATTGTTAGAAAGTTCTTCTCGTATGCTTGATCTGGTAAATGATTTGTTGGATGTTTCCAAGATTAGTGCTGGTAAATTTGAAATTCATAAAGAAGTTTTGCCAATAAAAGATTTTTTGAAAACAAACGTGGAAATACTCAGTACTTTGGCCAAAGAAAATAAAATTGATTTGAAAGTATCTATTGCCAAAAATGTTCCTGAGAAAGTATTTTTAGACAAAAATAGAATAGGACAATCTTTGATAAATCTTTTATCCAATGCTATAAAATTTACCAAAGAAGGTGGTAGTGTTACAGTACAAGTGATGTCACATAATAAAGGTGAGAGTATTGTCAAAGAAGGTCAAGAAAATAATTTTTCTTGGTTTATTGACAAAGACAAAGAAGAATTTACTAATTTGTCTAGTTCTCTTTTTATAGCTGTTACTGATAGTGCCTTTGGTATTGCTGAGGATGATATTAAAAATTTATTTAATAAATTCAAACAACTAGAAGCTTCTGTTCGTAGTGAACACAAAGGTACTGGTTTGGGTCTTTCTATTGTCAAAGGTATCGTAGAAGCTCATGATGGTATTGTCGGTGTTTTTTCCAAAGAGGGTAGTGGTAGTACTTTTTACTTTGCAATTCCTTTTGAAACTAACGTAATTAGCTAAATATATATATATTAAACATAAAAAATATGGTAAAAAAAATTCTTATAGTGGAGGATGAAAAATTAGAGTTGATGGCTTTGGTCGCTAGGTTCAAAATGGAAAATTTTAAAGTTTTTGAAGCTTCCGATGGTGAAGAGGGTTTGAAAATAGCTTTGGATGAACATCCTGATTTTATTTTATCAGATATTATGATGCCAAAAGTAACAGGTATTGAGATGATTACCCAGATTCGTCAGAGTGGTGAGTGGGGTAAGGCCGTACCTATTTTGATGTTGACAGGAGTTGTGGAAGCCGAGAGTATTTCAAAAATTGTGGAGCAAGGGGTTCACGATTATATCATCAAAGGTGCTATGAATATGGATGATGTGGTAAAAAAAGTAAATGACAAGTTATCAGGCAAATAAATACTTGTTTTTTGTTCTAAAAAAGAGTCTAATTTTAGACTTTTTTTATTTGATTTTTTTTGTTTTTTTTGCTATACTTTGGCTTAAGATATTGGATGTATTTTAGTATCTTACATTATTTATACATCATTAGTATAAAATTTTATAATATATGATAAAAAAAATTAGTTTATTTTTTGCAATAGTATTTTCTTTTCTTGTGCCTTCTTTTGTTTTTGCCAGTGTTGAGGAAGTCTCTAGTAATGTTGTAGCTTATTCTCCGGTGATTTTTTCAGAAAATTATGTTCAAGTAGGCAAAAAAATAATTTTTGATTCTAGTAAATCAGTATTGCCAGAGAACATTGTTAGTAAAACAGTCTATTGGAAATTTGGTGATGAAAAAAGTGAATATGGTGATGAAGTTGTTCATGATTATTCAAAAACTGGAACTTATAATGTAGAATTAGTAATTTCTTATATTGATAATTCTGGTATTAGACAAAATTTAGCGACAAATAAAGATGTCTTTGTATATGATACTAGAGCTATAATGATAGTTGATGAAAGAAGTCAGACTGAGATTGATTTGATAGTCGATCAAGCAAAAAGCCAAGGTGTAGCTTTAGATATTTTGTCACCTAATATCAAAGAAGAAAGTTTTTTATCAGAAGAGTCTATTGTAAAACTTATTAGCGAACGTAGTCAATATGTAAAAAATTCTGATATAGTTTTGTTTCATACTAAGTCATTACGTTCTTTACAAGCTTTTACACAATATTTTCAGTCTTTAAATAATGAAGATAAAGAATTAATAAAAAATAAATTTTTTGTAGTTCTTACTGAAGGTAATATTGATGTTGTAACTCATGGTGTTTATCAAAATTATAAAATTATAAATCCTAAATATATTCTTTTGACTAGACCCGAAGCTTTGGGACCTGTCTTGAGTATCAAAAAAATAGAGGATATTGAAACTTCTTTGTTTGGTCGTAGTATTGAATTTAGACATGTTGACAATAATAGTAGCAAAAATTATTGGTATGTTTTATCTACTTTGGTAAATTATTTTATTGAAAGGGGTGTCCCTTCTGATAGTGTTTATCTTATTTTAATAATACCTTTTTTATCTTTTATTATTATATTTTTTAGAAATGTTGTTGGTATTAATACTTTTGGATTGTTTACTCCAATCATTGTTACTATTGCTTTTTATATTTTAGGGTTACCTTTGGGATTGATGACATTTTTCTTGGCAGTTACTGTTAGTCAATTTATCAAATATTTTTCAGACAAAATAGAAATATTACATTTGTCAAAAGTTGCTTTGAATTTATCTTTTATTTCTATTTCTTTTTTGTTTTTGATAGCCTTAATTTTGAAGTTTAATTTAGCTTTATCTCTTACTGGTGCAATTTTCCCAATGCTTGTTATGACAACTTTGTCAGAAAAGTTTATGGAAGCCAAATCTGAAACAGGAATGAAGTCTGCTGTTTTAGGTGTTCTCGAGACTTTGTTGGTAGTGATGGTGTTATATTATTTTATGATTTGGTCTTTCTTTGATAACTTACTTATCTCTTGGCCAGAGATAGTAATTTTTCCTATCCTGCTTACTTTGCTACTTGGTAAATTTACAGGTTTACGTATTAGTGAATATATTAGATTTAGAAGTCTCTTTTTAAGTCATATAGGTGAAGAAGAATAATTATGAAATTTTTTGAAAGAGCAAATGCTATTTTGGGAATGAACGCTCGTAATTTGCATTACGTCGGTCGTTATAATACCAAACAAAGCAAAAAATTTGCTGACGACAAAATTTATACCAAAAATTATTTGATGACTCGTGGTATGGGTGTTGCAAAAATTTATAATACTATCAAAAGGCATAAAGAATTATCAGATATCAATCCAAAAAGTTTACCACAAAGTTTTGTAATCAAGCCAAATCATGGTTTTGGTGGAGAGGGGATCATTGTTATAAAAGAGCATAAGAATTTGATTTTCAAAGATGTTACAGGAGTTGTTTATGGTTGGCATGATTTGTATTTGCATATGATCTCTATATTGGATGGTAAATATGCTATTTCTGGTTTATCTGATCAAGTGATTTTGGAAGAAATGCTTTTGCCACATAAAGATTTATTATCTTTTACCGAAGTTGGTTTGCCAGATATTCGTGTTATTGTTTTCAATTATGTACCTGTCATGGCGATGTTACGTTTACCAACTTTTGAATCTAGAGGAAAAGCAAATTTGCATCTTGGTGGTGTTGGTGTGGGTATAAATATTTCCAATGGTAAAGCAAATTTTGCAGTTCATCACGACAAATTTGTAAGAAAGTTGCCAAATGGAGAAAAAGTGAAAAGTATTCAATTGCCTATGTGGGATGAAATTTTGACTACAGCGGCCAAGGCTCAACAAGCTAGTCAGGTAAAATTTTTGGCTGTTGATTTGGTTTTGACAAAAACAGGTATAAAAATTTTGGAATTAAATGCTCGGGCTGGTTTGGGTATCCAAATTGCCAATCAAATTCCTTTGAAGCATCGTCTGGAAAAAGTAGAAGATTTGAAAGTTTCAAGTCCTGAAAAAGGTGTAGAAGTTAGTAAAGCTCTTTTTAGTGCTTTACCAAAAAAGATAGAAAAGAAAACAAAGACAAAGACTGAGAAAAAAATAATTGGTCTTTTTGAAGAAATAAATATTTTGAATACACCAAATACTTCTGTTTTGACAAAAATAGATCCTCATAGTGATGTTGTTTTGTTTGATGAATCTTTGCCAGGTATTGATAAACTAAAACGTTATTCAGATGTATTATTGAGAGGTGAGCGTGTACGTTTTCCTTTCAAAAAAACAGATTTATCATCTAGCCTTTACAAAGTAATAATTGGTGGCAAGACTTTGAATAATTTTTTGATTGATGTAAATCTTAAAGAAGAAACTGACAAAAGATTGCCTGCCAGTATGACTATTAGTGAAAAAATTATCAAAAATATTGATAAAAAGTTATCAATTATTGATAAACAATTAAAAATGTTGTCACACATAAAGCCTTTGAATCTTACAGAAGAAAAGGAAAAATTTATGGCTAGCAAAGATTTTTCTCCTAATTTTATTTATAAAAAACCGGATATCAATTTCACAGCTTTTTTGCGTGATATAAGCTCTTTGCCAAAAAATATTAATCATTCTCTTTATCCTTTGTTTATCAAAAAAATAAACGAAATTATTTCCAAAATACAATTTTTGGATTCTGTTGGAACTAGTGATTATAGTGAATCTGCTCAAGAATTATATGGTAATGTGGATGATGAACTTTTTGAAAAAGCTAAACAATATATAAAGGATAATCCTATTAAAGAAGATACTAGTAAAATTTTGGCTTCTAAATCAATTATCAAACATTTTGAATACTTTTTAGACAAAAGTAGATTGGTTGGCTGGAAAGTAAAAGTTTCAGAGATTGCAAAAACTATATCTGTTGATCCTTACAAAAAAGTTATTTATATAAACAAAAAATCAAGACGTAGTACCAACAAACTAAAAGCTCTTTTGGTGCATGAGATTGGTACACATGTTTATCGTTATGCCAATGGTGCTTTGCAAGATTACAAAATATTCAAAAGAGGTACTGCCAATTATCTGGAAACAGAAGAAGGTTTGGCTATCTATAATCAAAAAAAGATATGTTTAAATATGGGGATGAAAGATGTTTGGCCAGCTTATTTAGTGATTGCCATTTATCATGCTCAGACCATGTCTTTTGTTGATTTGTTTCATTTTTTAAAAAAAGAGTATGGTCTAAAAAATCAAAAAGCTTGGGACGCTTGTTTGCGTGCCAAACGTGGTATGTCTGATACTTCTTTGCCAGGTGGATCTACTAGAGATGCTATTTATTTACGTGGTTATTTCAAAGTTTCTGATTATTTGTCAGAAGATACTGAACAACGTCTAAAGGATTTGTATGTTGGCAAAATAAATGTTTCAGATATTAAATATTTGGAATATTTAGATAAGCCAAAGGTAAAATATTTTAATTTTGGTGATTTTGATTTTTAAAATGAGACGCAGATTAACACAGGAATTTTGTGAGTGAAAGAAAATTTTGATAATTTTGTTGTATTTATTTTTGTTCTAGTTTTTTTTGTACTTTGTAACATTATATGTTATAATTATCTCGATTAAAGAGATAATTTTTTTTATGCTTGAAAAAAAAATTTTTGATAAAGCCTATATCGTTACTGTAGACATGGGTTATGGTCATCAAAGGGCCGTTCATCCTCTTCATGAAATTGCTCAATCTGTACCAGGTATGTCTATGGATGAATATGGTATTATCAATGCTAACAAATATGGTGGTATTACTAAGTCAGACCAATTCAAATGGGAAGGTGGTAGAAAAATTTATGAAAAAATTTCGCGTCTAAAGCATTTGCCATTAGTCGGTAATTATATTTTTGGTTTAATGGACTATGTTCAGCGGATAGAACCTTTTTATCCTTATCGTGATTTGTCTCGCCCAACTCTGCAAGTAAAAGAAATTTATGGCATGATAAAAAAAGGTTGGGGCAAAGATTTGATAAACAAATTAAACAAATTAGAACATTTACCATATATTACTTCTTTTTTTACTACGGCTTTTTTTGCTGAAGAACATGATTATAAAGGTGATATTTATTGTATTTGTACAGATACAGATATTAGTCGTGCTTGGGCTCCTCTTGATCCTAAGAGAAGTCGTATAAATTATCTTGTGCCAAATAGACGTGTCAAAAAAAGACTAGAATCTTATGGTGTGCGTGAACATAAAATATTTATTACTGGTTTTCCTTTGCCAAAAGAAAATATTGGTGATAAAAACTTAGATATTTTGAAAAAAAATCTAGCTTCTCGTATTTTTAATCTTGATCCAGAAGGTCTTTACCGTAGTAAATACAAATATACTATGGAAAAGTTTTTTGGTAAGAAAATTTGTGATAGATGTAATGAATCTGATCATCCTTTGACTTTGACTTTTGCTGTCGGTGGTGCTGGAGCTCAGCGTGAACTTGGTGCTGAAATTGCTAGTAGTCTTAGAGAAGAAATTGTCAAAGGTAAAATTCGCTTGAACTTGGTAGCTGGTATAAAAAACGATGTTTTTCGTTATTATCAAGCTATTTTGGAAGATTTGAATTTGACTAGTCATATCAATAAAAATATTTTTTTGATATATTCTGCTCAATCAAAATTTGATTATTTCAAACAATTCAATGAAGTATTGCAGACTACTGATATTTTGTGGACTAAACCAAGTGAATTGTCATTTTATGCTGGTTTGGGATTACCTATTATTATTGCGCCTACTGTTGGTTCACAAGAAGATTTCAATAAAAAGTGGTTGACTTCTATTGGTGCTGGTGTTGTCCAAGAAGATCCAAAATTTACCAATGAATGGCTCAAGGACTGGTTGGCTTCTGGTTGGTTGGCAGATGCTGCTATGAACGGTTTTCTAAATGCTCCTCGCAATGGTGCTTACCATGTGGAAGAAATAGTTTTGAAAGGTAAGAAAAGTGAGATAGAGGATATGCACCTTTTTTAATTTTGGAATTTAGGAATTTTAAATTTTAAATTAATATTTATAAAAAAATCATCTAAAAGTATAAGTATGTTTATTTTAAAATTAAATAATTTAAAAATTGAAAATTGTTTCCACTCCGCCGATTGGGCGGACGGATAAATTAAAATTTAAAATTTCAAAATTCCTAAATTATTTCTTATGTTCTGGTTCCTCATTGCTCTCATTGGTTACATCAGTTTCGCTGTTGTCTTTATGTTGGACAAAGTGATAGTGAGTGACAAATTGGGCAAGCCGATTATCTATACTTTTTATTCCACTATTTACATGAGTGCTGCTTTGCTTGCTTTGCCTTTTGTAGGTTGGGGGCTTTTTCAAGGTATAGATTGGCTTTTTGCTATTATTTCTGGTCTTGCTTTTGGTTTTGGTCTTTGGACTTTGTTTTTGGCTTTAGAAAAAGATGAAACTAGTCATATTTCACCTTTCAATGGAGCTTTTGTGACTATTTTTGTTTATTTTTTTTCCAGCTTTTTTTTGGGAGAAAATCTAACCCAGTTTAGTCAAGTTGGAGTGATCGTTTTGGTTTTTGCTGCTTTGCTTTTGTCTTTACAAAAGACCAAAAAGAGACAAAGTTTTAGTATCGGATTTTTGTGGGCAATTGTGTCTGGTTTATTTTTTGCCATTTCACACGTCTTGGCCAAGTATCTCTATGATATTTATCCTTTTTGGTCAACACTTGTTTGGACCAAAGCTTTTGTCGGCTTGGTAGGAATTTTGACTTTGTTTTCACCAACAGTTTACAAAAGTTTCAAAAAAACAAAAAACAAAGATGTAACCAAAAATAACACCGCATTTTTGATAATTCTAGACAAAGTCTTGGCTATTATTGGTGTCATTTGTATTCAATATGCTATTGCTCTTGGTAGTGTGACTGTAGTCAATGCTATGATTGGTGTGCAATATGTGCTTATGTTTGTGCTTATTTTGTTTTTTACCAAATTTGCTCCTCAAAAGTTCAATGAATATTTTACCAAAAAAGAATTAGCTGTTGAGTTTATTGCTATTTGTTTAGTAGTTTTGGGTACAGCGTTTTTTGTATTTTGAGTTTGAATAGGAACACGGATTGAATGGATTTTTAATTAATACTTACAAAATATACGAATCAAATCAGTTTTTATTCGTTTAATTCGTTAGATCTGTGTTCCTGTTTGATCATTGTTAAAAATAATTTATAAGTTATTTATGAAATTTGTAAAATTTTTATTTATGTTTATCATCTTGGTAATTATTATTTTTTACGCTTTTTTATGGTTGTCTAGTATCAAAAAATATCCTGTAGATTATGGTATATCTTTTAGTGAAGAGCATGCTGCTTTTCTTGGTTTAGAATGGAAGGAAACTTACAAAAAAATGTTGGCAGAACTTAAACCAAAATATATTAGAATTGCTGCTGCTTGGAATTATGTAGAAAAAGACAATAATAATTTTGATTTTAGCAAAGTAGATTTTATGATGGATGAAGCCAACAAAGCTGGGGCAAAAGTGACTTTGGTAATTGGTCAAAAAGCTCCACGCTGGCCAGAATGTTATGTTCCAGATTGGGCTAGTAAGCTGGGGGACAAAGAGTTTTCAGAAAGTCTAAATAATTATATTGAGACAACTGTAAAAAGATACAAAGACAATCCAGCTCTTGAATATTGGCAAGTAGAAAACGAACCTTTTATAGCTTTTCATTTTGGAGAATGCGCCAATTTTCATGCAAATTTAGTTGATGATGAAGTGAAGCTGGTAAACTATTTGGATCAACCACATTGGACAATCATTACTGACAGTGGTGAACTTAGCTTTTGGAAAAAAGCAGGTAAACTAGGTGATTTGTTTGGGACTACTATTTATCGCATAGTACGTACACCAAAGGGTCTTGTTTGGAGCTATGATTGGCTACCAGCGTCTTTTTATCGTTACAAGGCAAAATTGATGGGTATACATCTTGAAAGAATGTATGTCTCAGAGTTACAAGCAGAGCCTTGGTTTACAGGTGAAGGCCCTCACAAAACACCGTTAGAGGCACAATATAAAACTATGAATTTGAAAAGATTAGAAAAACATACAGATTTTGTTGAAAAAATTGGTGTCAGTCGCGCTTATCTTTGGGGAGTAGAGTGGTGGTATTGGATGGCAGAGAAACATGGAGATAATAGTTATGTGGAGTATGTGAAAGAGTTGATGAAGAAATAGTACGAGGCACGTAACGCGTATCACGTAACATATAACCTGTATCATGTAGCAAATTTGTTACGCGTTACGGGGTATGTGTTACGAAAAACTTGTTAGTAAAAAGATTTTTGATTTTACATTATACTAAGTTAGTAAAATAATATTGTTATGTTTTTATTTTTCAATAGAGAACGAAAAGAAGAAAAAAAGATTATTCAGCACAATGGTATTTTCAAAAAAGAAATTACTCTTTTTCAAGCCGTTGCTTTGATTACTACTTCGACTATAGGTGCGGGAATTTTTAGTTTGCCTTACGCTATTTCGAAATCTGGATTATTCGTGGGAATAATCTACTTAGTTTTGTTGGGTATTTTGGTCATGGGTCTCAATCTGATGCTTGGGCAAGTCGCGGACGAAACAGGGGAAAATATGCAGTTGGTAGGTCTTGCCAAAAAATATTTGGGTAAGCCGGGTGAATATTTGATGACCCTATTATTTTATCTCATGTCTTTTGGTGTACTCGTGATTTATTTGATTGGAGAAGGGGAGGCACTGTCAGCTCTTTTTGGTGGAACCAAATTTATGTGGTCCATGATTTTTGTGGCGATTGTCTCTCTTTTATTGTTTGTAGGAATTCGAGTTGTAAAAATTATAGACTTTGTTTTGAGTATTTCTATTTTATTTATTATTTTAATAATAATTTGGATCAGTGCTCCACATGTAGATTATCAAAATTATGTTTATACTGATTTGAAAAATGTCTTTTTTCCTTTTGGTGTCATACTTTTTGCTTATTCTAGTATTACCGCAATTCCCGAAGCTCATAGCTTACTAAAAAACAAAAGCAAAGATTTGAAAAAATCCATTGTTATTTCTAGTTTTATTGTTATCGTTGCTTATATTTTGTTTGTAGTCGGTGTGCTTGGCGTGACTGGGGTCAATACTTCGGAGCTCGCGACTATTGCTTTGGGTCAGAAAGTCGGACCAATGATATATCTATTTGGTAATCTGTTTGCTATTTTGGCTATGGGTACAGGATTTTTGATGACAGGGCTTGCTCTCAAAGATTCTTTGGTGTGGGATTACAAAATTTCTAATATAAAATCTTTTTTGATTACAGTTGTTATACCTTTGATTATATTTTCTCTTGGGGTGAGACAATTCATCGCTGTGATTGATATTGTTGGTGGTGTCGTCGTAAGTAGTCAAATGCTTTTGGCTTTACTTATCTATTGGCGAGCCAAGACTATGGGTCATTTGAAAAATGGTAAGTATCAGCTTCATCATATACTTTTGACGATGATTCCTTTGTTTCTGATTTTGCTCATTGGTACTATTTATAGTGTGGTGAAGTTGTTTCTATAATATTGGCGCTATTAAAACATGAAAAAAATAATCTCGGTGGAGATTATTTTTGTTTTTCCGTTAATCAATTGGCTATATAGGCTGTAGTTTTTCCTTTTCCTGTAGCTTTAATCATTTTTATTTTCTTTAATTTTTGTAATTGTAATTGTGCAGATCGGCGTGGACAAGATAAAATATCCTCAACATCTTTTACAGCGATTCTACCAACTTGGTCTAAGAAGTCAATAATTTTTAGTTGCTCTGGAGTAAGATAAATTTGTGATTTTATTTTTCCGTCAACATTACGAGTAGATAATGGTAAAACTTTGTTTTTTACCTCGTCGATTTCTTTTTTGAATCCTTTTACAAAGTATTCCAACCAAGAAGTAATGTCTTTGCGTCGCTCATCATAAGTTTTGCCTAAATTAATGGCTTTGTAATATGACGGTCTGTCAGTATTATAAAAATCTTCTAATGCAAACAATCGACGAAAATCATATCCGCGCTGGTAAAGTATTAAGGTGGCTAAGGCACGAGCTGTACGTCCGTTTCCATCGTTAAAGGGATGGATTGCAGCAATTTCCATGTGTGCAATGGCGGCTACAAGCACAGGGCTTATTTCTTGTTTTTCGCTTTCTTTAAGCCAGGCGATAAATTTAGTCATAAGTTGGGGTACACGCTTGGCTTCAGGCCCAGTGTATAAGGTTTCTTGTGGTATACCTAAGCGTCGACGGACGATATAAATCGGGCCTGGTCGGTAATGTCCGCAATATTGTGGATCTAAAGTTTTGGCTGTTACTAATTTATGTATTTTTAAAATAACTTTTTCAGTTATTGGTTGTTTTTCGGTTACGGTTTTTTCAATAAATTTTAAAGCATCGAGATAATTTTTTACTTCATAAATATCCCTATCGGGTGCATCGACTTTTTTCTTGGCGTATAATGCTTCTACCTGCCCCATATTTAATTGATTTCCCTCAATCTCGGTGGAGTGGTGGGTCATGCGGATAATGGCTTGTCGGCGTAATTTTATTTCTTGTTGTGGTAGAATTTTGGCTCGATCAATAATGCCTTTGGCTTCCGCAATTGCGGTGAGGTCGCCCAGAATTTTATTGGTATGTTTGTATTTAGGGTTAAACATATTGTGTGATTATGATTATATATTACACGAGTATCATATCATAAAATAGCGGTTCGCGCAAGATACGCGCAAGATACGCGCAAAGAAAATGCTTTTGGCTTTACTTATCTACTGGCGAGCTAAGACTATGGGTCATTTGAAAAATGGTAAGTACCAGCTTCATCATATACTTTTGACGATGATTCCTTTGTTTCTGATTTTGCTGATTGGTACTATTTATAGTGTGGTGAAGTTGTTTTTTTGACACTGATTCCTCCCAAGGCGGATAAATTAGACTGATTTTATAGGATTACACTGATTATATACATTTCACCCTACGGGTGATCAGCTTGGGGCTAAAAAACAAAAAAACAATTCCGATTGAGGGGATTGTTTTTTTAGTTTTTTGAAAAATTATTTTCCAGCATTTGCCTGCAACAATTTTGCAAGCTTTATTAATTTTGCTAGATGTTCATTTTGGACATTATCAATTATTAAATGGTGAGGGGAAAAATACAATCCATTTCAATATCAATAGTTCCTTTTGCTGGTAATACAAAGATTTAACCTGATTTTGAATCTTTTGGCAGAATTAACATAGTACCTTCTTCTTCACATCTTTTTATTATTTCTTAGGTTTATTATGTTTAATTTTTTTCTTTACGTTTTTTTCGAGTTGTACAAAACGATCAAAATCACTTGCAAATAATCGATCTTGTACGATGCGATACTTTTCAAATTCAGATTCGGCAAATTCTTTTGCAAGTTCGCGGGTGACTTTTCCTGCATCGGAAAGTACCTCTCGATCGGTCATCTGGATAAATCGATCAAGTCTTTCTGCCCAATCTGTCATGGTCATGGGGATGTGACGTGTTGCCATATCTTCTGCAAGATCCAAGTATGCAGAAACCATGCGTTCAAGAGAAAAAAGTTCTGTCTCTGTGAGATAATTTTTTGCCACGGAAACATCAAATTTTTGAATCTTCCCATCTGGAGCATCTGTCCAACTCGTAAGTCCCATATTGTCCTTTTCAGCGTTTGCTCGTGATACTATGACTTCAGCAGCTGTTTGTCCATGAATAGCCCAATGTAGTTTATTTTGCACCATGGCAAAGAATTGTTTTGTCGTTTCGGCTTTCTGATCATAATCAATCGCCGTAGTATAAATGTCGGTTATTTTTTGATAAAATTTTCTCTCTGATAACCTAATTTCTCTTATACGGGAGAGTAATTCTTCAAAAAATTGTTCGGTAAGTATTGTCCCTCCATGTTTCAAGCGTTCATCATCCATGACAAATCCCTTGATAGTAAATTCTTTGATAATTTCTCCTGCCCATTTGCGAAACTGCACAGCCCGTTCATTATTTACCTTAAAACCTATAGCAGTAATCGCATGCAGGTTATAGTGTTGGACGTTGTAATTTTTGCCATCTGAAGCAGTTATCCGGAATTTCCGGATAACTGAATCTTTATCTAATTCATTATCTTGAAATATATTCAGGAGATGTTCATTTATTGTTCTAACATCTACTCCGTAGAGTGTAGCTATCAATTTTTGTGTGAGCCACAAGTTTTCATCTTCATATCGCAGTTCGACCGCAGTTTCTTGTCCGCCAATAGCCGATACATAGGAAAGATACTCTGCTGTTGATGAGCGAATGGTAATATTTTTTGTTTTTTTATTGGGTTTTGTCATATTTCTGGTTTGTTTATATTGGTCATAGTAATGTAAACATTTTATACGATTTTGTTTATATTGTGAAGTGTGATATAAACTAAATGTATTTCAATTTTTATATTATTTTTCATAAACTATAAAACAAGCTCTTTCCTATAATTCAAATCTTTTTCTCCAAAACAATCTGATCATCCCAACCTTCTACTCTAGCTTTTTTGTAGAGTATTCTTTCAAAGCCGTTTTTGTAATAAAAAGAGCGAGTTCTTTCATAAGGCTCGTAATCATCTTCATCTGGCAAAGTTTCTACTTCAATTGAGGTAAAACCTAATTTTTTGCTTTCATTTTCTAGCCACTTCAACAATTGTTGTCCGATACCTTTTCTTTGTTTTTCTTTTTTTATACCCATCCACATTAATAACATTTTTCCACAATAGGATGTATAACATAGGAATCCCAAAACTTGTTTATCTTCTTTTGCTACGACCACACTGTTCAATTCGAAATCAATCTTCATGTTTTTTAATCCTTCTTTATTGAACCAGTCCTTTAGATCATTAGCTATTTTTAGTGCTTCTTTTTTGTCATTTTTTGTTGCTTTGGTTATTTTCATAGGTGTAATAATTTAATGTAGCTTTTAATTTTTTGTGTCAATAATTTTATTACGATAGTATATTTCAAGGCATTAATCAATCAAAAAATCTAGTTGTTCTTTTGGTATGCCCATTTCAATTCCGTATTCAATCGCTGGTGTCCATGATTTTTTGTCATCATAATTGAATTCAAATCTTTTGCCATGAAAAATAACAATTACGTTTTTATCTTTCCAAAAATGCATATACCATTTAGGTTTGATATTATCGGACAAACGTTTAATATCTTCGTGTGTAATAGAAACAGTATATAAGTGCCATCTGTCTGCTGGATTTTCATCGTTTGAAATTTTAGAATCAATAACTTCAAAATCATTAATAACACTATTATCAATCAAACTTTCTTCAACTATTGTTCCTTTGTACATATCTGTCATATTACTATTTTATAATTATGAGATAATAATTTTTTTTCTAGTTCAATATCAATATTATTTTTAATTCCATTTTTGATAAATTTATTTAATGCTTTGTATGCAATAATTTTTTTTATTATCTGAATGTCTTTTTCTGATGCATTTAATTCTATACCTTCAAGATAACTATTAAAATAATTTTCATCTTTTATCATCCAAGGATGTGTTGATATAGGAAACCAATCAAAAAAATCTAAATAATCAAGATCACTATAATTATTTCCTATCTGTAAATATGTTACATCAATTAATTTTATTCCATGGTCACTTTCAATAATATTCTGTTCATGAAAGTCTCCATGACATAATGTAGAAAAACCAACTGCTGAATTTTTTATAAAATTGCTCTTATGAAATTTTCCAAGTTCAATAAATGCTTCTTTTAGATTATTTTTTTTGATTGGTTGTCCATTAATCCATTCAAATTCGATGTATGGCTTAGGGTCTGTAAGGGAATATTTAATAATTCTTGGTAATAAATTAGTATTAAACTCTTTGTATAGTTCAATTATTTTTTTTGCTTTTTTCGATGAAAAATATTTTGTTACAGTTTTCATAAAATCTATATTGATGATGTTTAACGTTGCGCGTGTATGCGATGTTGCGATAGCAATATGGGTGAAGCGTAGCGGAACTGCATATGACGTGTTAAGTGATGTGTAATTTATTTTTTTCTTTGTTGATCAGATTTTCCAGAATGGATTCAAAATCATTAAGCTTTTCAGCTTTGATAACCAAACCTAGATTATTTGGAATTCGTGATATGGGGCGTACTGTTTGAGTGGTTGGTATATCTACGATCTCTAATTTACCTTCTGCAGTGTGCTGTGGACCAGCATAAAGAATACCTAATAAATAAATACGTGTGCCAACCACGGTTCCACCACCTTTTTCTTGATACATTCCAGGATTGTATAAAAGCACAGGCGATCCACTTGAGCCAGGGAAGCAAGCCATGTCAATCATGAATTCTTTTTTGCCGTTATAATCATTATAAGCTGCGGTTGCAGTAATACCTCGACGAACAAGTGGTAAGTTATTTACTTGATCCCAAATACCGTTTGGATAACCAACCATTATAACATTTTCAATCGCTGTTAGATCATTGAGTTGATCAGGACTTGCGATTAGATCTTTATTAAAACTTCGGCGAAAAAGTTTTGTTTCTTCAGTATCAAATTGCAAATGCAATGGTTGAGTTGGCATGATTGCAATATCTACATCTTCTTCAGGATGTAAAATCCACGCTTTTTCAAAGTTCGTGATATTAATATCGTGAAACTTGTTAGGGATAACTTGCCAATCTTTATCACAAACCGTAAATCTTAGTTTCCCTTGAATTGCATTTGCAATTACATGCTTATTTGTAACAATTGTTGGAACATTCTGTTCGCCGATTTTGAAATTAAAAAAGAATCCCGAACCTGTACTCTTTGTATTGTCAGGTAGGATGCACTCAATTCGAGTAGTGCAGTGGAGGATCTGGTCAGCAAAACTTTGTTCACTCATAAAAAAATAAATTACATTTTACTTAACGTTTGCGTATCATCTGCTGTGTCGCGGTAGCGCATGGCAGATATACGCTGTTATATGCTGTTTAGTCTTTTGTTTCTACAACAACTATCCCAAAGTAGTCTTTCAAAGCTTTTCTTGATCCTTTCTCTGCTTTTTCCTTTAAAAATTCTGTTTGCTTTTCTTGATCGGTTAATTGAATAGCTTGAACTACGGATTCTATTTGATTTTCATTTATTTTCATTCCAAAAAGTGATACAGGGTCTATTATTTTGATATTTTCAATATTTGTTTCTGACAAATTTATTTCGGTCAAATCAGACTCCTCTATTGTCGCCTCACTTAAATCTGCTTTTGGGAAAATCGCCTCGTAGCCAGAGCCTCCACCAAAATCAGCATTTACCCATCTAGTTTTCTTGAAATTTCCTTCACTACCGTTAAAATTAAAGAGCCCGCCGGTGTCTTCTGCTGTTGGAGCTTTGCCAGACTCTTTGTGGCGTTTTCTTCTATCAACTAACTTTTCTGTATAACCAAAAGTTGCTCCACCTGCGTCAACTCTACCAAAAAATACTTCTGGTCCCATGTCTGCAATAGTTGTATCCGTAAAATCAGCACCTTTAATATTCGTTCTTATTTCAACAAGAGTGCCGTCTTCTTTTTGTTCCTCACGATATAGACTCATGCCCCGAATATCAGATTCGCGAAAACTTTTTCCTTCAAAATTTAATCCAGCCAAATCAAGGTCTGTTAAAATCAGATTTTCCAAACTCTCGCCCGTTGCAAGCCTACTTTCTACTTCATCCCTTGTTAATTTTTTAGGTTTTTCAATCTCTGGTTTTGGTGGCGTAATACCCCTTTCGAATTCATTCATAGAAACTTAATTAAATTTTTAATATAAAGACTAAATAGTATATAACGCGGAGATATCCGAAGTTTACCAAAATTCCATAAAAAAATGAAATTATATTTTGGTAAATTTAGGAGAGCGA
>MFRB01000116.1:0-209 GCA_001783255.1 Candidatus Magasanikbacteria bacterium RIFOXYD12_FULL_33_17
CTGATAAATTTTTTACTAGATCAATAGCCTTTTGTGATTCATTAGTATTTGTCTGTGTGTTGTCTGCAATAGCTTCTTGGCAGCCAGATAAGAACTCTAAAGAATAAGCTAAGCAAGCATCTTCTGAGGTTATATTATTTTCTTTTGCCCATTCATAACCTTCTTGTTGGGCTAGACAATTTTCAGTATCACTACATTCATGTCCATAA
>MFRB01000116.1:242-5735 GCA_001783255.1 Candidatus Magasanikbacteria bacterium RIFOXYD12_FULL_33_17
AAATCTTTACAGCCTTGTTTGGAATCTTCATCTATAAATTGTTTTTCGCATTCATAAAGTAAGTCAGTATCTTTTTCCTGGCTCATTTCATAGGCTGTTTCATAAGCGCTTTTTTGTTCTTGGCTTATTTTGTTATTTGGCAAAGAACATCCTGCTAGAGTAGTTGTAAATAAGATAGCTAAGATAACTTTGAAAGTATTTTTGCTCATATTTTTTGGTGATAGAAATTCTTTATAAAATATTTTTTGATAATGCTTCAACTATTTTGTCCAAATTGTCAGTTTTAATACTAGAAATATTAATTCTACCGTTTTTTGGTATATAGATAGCGTGGTTTTTTTTGAGATTTTCAGTATTCAATTGTGGTAGCAGTGAAAATAGACCTTTTTGATTAGCTATTTCATTGAAACTAGTAATATTGTGTAAGTTTAGTTTGTAAACTAGTTGTTGACGCATTTCAACTAGTTTGTTTCTGATTATTTTTAATTCTTGTTGCCACTTTTCTAATAATATCTTATCACTTAAAACTAATGTTGCCAAGTCACTAGCGTAACGTGAAGTATTAGAGATTGTAACGCGAATTATTTTTTCTAAGTTACTATCAATTTTGTCTTTATCATTTTTTATATTTAATAAAGTCAAAACGCCTAGTCTTTGTCCATAAAGGCTCATGTTTTTTGAAAAAGAAAAAGCTAAAGCGAAAATTATACCTGATTCATATATTCTTTTTACTAGTTCCAAATCTTGTTCGATAGTTTCATTTACCAGACCAACATAAGCAGCGTCAATAAAAAATATTAAATTTTTCTTTTTGGCAATTTCTAGTAATTTATTTATTTCAGAAGAATTCAAATCAACACCTGTTGGATTATGTCCACAAGCATCAAGAGATAACAAAGAGTTATCTTCTATATTCTCTATTGATTTTAAGAAATTTTTATTTAATTTTTTACTTTCAAAATCATAATAATCAAGAGTTGCGACTTCTAGTCCGGCTTCTTCAAATATACCTGTATGATTTGACCAAGTAGGGTTTGGAAAGTATATTTTTTTTATTCCCATTTTTTGGAATAATTTGCCTGCTAAAAAATTGGCGTGTGTACCACCAACTGTTTGTACGGAAGTTATATTTTCTTTTTCAGCAAATTTTAAGAAAAAATCTTCAAAATTTTTTTTGAAAACAAGATCACCTTCTATAGGTAGATAATTGTCATTTTTAGCTATTATTATATTTTGTAGACTCTTGAAAGAATAGGTTTTTCTGGCATTATCTGTGATAACTCCAATACCTAGATCTATCTTGTTTGGATTAGAATCTCTTTCAAATTCACTCTTTAGAGCAAAAATAGGGTCTTTTTCTATATAAGACAAATTAGCAAATATCATAAAATTTAGTGTAATATTGTTTGCTAATATTAGCATATCTTTAGTACAAAAACAACCTGACTTTTTCCACTTGACTTAAGTGGCTAAACTGGCTAAAATAGAGATATAATAAATTTATAAATAAAACCATTATGTCAGCTAATCTAGATAGACTAATAAAATTAGCCAAAAGAAGTGGCAGTACTCTCATTATTCATGATGAGAAAAAAGGTGATATGGTGATGATGGATTTGGATTCTTATGAAATGATGCTTGATATGCAACATGATTTCGAAGATTGTAGTTTTGGAAATGAAGATTTGTATGAAATGTCAGAAAAAGAAATGTTAGATAAAATAAACAGAGATATCGGTATTTGGCGTTCATATCGTGAAGAAGAGAATCGCGATTGGAATGGTGAATTACTAGAAGAAGATTTGGTTAATAATCCTCCTCTAGATCCTTTTGAAGAAGATTATATGCATGATCCTGAGTGGCACAAGGCTGGTGACATTTTGACCAACAGACATAGTAGTTTGGCCCCAAATTTTGTTGATAAACAAATACCTGATTATTTTGTACCAGATTTACCAAATTTTGATGAGGAGTTAGATGAAGAAGAAGATAAGATGCTTGGTGTAGATGATAGTGATGATAACTTGGTTTATAATACTTTAGGTCAGGAAGCTTTTGAAAGAAAAAACAAAGTCCCTTTTATGAAGCATGAGGAAGGTGAAGTAAATAAAGAAGATTTGGATAGTGAGCCTGTATTTTTTGAAGAACCAGTGTAATCATAAAAGCACTTCAACACTTGAACATTTAAACATAAAAACAGTCTCGATTTTGTCGGGACTGTTTTTTTGTAGCTTAAATATTTTGTAAAATTTGTTATAAAGTTTTTATCATAAACTTTGTAAACAGTTCATCACTCTGAGCTTTTTGATCTTCTTTGGCTACCTTTACCCAGATATCTATTTTTGTGTCGCCTACGAAAGTTGTGTATTCATAGACCGAACCATTTGGATCAAACGTGAAACTTACTAAGAAACTTTGACCATTGAATTGTTGTAGTTTGAATTCTTTGGTCTTACCGTCAGGATAAGTTTGTGTGTAATCTTTTTTAGCTAGTAGTGCTTGTTTTTCTCCTGTGTATCTCTCTACGGTTGGATAATCACCCATGAAACATGGTATATTTGACAGACAACTTTCATTGAATTTTTTTATTGAATCTTCGGAAAAGAATTGTACTTCAGTCAATGCTAGTGTTGAGGTACTGTTAGTATTTGAGAAGTCATATGAGCTGTAGCTTCCTCTTCTATTTTTTTCAGTACTTTTGGTTATATTATAACTGTCTGGGAAGGATAAGGTTACCTTTGGAATGTCTAGAGTGATTGACTTGTGAGGTGTTGTTATTGCTGTATTTTTTTGAGCAGTTTCTTGTGTTTGTTGTAAGCTGGCAGTTAATTCAACTTTCTCTTGTTGTAGTTTGGCAACATCATTTTTGAGAGAGGCAATTTGAGTTTGCATACTTTTAGTTATCTCTTTGGTTGACATGCTTTGTAAGAAATAAAGTGTTCCTGATCCTGCTACACTAAACAAAAGTATAACTAAAATTATCCAAATATAAATTGGTGTGTGTGGTTTATTTCCTACTGTAGTAAAATTTGTTTGTTCGTTCATATTTTTTTAGTTATTAAATAGCTTGTTTAGATTATACCATAAAATTAATAAACAAAAAAGCAACTTTTTAGTTGCTTTTATTTTTTTTATTAAATATCGCCATGGACAAAAAATTATGGAATTTTCCAGCGAAGTATACTTCTTCTTTCATAAAACCTTCAATTTCAAATCCAAAAGATTTATATAGATTAATAGCGGTTTTGTTTTCTTCAAAAACACCAAGATTGATTTTGTTTAGTTTTAATTTTTCAAAAGCAAAATCTACAATCCAATTTAGAGCTTTCTTGCCAAATCCTTGTCCTCGATATGAATCTTCTCCAATGGCAATAAATAAATCTGCATTTCTATTATTTTTACTAATGTTAGATAGACCTACAATTCCGATAGGTATTTCATCTTCACATATTGTAAAGAATTTTTTCGTTTTATCTTTTTCATAATTTTTGAACCATTCTTTTTGTTTTTGAAGGTTGGTTCTTTTACCTGGTTCATCTCCAATTAATTTGTTTACTTTTGGATTGTTTAGCCATTTTACACGAAGAGGCATATCTTTTTTGGTGTGTTCTCTGATTTTTAGCATAAGTAAATCAAAATAAATTAAGTAAATTATCTAATAATCTCTGATTTGAAAAATCTTTCTTGAAATTCAGTTAAAGCTTTTATTTGGTCATCGTTATAATTTAGACCTGTGGGAACGATTATAAGTTTGTCATCATGGTCATTTGTTCTGTGAATTATTGCAATACAATCACCTTCAAACTCATTAATTGGATCAAATACACCAAGTATATAAGCATCGATTTCTTCTCCATCAGGAGACATAGTGTTTGGAATAAATCCATAATTTAAACAATAAACAAAATCGTGTTTTGGATGTTTTGTACCCAATGGTCTGTCTATTTTAACTTTTATTGTTTTCCCTAAATATTTTGTTGCGTAATTCATATTGGTTGTTTTTCAAATATTTATTCGTTATTTGATTTTTTTTAATTAAAAAGTAAGATACTGCCAATAAAACAATTATTGATGTTAGAATAATAAAAATAGGATCTTTTAGGGAAACTCCACTACCAATGTATGCAAGTGTTAATGTTGGAATGATATGAGCTGTAAGTATCAAGAAAAAAAATGTTTTTGTTTTCATTGTGGAAATTCCAGCCAAGTAGGAGAGAGTATCATTAATAGTAAACCCAATAAAAATAAGAAACGCATGTTGATTGAATATTTTGTTGTACTGGATCATGTCCTCTGACTTTGTAAATTTAGAAATGGCTTTTTTGCCTAAGAATCTACCGATTGAAAAGGTTATTATTGTTCCAATACTTTTAGAAATCCAGTTTAAAATAAAACCAACCCACGGACCAAAAACAAAGCCTCCAACAATACCAAATATTCCATGATTGAGTGGTGTAAATATGACTGGTATAATTGATAATCCTACGAAAATAATAGGTGACCACCATCCGAAATTTTTGATAAACTGGCTAACTTGCTGTTGATTTGAAAAAAATGTATTTGGAAACAAAAAACCTAAGGCTGGAATCAGAAAGCCTATTGCAAATGTTAGAATTGTAAACCAATTTAATTTGGATATTTTTTTCATAAGAAAATCAAAATAAATTAAGTTTAAAAAAACTTTGTTAAAATCAAACCTTTTCTTCCTAAATAGTGTTTTTCGTGTACTCCACAAATTTCATATCCCATTTTTTTATAAAACTTTGCTGCTTCCCAGTCTTCATCAGTTTCAGTCTATATTTTTGTACATTTGTTTTCTTTCGCGAAATTTTCTGCAAATAATAAAAGATTTTTTCCTATACCTTTGGCTCTATGATTATGATTGACAACTAATCCTTCAAGAAAGGCGACATTAGCTTCGATGACTAAATCTAATACCCCTAAAATTTCATTTTTATCTTTCGCCATAAACTTATAACTCTTTTTTTCAAAATTACGAGCTTTACCATAATGTTCAATATCAGAAATCAACCATTCTTCATCTTGGAATTTTTTGAGTTTAGGAGACACCTTTTTTACTTTTTGGATGTTCATAGCTTTAGGTTTGTTGGTGTATAAAAAGTTTTATTTTAGCTAATGTTTCTATATTGGTGAATGAAGTGTAGTGTTGTGAAGAACTGATGAAAGAATTTAAAAAATGATTTACCAAAGTTGAATTTTGTTAATTACAATTTTCTCCATTCTGGGGCTATATGTTTTTTGGTTTTTAAAGGTATTGCTACAATTTCCATTTTATCTGTATCAAGACATAAAACGCCGTTTGCAAAACTGCCATTTACGACACTTGGACCATGAAGCCACGTTGGTTCATTAGTGATCTTGACTTTTTTATTGAAAGGAATTGCACGGACTTCTTTTTCTGTAAAAATCATCATACCTTCTTTATGATCGTGTCCAGAAATGCTCAATGAACAACTATTTTTTTTCATAAAT
>MFRB01000117.1 GCA_001783255.1 Candidatus Magasanikbacteria bacterium RIFOXYD12_FULL_33_17
CAATCGTAATATTCACAAAAGAAAAAGGTTCAAGATGCGCTGAGTTTTTGCTAACAATTTTTTTTACACCACGCACTATCAAACTCAACTTACCATTCTCTTTGACATACAATGAAACTATCTGATCATGTTCACGAAAATCTTTGCGGGAGAGGACAATAGACAACATAAAATAAATTTAAACCAATAATTTCGCCAATAAATAAAACACAAGTATCACGTATCGCTTAACACATAACACGTATCAAAATTTTTGTTACGCGTTACGCGTTACGTGATATATGTTATGCAAAAAATCAGAATAAACAATATAAAACATCCCTATACTAAAGATTTTACTCAACATCTAAATACGTTTTCAATATCAGCATTGCAGACTTTTCATCAAGCGAAGCATCTCCATCCATAGTTCTAGCTTCAGAAGTAGTAAGTCTTTCATCAATAAATTCAAATTCTTTTTTTGTAATATTATACAAATCCTCTGCGAATTTTTTTATTCTCTCTGTATTATTATTTTCACTCATATCTTCCAAAGTCAAAGGAAAACCAAAAATAATTTTATCAATATTTTCTTCTTTGATAATAATTGCCAATTTTTTCAATTGTTCTTCTCTGGTTTTTTCCATGACTAAACCAAAAGGTAAAATAACATCAAGACCAGTCTGAAGCCAAGCAAGGCCGATGCGTTTTTTGCCATAGTCCACACCAAGTATATTCATAATAAAAAGGCTTAAAATGCCAGAAAAGCCAAAAAGGCTCAAAAGGCTAAATCACAGGTCAGCATTTCAGGCTTTTCTGGCCTTTCCAGCCTTTCTAGCCTTTTGCAAAACTATTTTACTTTATCTAACATCACATCAATTTTAAGTATCTTCGCTTCTTTTTCTTTACTAGAAATATTCAAGTCAATCTGTTTTCTTTCAAAACCTTTTTTCTCAAATACCACACTATACTCCCCCACCGCTATTGGCAAAAAGTAACGACCAAAAACATCTGTTACATAATATTCTATTAGTCTATTACGTCTTTTCTCAAATAAAGAAACGGTTACACCCATAAGTGAGGAATTTTTTGGACCATAGACACGACCATATTGAGTTTCTTTTTTGCCAAAAGAAAGACGAATAAAAAGAAAAAGTAAAGCAATATGTATTATCAAGATAGAAGCTGTCCACCATTTTGGTATCAAAACTACTACAACTACCGCAAACAAAGGTGCACTAAAACCAAGTAACAAAGAAATTCTTTTTTTCCATTTACGCAAATTGAACTTGAATCTTGAAGGCTTTTTTTCAGTTGGATCAACAGGCACATGTTTATTTACTACATCATCATGGGAATCTACCAAAATATCTTCACCTTTATATTCATTATCTAATTCAAAATAATCATAACCAGAAGGAAAAAGAAAACCACTTTTATTGACTTCCAATGTATAATTACCTGGCTCGGGTAAAAATAAATATTCACCACTACGTCCCGTTACAATTGTCTTAGCAATTTTTTTGTCTTGTTTATACAAAAGTCTTACAGTAGCCAAATCTACAGGATCTTGATTCAAAGAATTGAATACTTTACCCCAAGATTTATTTTTTTTCTTAGTTACCAAAAGTAATGGCTGAGTAAACAAAAATTGAAAATATAAAAAGAAATTACCAAAACCAGAAGCAAATGGTACATTTAGTACAGCCACTCCAGCTACTACGGGATTAAGTTTTTTGATGACGCATTGTTCTAAATATTGTTTTTGTTGACCCGTAGCTGTCGCTGCCAAATTGAGTAGTGATTGATTTTCTGCCAAATTTAATTTTTCACTTGCACAATCCAATACAACAGATACACCTTGTGACAAATCAGCGGTATTTTTTAGACCGGCAACATTATAACAAGAGGCTATCTCTCTTTCTAAATCTCCTGTTAAATTATTCAAATCATATTTATTATCTAAATTTTGGATACAAATAGTTAATTCATTTATTTTTTCCTGACTAAGTGATAAAGAATCCAAAGGTTGATTTTTGAGCATTTCTTTCAAAGCCGGTGTATCCCAAACATTATTGAAAGAATAATTATCATAACAATAATTTTGAGCTTTTATATATTTAGCTTTCAAATCATCTTCCCGACAACCATTTTGTTGGCTAGTAGCATCTTCTTGCAATTTTTGAACACGACGAGCATAATCAGAGGCCTGCTGTGCGCAAATTTCAGGATCACCTGCTTGATAACATAGTGCCAAATTGAAATCCAAATCTTGATTTATGACATCTATTTTTGCTTGAATATTTTCGACAGTATTTGAATTACAATTATTTAATTTTTCTATATAACTATTATAAGAATCAGTCAAACAATTGGTAATTTCAGTCTGATCAGGAAGATCCTCAGCAAAAACAAAAAACGGTACAAAAAAACCGCTAATTATAAAAAATATAAATAAAAATTTTTTCATATTATTTTAGATAAAATAACTAGAGAACTTGTCCGCCCAACAATTAGGTGGAGGCAGATTCTGATGGTCTTCTGGTGACAACCAAAGGTCCATCTTTGGTAATAATTATCGTATGTTCAAAATGAGCACTCAAACTATTATCAATAGTCAATATTCCCCAACCATCATCAGCGGTTTCTACATGATAATCTCCCATAGTTATCATAGGTTCGATAGCAATAACAGCATTTTTTTCCAACTTCCAACTTTCTAAATCTCTATCATAATAATTTGGTACACGAGGTTCTTCATGAACTTCATGACCAACTCCATGACCAACCAAGTCACGCACAATACCATAACCTTGGGGGTCAATATAATTTTCAATAGTTTTGCCGATAAGAGCAATTGAATTACCAACAAAACATTTTTCAATAGCCAATTCTAATGATTTTTTGGTGACATTCAAAAGTTGTTTAGTTTTTTCAGGTATATCTCCTACAGCCACAGTAAGAGCTGTATCAGTAAAAAATCCATTACCACCCTTACCCAAACCACAATTCAAAGGATATTGCATACCAATATCAATACTAAAAATATCCCCTTCTTTTAAGATTTTATCTTTGGTCGCAATACCATGAACAACTTCAGTGTTCACAGAAGCACAAATAGTGGAAGGAAAAGGTGGATCACTCTTTCTAGTACGGTAACCTTTGAAAGCAGGACGTCCTCCAGCCTCTACAATAAGCCTCTCAGCTTCCATATCTATTTCATAAGCTGAAATATTAGGTCTAACCATTTTGGCTATTTTTTCTAATATTTCACCCAAAATCTTTCCGCCTTCTATAATAAATTGTATTTCCTCCTGTTTTTTGATGTATGACATATTATGTATATAATATCAAAATTGGATAAATTAAGCAAATAAAACATTAATAGTTGATAAAGTTTAAAAGTTCGTAAATTATACAATATTTATAAAATGACTTTAGACTTTGTTACCTTTATAGACTTTCGACTCTTGTACAGTTATCAACACAAGTAAACCATTGAACAATAAACAAAATTAGTGTAAAATAGTCTTCAGTGTTTTTAAAAAGTGCTTTATGGGTAGAAGCATTTTTTAATCCCGAATTAATCGGGACGATCATTTATCTTGTATCATGCCAAATAAGCCAAAGGGCTATATGGTTGAACAAGAAATTGGCACTATTACCTGGCTCTAAAGCCGACTGTAAAAAGTTGGTCATGAGACCAGGTTTTTTGTTTTAAACATAATACAAAAACAATCTCAAAGAGATTGTTTTTTGTTTAAGTGTTCAAGTGTTTAAGACTTCAAAGTCTCACCATCAGTATAAACTTCAGTATCTGGTATTGTAACGACTCTATCAAATCGGAAGTTTAGTTTATAGAACTCTGTTTCATTTGGTATATAACGTTTTACTTGTTTTGTTTCGTCTATTGAGTTTGGTTCTAATCTATATACTCTTGGGTTATTTTTGTATTTAACCAGGGTATAATTTGGA
>MFRB01000118.1 GCA_001783255.1 Candidatus Magasanikbacteria bacterium RIFOXYD12_FULL_33_17
GTAAATGATGCAAAAAATAGTTATTCTACTTATCAAATAGCTTATGAAAAAGCTAAAGAAAATTTGAAAAATGCTGAGACTAGAGCCCAGGCTGATATTTCTTCGGCTGAAGCTAGTGTCAGACAAGCTGAAGCTCAATATAATGATGTAAAAAATCCAGCTAGAACTGAAGATGTTTCTTCGGCTCGTGCCCAACTTTATGAAGCTCAAGCTAGTCTATCACAAGCTGTTTCTGCTCGTAACAAAGGTAGAATTGTAGCGCCAATTGCGGGTACAGTAGGTAAAGTAAATGTCAAAGTTGGTGAATTTGTCAGTGCTACTGAAATTGCAGTAAAACTAGTCAATCCAAATATGTTTGAAATACGAGTAGATATTCCAGAAACTGATATTATAAAAATTGCAGTAGGAAATGATGCTGATATTACTCTTGATGCTTATGGTGAAGATCATCATTTTGTAGGAAAAGTAAGTGAAATAGAAACAGGTGAAACTGTTATTCAAGATGTAGTCTATTACAAAGTGACTGTGGCGATGGAAGATAGTAATACTGATGAGTTCAATATTTTGAATGGTATGACTGCAAATATTTTGTTTTATACAGAACAAAAAGAAAATGCTTTGTATATTCCACAACGTGCTATCAAAACAGATGATAGTGGCAAAAAATATGTTCGTATTTTGAAAGGAACTAAAGTTGAGGATGTATATATTGATACAGGTCTTCGTGGGGACAATGGTCTTATCGAAATTACTTCAGGTTTGCAAGCAGGTGAAGATGTAGTCTTGCGTGATATTATCTAAAAAAATATTGCAAATATTTATACAGTTGATTGAGTTATGAATATAAAAAAGATTTTTTCGACAATTCATCAAATTTCCAAAAAAGAAAAAGTAGATGTATATGCTGTTGGTGGTTATGTACGAGATCTTTTGCTTGGTCTAAAAAATAAAGCTGATATAGATTTTGCTGTTGTCGGTAGTGGTCTTGAATTTGCTAAGAAATTTGCTGAAAATTGGGATGAAGAAGGCACACTGATTGAATTTCCAGATTTCGATACGGCTAGATTTGTATTCACTAGAACAATGGATCTGAAAGTGGAAGAACCAGAAAAAAATTTTGATGAAAATCAAATCAAGAAAGAAAAATTGTTTGAAATAGAATTTGCTGGAGCACGCAGTGAAAAATATGAAAGTAATTCTCGCAAACCACAAGTAGTCGCTACAGATTTGAAAACAGATTTGTTACGTCGTGATTTCACGGTCAATGCGATGGCTAGAAAAGTCCTAGCTACGGGTCTTAGTAAAAAAATAGAAGATTATTTCGATGGACAAAAAGATTTAGAAAAAAAGATTATTCGTACGCCACTTGATCCAGATATTACTTTTTCTGAAGATCCCTTGCGCATGCTTCGTGCGGCGAGATTTGCTTCACAACTCAATTTTGAAATTGACAAAAAAACTTATCAAGCCATAAAAACAAATAAAGAAAGATTGAAAATAATTTCAGCTGAAAGAATTCAAGAAGAATTTTTTAAATTATTATCTACACCAAAACCTTCTATTGGTCTTTGGATTCTTTACGAAACTGGTTTGCTCGAAGAATTTTTGCCAGAGGTTTGTGATTTGTGGGGAGTAGATGAAGTCTATGGACATACACACAAAAATAATTTAGAGCATACTTTCAAAGTCGTGGATAATCTGGCTGAACGTTCTGACAAAAAATTGTTACGTTATGCAGCGCTTATGCACGATATTGGTAAACCTGGTACTAAGCAATTTGTACCAAAACGTGGTTGGGCTTTCGATATGCATGAACATTTGGGAAGAAAAATTGTGCGTGATATCAGCAAAAGACTACGTATGAGTAAGCAAGATACTGAATATGTATCTAAGCTCGTGCGTTGGCATCAACAACCAATTGCTCTGATGGATGAAGGAATTACTGACAGCCCAGTACGTCGTCTAGTAGTCAATTTGCAAGATGATTTGGTAGATTTGTTGACTCTTTGCCGTAGTGATATTACGACCGGTAATCCAAAAAAACTTGAGAAACGTCTCAAAAATTATGATATTTTGGAAACACGTATTGCTGAAGTATTAGAAAAAGACAAACTTCGTGCTTTCAATTCTCCAGTACGCGGTGAAGAAATCATGGAGCTGTGTAATCTAA
>MFRB01000119.1:0-2082 GCA_001783255.1 Candidatus Magasanikbacteria bacterium RIFOXYD12_FULL_33_17
AATTTTGGCAGAATCAAAGTGCTCAACATAATCAATAGGATTAAAAAAACTAGTATTTATAAGCTTATTCCAATTTTCGTCGCTAAAATTATAGACGCCAGAATAACCTTGTCTAATCACATTTTTCAAATAATCGTTTGATTCCTCCCCACTTTCATCTTTCCAATCTACCACAGGACAAATAGCCACGACTTTCTTAATTCTAGAATCCAGTGAAGACATGAGAGCGGTAGTCCCACCAAAACTAGCACCAATCACAAAAACACTTTCAGGATTTACTTTGAATTCTTGATTTCCCCAAATTTCTACAAAACCTTTTGGCAAAGCGTCAACTAAATCAAGCACGTCTTGAACTGGTGACTTATCTAAAAATTCACCAATACTCTCCCAAGTACCACGATAACGCATATGAAAAACCCAATAATTTTTCTTAGCCAAAAATTTTACCAATTTATTTTTTTCTGGTAAAGTTGGCAAACCATCACAAAGAATAATAACTTTTTGTGAAGTTAAATTTTTTGGTGGCAAAAACTCAGCGACGATTTCGTTTTTGAAGATTGTGTGATATAAATACATAAGCTTAATTTAATTTCACTATAAATGTATCAAAAAAAGACCTTTCGGTCAAAATAATATTTACTTCAAATTCTATAAATCAAAATGTAATCTCAAATAATCTTTTACTTCTTCCAAAATATCCACTTTCACTTTTCCCATTTTTTTCAAAAAACGAGTTTTATCAAATCCTGTAATATCATGACTTTTCAAAACAGAATCTTTATGCAAATTATTAAAATTATTACGAATAATCAAAACATCACCATCTATTTGATTATTTAAATTGGAAGTAATTGGCATTATTGTGACGATATTACTTTTAGAAATTTGTATATCTGACTCAATTATCAAAGCTGGCCTCTCTTTTTTAAACTCATGACCAACTCCGTCAGGAAAATTTACCAACCATATTTCTCCTTGTTTCATAAATTCATATAATAATCATGTTCTTCATCTGACATCGGCCCCAAATCTCTTAAAATATCAATAGCCCCCGCATTCATAAAATCACTCAAATCATCTGGTCCTTTCATAACTCTTACAACTTTCCCCGCAATCAAATAACTCTCTAAATCATCTTGATGAATATATATAGGGGCGAGATCTTGATTAGACTCAGATATTAAAACTATCTGTTGATTTTTATTATCAAAAAATATTTTTTTTATATTAGCTACACCATCAATCACAGACACAACATAGTCTCCACTAACGGGATGAGTCTTCATTTTTTCCACAATGACATAATCACCATCATCTATATTATTATTATTGATACTGGCTTTTGTCATTGAACTTCCAACAGCTTTCAAGACAAAAAGATTCTTTATGTTATCTACCAAATCACCCAAAATTGTTTTGGTGACTTTCAAATATCCTTCTATATGATCATCAGCAAATGTAAGAGCTTGTCCACAATTGGCACTACCTAAAATAGGTAAAGAAATAAACATACTATCAGAATTAATACCTCTACCAATTTTTTCAATTTTTCCACTAGCTTGATCTGTTTTTATAAATCCTTTTTTTGCTAATTGATCCAGATGATGCTTGATTTTTTGTGGACTTCCCTGTTCATCTATTTTTTCAGCAATTTTGCGCAATGAAAAACTGGAGATATCTTCACTATCCATTAATCTTAAGATTTTTTCTTGTATATTATTCATATACTTATAGTATATATATTTATCAACAGTTTGTCAACATATAAAACACACCTTAATTGTGGACAAGCTTGACACAAATAGCATTTTATGCTAATTTTTAATCAGTATTACAATACTCTACTACCTAGATAAGTAGTTAATAAAATACAACCTAAATCTAGGATAATGGTATTTTTCTGGTTTCAAAAATGAAACAGTATAAACAAGAATGAACACAAGCCCTTTTGGGCTTGTTTTTTTATAAATAGAGTATACTTTATTTTTCTAACAAATCAAATATATTATATTTTATATTATGATCATAAGTATCAATACCTTCTATCTTCTTAACTTTACTTATTATAAAATAAGTAATAGG
>MFRB01000119.1:2143-3356 GCA_001783255.1 Candidatus Magasanikbacteria bacterium RIFOXYD12_FULL_33_17
TCTGATATTTTGAATAGACCCGCAAAAGCAATAAAACCAAAAATAAAACTATCTATTCCTTCACCAACCACTGTTGAACTAATAGTTCTTATCCATAATTTTTTACCTTTTGTCCAAATTTTCATTTTTGAAAGTACATAAGAATTACTAAATTCTCCAACAAAATAAGCCACTATTGAAGCCAAGACTATTCTTGGTGTCATTCCTAAAATAGTATTATAAGCGTCATTACCATTCCAAAAAGAAGCAGACGGCAAAAGACCTACCAAAAAATAAAATAATGACATGAGTGCCAAAGCAACAAAACCTGACCAAATTACTTTTCTAGATTCTTTATAACCATAAACTTCGGTAAGCACATCACCAAATATATAACTAATAGGAAAAATAATAATCCCACCAGTAAACACAAACGAACCTATACCAATTATTTTAGACGCTACAGTGTTTGATACCAATAATGCCATAGTAAAAATAATAGCAATCGGTATCAATAATTTTTTTTCTTGCATAATAAAAAATGTTTGTGCCTCGACTCTACCAGCGTCGAGGCATTTTAGGGTTTAAATGATACCCAGACCTTCTCGAGGTCTGGCGGCTTGGGATAATAGAAACTTCCTTGCGGAAAAATTTCTTCAAACCCCAAATTATTAATTAACGGCAAAGCCTTCAAAGAAAAATACTTTTTGCTAGGACGTCCTGTATGCCCCAGCAAAGTTTTTCCTTCTTGCTTTGCCCATGCTTGGACGCTACGCAACAGGAGAGTTGCGACGCCCAGCTCGGTGTAGTCCTCCACCACACCGAGCCCGCCGACAAAAGAAAGATTTTCCATTGTTGAAAAATTCTTTTCCTCCGTGGCGGAAAATAGTTTCTGTTGTTCTTCCTCACTTTGATGAGAAAAAACAAAATTGAAATCGAGAGCAAAAACGCACCCGACTGCAATTTCATTTTCCTCAGCGAGGAAGACTTGAGTGGAAGGATGATTCCACTCTTCCTTGACCCAACTCTCGGCTTCTTCCGCCGTGTTGGGCCAATCTCGTGCGATTGCGTCTGCAAACAATCGAACATGTTCAAAACTCCCTTGACCAGGGAGTATCTTTATTTTCATGATAGCCTCCCTTATCTAGGTTTGGCCTTATTTTTACATTTTTGTTGACAAAATGACAAATTTTTGTTATTATATACAATAATATATATAAATATTGTACAATAT
>MFRB01000120.1 GCA_001783255.1 Candidatus Magasanikbacteria bacterium RIFOXYD12_FULL_33_17
AATTCCATAAAAAAATGAAATTATATTTTGGTAAATTTAGGAGAGCGAGTGGCAGACGAGCGAACCGGATATCGTAAGTTGTCCGAGTCGAAACCACACGGAACACTTTTTCGCAAAAGTGTGGAGTGGGATTGAGACCAAGCCAGAGTGGCAACGTCCCGCTACACGAGTCCGCAGACGAGTGAGCAGGGCTGGCGCAGAGCTTTTGATTCTCCACACAGACCTTTGTTTACGTTGTCCCGACTCTAAGTCGGGATGTCGCATAACACACGTTCGACGATGTTGTGCTTTGTAAAAAAGACACAATTTCGTCGTAACCGTTATGCGAAGTAAACAAGAGAAGTCTGTGTAGCTTGTCGCCAAATTTTTTTAAAAAAAATAACATGGCGAAGAATCAAAAATTTTGGGCAACACTTGTTATACGAACTTCTTAAAATAATTGCTAAATTATGCTATAATTTTTGTATAAATTTCTATCCATAACATAGCTATGAACGGAAGCATAATTTATCCAAGTAAAGATCCTATCCAAAAGTTCAAACAAGAAATGAAACTTCGAGGATTTAGCAATAAGACTATAAAAAGCTATTTGTATTATACACAAGAATGCTTGCGTTTTGCAAGTGTTGGAGCTAGTGAAGTTACAGCTAAGATAGTACGAGATTATTTGGAATATTTGGCAGATAGTGGCAAATCTGCTTCTACACTAAATGTTGCTTATAGCTCTTTGGATTTATATTTTGGAAAAATTTTGCACCGAAAGTTTTTTGTAAATATCCCACGAGCCAAAAAAACAAAAAAACTGCCAGTAGTACTCTCAAAAGAAGAAATAAACAAAATGCTGGAAGTGACGACTAATAAAAAGCATCATTTTATAATTAGTCTTTTTTATGGTACAGGACTGCGTCTTGAAGAATTGCAAAATATAAAAATGTACGATGTAGATTTGGATAGAAGAATGCTCAAGGTAACACAAGGCAAAGGAAAAAAGGATAGAATGTCCATAATTCCTAATAAATTATTAGAAATTTTGGAAATACAGAAAAAATTGAAGTTAGCTTCAGATTATCTTTTTACTAGCAATCGTGGTGGTAAGATGGACAAAAGAAGTCTACAAAAAATAGTTAGTGAGTCAGCTAAGAAAGCGGAAATAATGAAAAAAGTCTCACCTCATACGCTTCGTCACAGCTTCGCGACACATTTGCTCGAAAATGGCACAGATATTCGCTATATTCAAGAATTGCTTGGTCATGCCAAGCTGGAAACTACACAAATTTATACTCATGTAGCAAATAAAAATTTGAGTTTGATAACAAGTCCTTTGGATATTTAAAAAACAACATTCAAGTTGTTTTTTGTTATTTGTTTTCTTCAACTCTAAATTTTACAATTTTTTCTATCAAATCAAAGGGAATTGGATTATCAAGTGGAAATTGTATGGCTCCTTTTGATGTCTTATAATCAGATAATTCTTTTTTGAATTTGTCTATTCCCGAAGGAGTAGGAAAAAATCCAATATGTTTTTTGAAAGCCGCAAAGTGCACTAAGTGTTTGCCGTTCATATCAAAAGTTGGGATGCCATAGCAAATTTTTTCTTCTGGTTTTGGTATAGATTTCTTAATTGTTATTTTTATTTTATTTAAAATAATCTGAACATCTTTAGGGAATTTTGAAATATAATCTGTAATAGTTTGTTTTTTTGGGTTTGTCTTCGTCATATATTATGTTTTATGTTTTTCTACAAAACACTCACAAGGTTTTTCTTTTAGTATAACTTTTTGTTCTTTGATAGTATTTATAAAATCTTTTTGGTCGGCACTACCTGTGGCTAATTTTTTGTCTAGTGGAGAATGGTGTTGGTAGCCTCTTTTTGTCATTTCAGCTACAAGATCTTCATGTCTATTATAAAGCGCTTTCAACTTACCAACCCATCTCTTGGTCTCGGGGTGATGAGAATATCCACCCTTGCCACCGTGTTTGGTCAAGATATTCCAAAGACCGTGAAGCTCGCGGTGCTCACCTAGTAAGTGTTTTTGACAAAGATGTTTGACGTGGATATCCCAGACGCGCATATTTTTTATTCACCTTTTAATTCTTGTTCAAGTTCTTTTAAAAATTTAAGTAAAAATCTAGTTCTTCTCTCGGCAATCTTTTTTCCTTTTTTTGTGTGACATCTTTCTTTTATTTTTAATAGTCTTTGATAAAAAAGATCTAAAGCATATTGAAGAGCTTCAGGTTTTCTTTTTTTACAAAAAGGATCTTTTTGGTTATAAAAATTAATTTTCATTTGTCCTGCTGAAGCGTAAGTTCTCATGATAGATATCGCCCCTGTGGCTTCTAAACCGTCGGCATCTTGGAGTATTTTAGCTTCTAATGTATTTGGGATTATCCCTTTATTAAAAGAACAAACAGATACAGCGTATTCTACTTGTGCGATTTTGTGTCGTGGATATTCTTTTATATTTTCTAATACTTTTTTTACGACTATAGCACTTTCATCTGAAGAAAATTTTGCTTTTGGATCATTTTTTGGATAGTTTACTACATCATGGAATAAAGCTGCTGGTATCAATATATCTAAGTCAGCTTTTTCTTCTTTTACTATGGACTCTATATTGGAGAGTACTCTTAATATATGATTAAAATCATGAGAAGGGTCGTCAGTGCTATACTTTGTTCTAGCAATTTCAATTAATTTTGTTTTTAATTTTGAATTCATAGTATTTTTTAAGATTGGAAAACTATTTATAATTTTTAAGCGCAATTAGAACAAACTCTGGTGTACCAATTACCAAAAAAGTGGTGTGATAGTAATGAACATAAAAAAGTAATTGTTAGTATTAAAGTTATATATAAGAGTATTTTGAAAAATTTTGGTAATTTGTGGATTTTGTTCATGATTGCGTATAAATATACTAAAAAAGATGTCCAGAAAATTCCAATAAAAAGACTGTATATAGTTATATAAATAATTTCTCCTT
>MFRB01000121.1 GCA_001783255.1 Candidatus Magasanikbacteria bacterium RIFOXYD12_FULL_33_17
CTGGCTAAGTTGCTAGCTTTGGTGATTTCATCAATATGTTTTGGCTCTTGGCTAAGTACATCCAAAATTGCTTCTTCTTGTGGCGAATCTCCTAATATTTGTTTATTTTTAACATAAACTTGAATATCTTGCAAGTCTAGGCCTTCGAGAATATCTTGACTACTAGTAATTAGCTTGGCGCCATTTTTTAGTAGATTGTTTGGACCTTGTGATGTTGGTGAGGTAATGTTTTGAGGGACAGCGAAGACTTCGCGTCCAGCTTCCATGGCGCATTCAGCTGTTATTAGTGCTCCAGATTTTTCAGCCGCTTCGATGACTAGAGTTGCTAGAGACATGCCGGCTATTATTCTATTTCGGCGTGGAAAAGTATATTTGTTTGGCAAAGTTCCTGGTGGATATTCTGAAATTAGAGCGCCATTATTAGCGATAATTTCTTCGGAAATTTTTTGGTGTTCAGCTGGATAGACATGTCGTCTGTTTATACCAGTGCCTAAGACTGCAATTGTTTTGCCATGATTTTTTAGAGTAGTTGTGTGAGCGATAATATCAATTCCAAAAGCTAGACCACTGACAATTGTCACACCTTGAGTGGCCAAATCGGCTACCAGATTTTCGGTAACTTGTTTGCCATAAGTACTATATTTTCTTGTGCCGACAACAGCGAGAGTGAAATCATCTTGTGTCAGTTGACCTCGCACAAAAAGACAAAATGGTGGATCGTAAATTTCTTTGAGAAGTTTGGGATAATTTTCATCGGCAAGAGTTATACAAGTGATTTGTTCTTGTGCTAGAATTTTGGCAATTTTTTCTTCGTCAAGCTTTTCACGCCAAACAAGAAATTCATTGATTATTTTTTCATCTATTTTACTTTTCAAAAGTTCATCGAACTCAGCTTCCCAGACTTCTTCTAGAGATGAAAAAGCTGCCAGTAGTTGCTGGTAGCGGTTGACGGTTATCTTTGGGAAGTGGGCGAGAAGAACTTCTTTGATCATGTTGGTTTAATAAAAGGGATACGAAATACGAAAATTTACGAAAGTACGAAAAACAGATTTGTTTTTATATAAAATAGAACGCGAATTAAACTAATCAAACGAATTTGAACGGATTGTTTTAAAATAAATTGAGACAATAACTATCCTGCCTGCAGGCCTGCTTAATTTGCTGGCTCTGCTGTATCTGCTGACAAGCTGTTTTGCTGTCTAGCTGATAATTCCCATTATCTTCTCAATCGCTTCACTAATACTTGCGTTTAGTTTCTTTTTTTCCAAAATACCAAACTTGTTCAAAACAAATTTTGGAATGTCTTTCATTTTGTTTTTATTTTCGCTGGCAATTCCAATACGCACACGAGTGAAGTCTTGGGTGCCAATAAATTCTATAATAGATTTAATACCATTGTGTCCAGCTGGTCCACGGTTTTCTTGAATTTTTAGTTCGCCTAGTAAAATATCTTTGTCATCGTGTACGACTATAATATCTTTTTGGTGCATTTTGTAGTAGTGTCCAATGTTTTGGACAGCTTCGCCAGACTTATTCATAAAAGTCATGGGTTTGGCCAAAATTATTTTTTCACCATTGATACTACAACCACAAATATAAGCATTGAATTTTTTGCTTAGTTCCCAATCATTGATACCAAAAGATAAGAGTTGTTTGTGCAATTCTTCTAAGACAATGAAACCAACGTTGTGACGAGTCTTCTCGTATTTTTTGCCGGGATTACCTAATCCTACGATGAGTTTCATACATAACGTTTTTAGAAGTAATAATCCTGATATCCGGATAATCCAGATTTACGGATGTAACCTACGTTTTGATAATTCGTGTATATTCGTGTTAAGATTCGTGTTCTTATTTGAGTTTATCATCCGAAATTTTACTTTTTTCCATTTTGATAACAATCGGTGTTCCGAAGAAATTGAATTTTTCACGAAGTTTGTTTTCAATAAAGTTCAAGTAAGAACGATGTAAAGATGTACCTTGTTTGATATATAGTTTGAAAACAGGAGGATCTGCATTTATCTGTCTGAAGCCAAATACTTTTGGTTGGCGGGTACCTTTGCCACGAGAAGGTTTGTGTGTTTTTGTGATGTGATCCATGAATTTGCTAGCAGCATTGTCACTAATAATAGTGTGTCTAGCTTCAATGACTTGCATGATACTTGGGAAAATTTGTCCTGTTTTGTAACCAGTCTTACCACTTAAAAATAGTATAGGTGAAAAATCAAGATGAGGGAAATGACTGTAGACCATTTGTTTGACATCATTTCTAGCACTATCACTGTTGTCTTCGGCTAAGTCCCATTTGTTTACTAGTATTATAACACTTTTACTTTTACGTTCAATAAGGCCACCAAGTTGCATGTCTTGTGAGGAGATAGGTTCACTGCCATCAAGAACAAGCAAAATAATGTCAGAGTTGGCAATAGTTTCAATACTTTTTTTGATACCTTCTTTTTCGAGGAAGCCATCTACCTTTGCTTTGCGTCTGATACCAGCTGTATCTATAAAAGTAACTTTTTGTTTTTTGCCATTCATTTCATATTCAAGATCTGTATCAAAAGGTTCACGTGTAGTGTGAGCAATATCACTAACAATCACTTTTTCTTCGCCAATAATTTTGTTGAAAAGAGAAGATTTGCCAACATTTGGTTTGCCAATCAGACTGACTTTTATGGTTTTACTTTTTTCTTTGACTACTTTTGGTCGGACAGAAGCTTTGCCTAATTCTTTGTAAATAAGGTCAAGCAAATCACCAACACCTTTGCCATTGGTAGCAGAAATCAAAAATGGTTCACCAAGACCAAGCTTATAATAATTTTGATCAAAGTTTTGTATTTCTCTTTTACTATCAGCTTTGTTGGCAACAAGAAATATTTTTTTATTTTTGTATTGTGATTTTAGTTTTTTGGCTAAGTCTTTTTCTTGAGGGAGTAGAGTAGACTTGGCGTCAACTAACATGATTAAAATATCAGCTTCGTCCAAGGCTTTTTCTGCTTGTGCTAATATTTCGTTTGCAAAAAATTCATTTTGATCATTGTCTACGCCACCAGTATCAATAATATTTATTTCTTTGCCACGCCAGACAATTATTCCTTCATTATTATTTCTAGTAGTACCTGCAATAGTAGAAACCAAAGCTTTTTTTTCGTCTATTAGAGTATTAAAAAAAGTTGACTTGCCGACATTGGCGCGACCGATAAGAGCTACTGTTGGTAAATTGTTCTTGAGTATTGTTTTTTCGATCATATGATTAATAGTTCTTAAAGTTATAAAGTTTATAATGTTGGAAGTATTTTTTATTTGAAGTTTATCTTGGTAAAAAGTTTTTTATTTGTTATGTAATTTAGTCAATATATTTTTTACAAATATTTATTATTTATTACTTTTAATTTTATAACTTTACAACTTTATAAACTTATTTTTATTCTACAAAATTATCTCCTAGAACAATGACTATGTCAGTAGATTTGTTGCTTGGAGCTATACCTTCTGGTATATCAACTATTATAGGCATGTTTAGTTCTTTATTCAAGGCTGTTAGTACTGGAGTAATATCTTTTTCTTTTGGAGCAAATGAATAAATAGCACTTTTATTTACTGGTTTTAATTCTGTCAGAACATTGCCAACTTCATTTACATAAAAATTTTCGTCCAACAATCTTTGTTTTACTTTGGCAGCTAAGCCTGCTTGCCAAGTACCATTTTGAATTTCTATAGTTGCCCAATCAAATTTTGGAGCTTCTTGTTCTGGTATCTCGGTAGTAGTAGTTTCGGCTACGACACTATTTTCTGTAAAAATATTTTTTATATCATTGTTTATATTATCAAAATTACCAGTGACAGGTCCTAGTAAAAAGGCTCCGTCTTGGTTGATGTAATTGTATAAATAGCCACCAACGCTTGTATCCAAAACTAAATTTTTGACATTGTCACCTTGGATTTCTTTGGCCATACGAATGAAACTTAGTATTTCGTCAAAGGCCATGTTGGTGGTCAAGTGTTTTTCCAAAACATCCATGATGTTTTTTATTTTGATAGGATTGGTAAGGGTACTAAAAGAAAGAATTTTTTCTTTTAGAGATTGGATTATTTTTTGTTGTCTAGCTGATCTAGCAAAATCAGAACCTTCACCATTGTTGCCATGTCTGGAACGAGCAAACTTTAGAGCAGTGTCACCATCCATAGTTTGTGGACCTTTTTTGAAAGAAACTGTTTGGTAGCCATTGTTTTCTGTAGGATAGAGGTAATCAGTAAAAGATTTTTCAATATCGATTCTTATGCCACCGACTTCATCTATTATATCAGCAAAAGCTTGAAAATCTACTCTTATATAATAAGGAATATCTAGATCAAGTGTTTGGGAAATAATTTGTGTAGCATAAGCTCCGCCCCAACCTGATTGATTGGTTTCTCCTATAGAATTTGCAATATTTACTTTTTTGGTACCATAATTACCAATTTCAACTCCCAAATCACGTGGTATAGAGATAAAAGCAAGATCATTGGTCGATGGTTTGATACTTACCAACATAATAGTATCTGTAAGATAAGGTCCATCATGTCCCAAACCGCCCATGCCAAGAAGTAAGACATTTATTCTGTCATCTTTTTGTCCTTCTAGTTTGGCTTCAGGTTTGAAGAGTAGGTAAGCTATTTTTTGGAGTAAGCCTTGAGGTTCT
Organism: Candidatus Magasanikbacteria bacterium RIFOXYD12_FULL_33_17; assembly: GCA_001783255.1. GTDB lineage: Bacteria > Patescibacteriota > Patescibacteriia > Magasanikbacterales > UBA922 > UBA1557. Next base: position 4,683 of record MFRB01000121.1, read on the forward strand.
TTTGGTTCTAGAGTATTTTCATTGTAATCCAAAGGGTTTTGGGTGGCTACCCATTTTTTTGAGTAGCTATATCCGTAGACTGTTCCAGCTATCAGAATTGGTATCAATAACAAAAATAACCATTTTTTTAGGTTAGATTTAGGCTTTTCTTCAGGATTTTGTTTGTGTAAGAAGTTGACGTTATCCATAACTATAATTCGACTGTGTCCAAGAATATTTATTAAACTGTAAACTACAATAAAAATATCCTGTTTACTATTCTAAAGTTTGGATATGTGTAGTTAATAGCGAGCCTAATTATACTACAAAAAGGTGATTTTGGCAAAGATACACTAATCTTAACCCTCCTGCTTGCCTGTAGGCAGGGATAAATACTATTTTATTGTGTAATCTTAGTTCCTTTGAGTTGTCCTATACTATCTGTTTTTAGAGAATTGTCAAGGCTAGCAAAGCTTTTGTTTAGGTCGTTGTCAATGAAAGTATCGTGAACATTGATATTAATATTTTTCAATATAACAGGATTAGTGTTTATCATACTAGCATCAGGGGTGATACTAAGTTCAAAATAAATGCCGGCAGTATCGTTGGCGGACAAGCTACTCAAGCTCCAAGATATTTTTCTAGTAGTTGGATCAAAACTTATATCATTGCCAAGACTGACACTACTTTTTCCTGTCCACTTTATATAACTTGGGAGTGTGGCACTAAGATTTATATTGTTAACACGACTAGTCCCGTTGGTTATTTGGATGATAGCCCCATATTTTGTTTCTTCACCAACTTTGGCAGGTAGAGGACCACGACCTATTTGGTCGCCTTCGTTGGTATAGTATCTAATTTCTGCATTAGCTATTAGACTAGTTCCTATTTTTATTTTGGAAGTTTCAAAATTAGTTTTGTAGTTAGTGGTTATGTCATTAAGAGAAGCTTCTACTTTTGCGTTCAAACTTAAGTTTAGATCTGTGCCTCCATTTGGATAATTTTTTACAGGCACAGATAATTTGATTTGGGTGCTTTGTCCTGGTTTCAATATTTGAGCATAGACAAAATTGGCTGTTTGGTCTTGTATCTTTAGGTCATTGTTTTGTTTGAATTTTGTAATGTCTATGATGTTGGTTGGAAGAGAAAAATTTAAGTTGATATTTTTCAATTCGGTATCGCCATTATTTTTTAGGTCAAGGTATAGATTGACTATTTCACCTGGTTTGAGGTGTGTAGTATCATTTTCCCAGTAATTATTTATAGACAAATTAGGATGGATAATTTGTAGCGAGTATTTCAAAGTTTCTTGAGGAATACTTTTTTCATTTACAAAAATTTCTGGTGTCATTCGTAAATCAATTGTTTTTTCTTGTTCTTTCAAATTGAAGTTGAGGTAAGCTTGCAAAGTAGTTTCTTCATTTGGTTCCAATTCTTTTATTTTCCAAAAGTTGTTGTTTATTTCTCCTTTTTTGATAGTAGGATTAATTAGATTAATGCCTGCTGGGAGAGCTAGTGAGATATTTATGTTTGTAATATTGACGTCACCTTCATTTTTGATTTTCAATTCAATAGGTTCAGTAGAATGAGCTAAGACTTTGTTGGCTAACACAAGATCTGTTTTTAGGACAGAACCGTGAAAAATGGCGATGTAAGGTGTGATTTTTTTTTCTTCAAAATTCTTGTGGGCTTGTTTGTAAGTAAGTGAAGCTGAGATGTTGGTTTCTAAATGTGGTGTTTCGTAGACTCTACCAAAAATATGGACAATACCTTCGCTACCAGGTTCCAAATCTGCTAGATGGAATGTGGTATTAGTTTTGTCGAAGTTGTCGCTAGGTTCTGTTTTTTCTAAAGTATAACCAGCTGGTAGCTGAATAGTCAAAGTAGGGGACACTAATTTTGTTTGACTTTCATTTTTGTACAAAATATCAAAGTCCATTCTGTCACCACTCAATATTCTGGCTGGTTGTTTTTGGATAGAAAGATATACTAGGTCAGTCACAGTAGGATTGTATAACATCCAAAAAAGTCCTGATGCCAAAATAACAATACTAGTCAATAAAAGGAGCATGTCAAAAATAAAAAGTTTGCGAGCATGTGCAAATTGCATGTGGTATCTTTTTTTGTAGTGCATTTCCGCAAAGTGAATTGGGGAAGCCAAAAAAGCCAAAAACCATTTGTGAGGATGCTTTTTTAGATGATGTAGTTTTAGATATTCTTCGACAAATTTCATAATTATTTTTTTATCTTTTTTATTTAGTTTATTATACAATAACTAGCAATAACTAACAATAACTGTAATTAAAAGTAACTGACAAAGTTTAGACTAGTTACTTGTAGTTACTTTTAGTTATTGTCTCATTATTATAAATTTTTTTAAAATGTTCCCTTCCCTACAAGGAGAGGGAATTTTTTTTAATCCTGATTTAATTAAATAAAAACGCCAGTTTTTTAGACTGGTGTTTGGTTTTCTAAATTGTTGTTTGTTTCATCTTTTTTCTTGATACTTTTCTTGCTAGGGGAGTAGAGTGTGTTTTTTATTTTCCATTTATCCACATACTGTCCAATACCAAATTTTTCAGCTTTATTTTTGACTGTAATTTTTTTTTGGGACCAATGGACTAGGCTTTCGAAGTTTATCTTATATCTACCAGCTACCACAACATAGGTGATTTCTTGAGCTTTTATAGCTCTGCGTATGGTCTGTGGATTAACTCCAAATAGTCTAGCTGCTTCAGAAATAGAGACTCTAATGATTTCTTTTGGGTTGTTTTTTATATCAGACATAAATATATTACGTTTGTATAGACTAATATTAACAAACTTTGAGCATTTTGTCAAGATGTGCTTGTTTTTGGGTGGTTTTTTTGTTTACAATAGTGTATACAAATAAGTTATAAAGTCGAGAGTTTATAAAGTCCATAAAGTCTATAAAGTTTTTAGGGATATTAAAATATTTAAAGTAAGTTCCTCCCCTTGGTAGGGGGAGGTTAGGAGGGGGTCTCAACCTGTATTAAAAAGAAAAACTATTTTTAATGCAATGTCCCGTTGAGACCCTACCCTGCCCCTTCCCTACGAGGGAAGGGAACTCTCTAAAACATTTTTATAAAAATTAACATAACAACTTTATGGACTTTCGACTTTACAGACTTTTGAACACATTTAGTATACAATTCATTGCTTTTTCGCGTAGTATGTGCTATAGTTGGCTACGCATTTTATGATAAGAATATCTATAAATACATATTATTTAGACTCTATTAAGCTTTTTTAGTTGGTGTTATAATTTAGGTGTAACACTTTTTTGTTTTTAACGACTTCTATATATGACAGCTAAGTATCAGGAAAAACTTCTTGTACACAAAATTCAACAGGATGGAGATACTGATAGCTTCGCTGTACTTTATGATCTCTATATACAGAAGATCTACCGCTTTACTTATTTGAAGTTGGGTAGTAGAGAAGAAGCTGAAGATATCACTAGTGAAGTCTTTTTGAAGACTTGGAACTACCTCATTTCCAATCGGGATCAGGTGGTGAAGAGTTTCAGCGGACTTATCTATAGGATAGCGCGTAATACTTTGATAGATTTTTATAGACAAAATACTCATACTGAAATATCTCTAGAAGATTTGGATGATATAAGAGTAGATAATAAGATATTAAAAGAGCTGGGTGATAAACAAGAAATGCAAAGAGTTGTCAAAAATTTACAAAAAATGAAAAGAGAATATCAAGAAGTGATTTTGCTCAAATATATAGAAGAATTGAGTACTCGCGAAATATCCGAAATTTTACAAAAAAATACCACGAATGTCAGAGTCACTTTGTATAGAGCGATTAAGATTCTGAAGAAGATGTTGGAGAGATAAAAAATTTGATAAAAACAAAATATCTATATAATAGTTTCCTCCCCTTTGTAGGGGGAGGTTAGGAGGGGGTCTTAACCTATGTTAAAAAGAAAAACTATTCTTAATGCAATGTCCCGTTGAGACCCTACCCTGCCCCCCTCCCATTCGGCGGGCAGGCTTCCCTACGAGGGAAGGGAACTATTCAAAAAAAATTATTAATATGAAAAAGATCCAAGAACAATTGAAGCGTTTGAAAAATGAAGATGTGTTACAAGCGCGTCCAGCTTGGGTTTTGGAAAACAAACACTTACTGATGTCACAAATCGCGAAAACAACTTTGGAAGCTAGTGCCAAAAAAGAAAATTGGAATATTGCTGAATCTTGGAAAAGATTTTCTCATATATACCAAATGTTTGTACCTACTAATATAAACAAAGCTTTTCGTCCTATTTTGACAGCAGTCATGGCTCTGGTCATTACGAGTGGTGGTTGGATAGCGAGTGCTTATGCTGAACCTGGAGATTTCATGTGGTCCACCAAAGTAGCTTTGAATTCTGTGGTAGAGCAAGGACAACTAGCTCTTACTCCCGAAGAAAAGAAGACTTCCATAAAATTGGACTTCGCGACCAAGAGAGCTCATATCTTGAAGCAAGTGTCTGACAGTAATATCCAAAACAAAGATACAAAAAATAAATTATTGAAAGAGACTTCGGCAGATTTGCAAAATAAATTGAATGTCGTGAGCGAAAGTTTGCAAAATGTAGATCCCAAAGATGCTGTAAATCTAGTAAAAGAAGTATCACTAAAAACAAAAGGAATTTCAAACACGTTGAAAGATGTCGCTACTCAAACAGATGACAAAAATTTATCAAAAGATTTGTCACAACAAGCAGTAGATACTTCCAAACAAAGTTTGCAAATGGTAGAAGTGGTTCTTGAAAAAAAAGTAGAAGCTAATTCAGAAGTATCTGATGAAGAAAAATTGATTATCAAAGAACATATCAGTGATGTGGTAACTGAAATAAAAGAAGACGCTGAAAAAGTAAAAGAACAATCAACTCAACTGAAAGATCAAGATGTAATTGATTCCAAAGATATAGATGTATCAAAAGATGTAGTCAAAAGTCTAGTAGCTACCAGTAGTACTGCCAAAAATAGTTTGACTGCCAACACGATAAATGAAATTGTCTCGTCTACCTCTAGTAATCTGACAGAACCAATTAGTAACTTGGATCTAGTAAGCAAAGTAGATCAAGTAGTAAAGACGGTGAGTGAAGAAAATAATGATGTTACAAAATTGGCTGATGACAATATCTTGGAAGCCGTGAAAAAAACTATAGAATTGAAAACAACAGTAAACAATGTAAGTAGAGAAGTCAGTAATACGCTGGTAACACAAGCGACCACGAAAGTAATCGTACCGACAACTATTATCACTACTACAAGTACAATAAAGACTAGTGTGAGTAGTACCCTAAAATAATTTTGGAATTTTCAATTTTCAATTTTAAAATAATTTTATAATTTAACAAGGGGGATTATGGAGTATGACTTAGAAAAAAGAACATTGAAATTTAGTAAAAGTGTTGTTAATTATTTGTCAAAAATAGGGAAGACAACAATAAACAAACCTTTAATATTGCAATTGGTTAGGTCTGCTACAAGCGTTGGAGCTAATTATAGAGAAGCCAATAATGCCAGTTCCAAAAAAGATTTTACTAATAAAATATCTATATCTAAAAAAGAAATAAATGAGACCAAGTATTGGATAGAGCTATTGGCAGAGATTTTACCTGAAAATGAGAAGAAAGATTTGAGAGATATTTGGCAAGAAGCAAAAGAACTAACACTTATATTTAACAAAATATATTATAATTCTAAAAATAAAAAACCAACAGAAGAATTTCCAGAAGAAATAAAACAATAATAAATTAAATAATTTAAAAATTGTTTGAAAATTGAAAATTCCAAAATTGAAAATTAAAATTATCGCCAATTAAGAAATTGTTTCTTAATAAAGCCCCTTACTATATGGCTTATAGTCTGTAAATTGCAGATTGCAAGCCATACAGTAACCACCGCAGCTTTCTGTGGTTGGGAATGGGCACTCGTCTTGGCCGACGAGACTCTACCCCGAAAAATTTTCCGCCCTAGGCGGACTACTTCGGGGGACCCCACTTGACCAAAAGGTCGATCTGTCGCAAGACGGAGTTGGGTGGTTATTTATTCAGACTTATTGTGATGACACCGTGATATTTATTTATCAATACGGAGGCGCATCGCAATGAGCCAAAAAGGTATTTATGAAAGATGTATTAAAATTCGGAAAAAAATTGTTCACCTTTTCAGTAGTAGCTATGACACTAGCTTGGAGTCTTGGTTTATCCATGGTAGCTCCTCTAGTTGCTAACGCTGAAGGTGAATGTCCAGCAGTTGAAGCTGGTGACTTGGTAAAAGTCGCTGGTAAAGCAACTGTATACGTGATCAGTTCTGATCTAAAAAGACAAGTAATCCCTGATGAAAAAGTTTTCTATACTTGGTATAAAGATTTCTCAAGTGTAAAAATTATCGCAGAAACTTGTCTATCACAATTTCCTTTGACTCCTTACTATCTTACTTTCCGTCCAGGTAGTATGCTTGTAAAGAGTGCAGAGGCTGCTTCTGTATACGCTGTTCTTCCTGGTGGTGAGCTTGCTCACATTGCCAACGAACAAGTTGCAGCAGCTCTATATGGTGCTAACTGGTTCAAATCAGCTGTATTAGCTGTAGTTCCAGATACAAAATTAGCTTCATATCCAGACAATGGTAAAAAAGTTTCTTCAGCAATGCCACATGATGGTATGTTGTTGAAGAGAGCTGAAAATACTCAAATTTTCTATGTAACAGGTGGTAAACTTGTTAATGTAGAAGGTGCTTTGAGTAAAGTAACTTCTGGTGCTGTACGCACTGTTTCTGAAGCTGTAATTTCAACTTTAGGATTAGGTGTTAGTTCAGTAACTGAAGCAAACATTTTGACACAAGGTGCTGTAACAACAACTCCTGTTGTGTTAGGTAACTTAACTGTAAGTTTAAGTGCTAGTACACCATCATCAAAAACTTTGGTTGCTGGTCAAGCTATCGCCCACTTAACTTCATTCAATTTGAAAAATGAAAGTTCATCAGAAATGAAAGTAACTTCTATCAAATTGAAGAGAATTGGTGTATCTGCTGATACAACTTTGTCATCAGTATATCTATACCAAGGTATGAAACGTCTAACAGACAATTCTACAGTATCAAGTGGTTTTATTTCTTTTAATGATTCAACAGGTATCGTAACTGTTCCTGCTTATTCTACAGTTACTGTAGACGTTAAATCTAATATTACTTCTGCTACTTCTGGACAAACAGTTGGTGTTAGTATTGAATCATCATCTGATGTAAAAGCAACAAATGCTTCTATTGGTGGTAGTTTCCCTGTTTCAGGTAATCTACACTCAATAGCTACTGCTACATTGGCTGATTTCAATATGAGTTCTACTGTTACTCCTGCTACTACTGATGTAGATTCACAATCTGATTATGTAATGTTCCAAAATTCTGTATCAATCACAGAAAGAGATGTATATCTACGTTCTGTAAGATTTAGACAAATTGGTTCAATGTCAAAATCAGATCTTTCTAATTTCAGATTATATGTAGAAGGTGTTCAAGTTGGTAGTATTGTTTCATCTGTTGATGAAAATAACTATTTAGTATTTGATTTATCTTCTTCACCTGTATTAATGAAGACTGGTACTCGTATTATCAAACTTCTTGGTGATGTAGTAGATGGTTCTTCAAGAACTTTTAGTTTCTCTATTAGACAAGCTTCTGATGTAGAAGTAACAGATAGTCAATATGGTGTTAATGTATTAGCTAGAGCTAATAGTACAAGTTTTTCAGCTCTTACAACTGGTACACAAACAATTGCTTCTGGTACTTTGACAATCACTAAGATGTCAGATTCACCATCTGGTAATGTTATCAATGGTGCTACAAATGTAAAATTAGCTAAATTTCAAGTAAAAGCCAATGGTGAAAAAGTAAAAGTAGAAAATCTACGTGTATATGTAGATGAAAGTGATTCTGATACTGCTTTGACATTAAGAAATGGTATGATTTATGCTAATGGTGTTCAAATCGGTAATACTGCTTCTTTAGCAGCATTGGATGATGCAACATTAGGATACACTGAGTATAATCTTGGCTCTGCTCTAGTAGTAGAACCTGGTACTCCAGTAGTTCTTGAAGTATATGCTGATATATATGATAATGATGGTGCAAATGAAGTAGCTGTTGGTGACACTTTACGTGTTTATCTTGATACTGGTTCAAGTAATGCTCAAAGAATGGTTTCTTTGAACTATTTCAATGCTCCAACTGCTGATTTAGGTGCTAATACACTTACAGTTGCAGAAGGTAGTTTGACTGTTGCTAAAAATACATCTTTGAATAATCACACTGCTGTAGCTGCAAAAACAGCTTACAAAGTTGGTTCTTTCAAAGTTGTTGGAAACACAACTGAAGATGTAAGTGTTACATCTGTTGTTGTAGATTTTACAGCAACTGATGCAGCTGATGCTTCTTCTGATTTGACAAATTTGTATTTCACTTTTGGTGATAAAACAAGTTCTATCAAATCTACTGTAACTGATACAAACAACACTTGGTCAGTAAATTATACTGTTAAAGCTGGTGAAACTGTAACTGTAGATGTATATGCTGATGTAGCTACAACAGTTACAGACGCTGCTGGTGCTGCTGATACACTATATACAAACCTACAAATTGTTGGTACTGGTGTAACATCAAGTTCATCAATTGATCAAAATGCTGATGGACAAACTACTACTTGGGGTACAGGCTCATTTGTAACTGCTTTGGATGGTTCTTCACCTCTAAACAGAATTGTGGCTGCTAACCAAGAAGTAGAAGCTGCTAATTACAAATTTACAGCTACAAATGAAACTTATACTGTAAAAGAAGTACAAGTAAAATTAGCTAGTGCAGCTGTTGCTACAGCTGTTTCTGAAGCTAAATTTTATTCAGGTACAACTTTACTTGGTTCTGCTTCATTTTCATTATCAAGTAATACAGCTGCTAAATTAACAGGTATGTCACTTGAAGTACCTGCAAATAGTAGTAAAGTAATTACTGTAAAATTAGTATTGAACAATGTAGGTACTGGTATGGGTACTTCTCAAGTTAATGCTGCTTTGACACTTGATAGTGTATTGTTTGAAGATACACAAGGTGTACAAGATACATCTGCTACAGATAGAGCAGGAAATGAAATGTATGTTTACAAATCAGTTCCTACTGTTGCTTCTGTAAATCTTGATAACTCAAGTAATATTGTAAATGGTCAACCAATGGATCTTTACAAATTTACTGTTACTGCTGGAACAAATGATGTTAGATTAAAACAATTTGTTTTACCTGCTACATTGACTGATGGTGGTACTGGTACTGATACACTTGAGGTAGAATCTTTGAAACTATATGAAAATGGTGTTGATATCAGTTCATATGTTGTTTTACAAGATCAAGCTGGAAATAGTGTTGAATCTACTTCAGGTTTACTTGAGGCTGATGATCACTTAGTAATATCTTGGGCTGCTGGTTATGAAGGTAGTATAACTGCTGGTGCAACAAAGACTTATACAATTAGAGGTACTTTGGCTGGCTTTAATACTACAGATTCTGATGCTAACCCAACAGACTCATTTAGTCTTTACTTCCCTGGTGATTCAGCTCATAACAGTACTAAAGTATACCTAAATGGTACAGCTACTGCTGTTACTATCTGGGGTTTACATACTGCTGCAGCTGTTACAGGTAGTGGTACTTTATACAACTTCATTTGGTCAGATGCTAACTCTACATCTCACGTTGCCGATGAGAACGCAACTTCTACAGGTGATTGGATGAACAGTTACAAAGTATTAAATCTAGACTTAGATGGAGAAACATGGTCTAATTAATGATTTTGTTTAATCATTAATATTATTAAGTAATTAATAATAACATTACCCACCCCTTCGGGGGTGGGTTTTGTTTTGCTTGAAAAAATGTTGGTTGTTTGTGGTAGAGATCTACCCTAGGCGGGCAGGCAGGTCTCCACCTTCGCTAAAGCTATGGCGGGCAAGGCGCGACCTTGTCCTTACGGACGTGGTAAATAATTCAAATATTATTTTGATTAGGTATTTTTTGTGTTATAATAAGTTTGTTATTAACTAAAATAAAAAATAAAGCACTAACTGCTATCACCCCCCCTCCAGTCCTGCCTACCGGACAGACAGACTATCCTTGTTTGAGGGGGGTGGAGTACGGATTGAACTTGACAAAGATATGTAATTGTAATATAATTACATTGTAATACAGTAATTTATTTTTTATGAAAAAAGAACTACTTCAGGTTAGGGTTGACCCTAAGGTAAAAAAACAAGTAAATAAAATATTTTCTTCTCTTGGTATTGACGTCAGTACCGGTGTGAGGATATATCTAAGTCAAGTAATTTTGCATAAAGGCATACCATTTTCTGTGGTTACTGAAAATGGTTTCACAAGCAGTCAAGAAAACCAGATTTTGAAAGAATTCAAAAAGACAAAAAAATTATACGATGAAGGTAATTTGATAGCCTATTCTTCTATAAAAGATTTGAAGGATAGTTTGGAAGAATAAACTGTGGGGGTATGAAATATAAAATAATATATTCCAATAAATTCAAAAAGCAGTATAAAAAAATTGGTAAGACAAATAAAAAATTGCTTGAAGAAATTTTGTATGTTGTATCGGTATTACAATCTGGTGATAATCTGCCTAGAAAATATCGGGATCATAAATTACAAGGGAAATTGAGTGAATTTTATGAGTGTCACATTCTCTCTGATTGGTTACTTATATATTTTAAAGATAAAGATTGTTTGGTGATTACTTTGGTTAGCACTGGTACTCATGCTGATTTGTTTGATTAGATGTCTATTATATTCTCCACTCCTTTTGTAGGAGTGGTTTTTGTTTTTCTATTATGTTTTGTGTTATAATAAATTTAGTTATTAACTAAATAAAAACATATGGAGGAAACAAAAATGGCTTTGTTTAAGGGTAAAGAAATTAGGAAAATTATTTATAAGGGGGAGTGGTGGTTTGTTGTTGAAGATATTGTTTTGGCACTCATAGAGTCTAAAGATCCAAAACAGTATATACAGAAGATGAAATCACGTGATCCTGAATTATCAAAAGGGTGGGTACAAATTGTACATACCCTTGAAATTGATACTGCAGGTGGCAAACAAAAAATACTCTGCGCTAACACAGAAGGTATTTTTCGTATTATACAATCTATACCTTCTCCCAAGGCTGAACCTTTCAAAAGGTGGCTTGCCAAAGTTGGTTATGAAAGAGTAAAAGAAATAGAAGACCCTGAATTGGCGACAAAAAGGACTAGGATGTTGTATAAATTAAAAGGATACCCTGATTCTTGGATTGAGAAGAGAATGCGAGGTATAGAAATTCGGGAAACACTCACCGATGAATGGCAAAAACATGGTATAAAAAAGGGGAGAGAATATGAAATTTTAACCGCAGAAATAAGCAAGGCTACTTTTGGTTTGACTCCTTCAGAATATAAAAAAGTAAAAGGTTTAAAACGGGAAAATTTGCGTGATCACATGGTAGATTTGGAATTAATATTTTCTATGCTTGGAGAAGCAGCTACTACAGAAATTACCAGAGAAGAAGATCCTATAGGTCTCAAAGAAAACAAAAAAGTCGCCAAGCGGGGTGGTGGTGTGGCTGGTATAGCTAGGAAAAAAATGGAAGAAGAAACTGGTAAAAAAGTAGTTAGTAAGAAAAATTATTTGTTGAAAAATAGAGATAATAATAAATTGTCTGGTTGAAGATATGATATAAGCAAATAGTAAATATTTGAAATATGTTCATTAAAAAAGATATTGGACTAATTTAAAAATTAAGATTAGAAATGAAGGAAGTGAGGTGTACGAAAAAATCGTATAACTGAAATTTGTAGCTTTTGATGAAAAAAATATGTAACGGATTGTGCCAATTAGTAAAAGGGGAATATTAATTATTTGAAAGATTATTTAGCCGGTCATGGTAGGGACAGGTCGCGACCTGTCCCTACGTTTTTGAAAGATATTTTATAAATTAAAATATGCCTGTCAAACACAAACGTAAACGTAATCGTCTGATAAATTTTGATTATAGTAATAATGGTTTGTATTTTGTAACAATTTGTATAGATAAACGTGAATGTTTATTTGGTGGTGTGTATAATGATTTTATGTGTGTCAATAAAGTTGGTTCGATTGTTTATAGACAATGGCAATGGTTGTTTGAGCAATATAAATATATAAAAAATCATGGATTTATTGTTATGCCAAATCATGTACATGGGATTGTGGAGATTGATAGGGAGATGGTGGAAGATGAATCAGATAAAAATATTATCGGTGGATTGGACGACATGTTAGACAACCACGGTAGGGACAGGTCGCGACCTGTCCCTACGGACGTTGCAGAAAATTCAAATATTCAAAATCAAAATAATACAAACAATAACAAAACCAAAATAAAATCAATTTCCGAATTAATCGGCGCCTTCAAAACCACCTCATCCAAAATAATTCATCAAGAATGTTTGCCAAGATTCGTTTGGCAAAGATCATTTCACGACCATATCATTAGAAATGAAAAAGAATACAATAAAATATACAAGTATGTCCAAATGAATCCAATATTATGGAATAGGGATAGAAATAATGTCTGAGGTTGAAAAAATTTGGTTATACACAGCCATTTATTAACATTTTTGGGAGAAAGGGGTATAATAGATTTGTGTTTCTGAAAATTATCATTTTTGATAACTTTTTGGAATAAAATAAACTAAAAATATGCAATTTAAGCAATTTTTGCAAGAAGTAAAAAAGAATAGGAAAATCTTTAGTTTAGTAGACATAAGGCAAATTTTTGGACAAAAAACAGTAACTTCTGTTCAGCTCAATCGTTGGCAAAAACAAGGTTATATTACCAAAATAAAGAGGGGCTTGTATGCTTTATCAGATTCTTTGAAGGAGATTCCTTTATTTTTGATAGCAAATTTATCTCACGAACCATCTTATGTAAGTCTTGAGTCAGCCCTTTATGAGTATGGATTTATCCCGGATATACCACATTCTATAACTAGTATTAGTAGTAAGAAAACCTATTCTTTTGCTTTTTCAAATAATAATTTTTTTTATCGTAAAATAAAGACTAACTTATTTATTGGTTACAAACCAGTTAATTATGGTGAGTATAGTATTTTAATAGCAGAACCTGAGAAAGCTTTATTGGATTTTTTTTATTTTAATATCCAGAAGTTTGGTGATGAAAAACAAATAGAAGAATTACGTTTTAATTATGAAGAAATGTCACATAAAATAAGTAAGAAAAAATTGAGGGATTATGGTTTTTTGTTTGAGAGTGAATCACTTAACAATATTGTAGCTAGTTTAATAACCAAAATATAATATGCAAGATTTTTTAACGGTTTTAGATTACGCCCAAAAAAATAATTACCCGAGTAATAATAAAAAGGGTATTTATGTAGAATATTTGCAACATGAAATATTGAAATCTTTGTTTAGTCATACTGACAAAGTTAGTTTTATTGGGGGTACTTGTCTTAGAATAATTTATAAATTTCCTAGATTTTCGGAAGATTTGGATTTTGATAATTTTGGTTTGTCAGAAAAAAATTTTGAAGAGTTGATAATTAAAATAAAAAAAGATTTAGAATTATTGGGTTTTGATATAGAATTTAGAAATGTTTACAAAGGTGCTTATCATTGTTATTTCAGATTTGCTGATATTTTACATAAATATGGGTTGTCCCCAAATGAAGATGAAAAAATATTGGTCAGATTAGATACTGTCAAACAAGATTTTGAATTCAAACCTGATGTGACTATAGTTAATAACTTTGGAGTATTTACCGAAGTAAGGCATAATCCTGTAGATATTTTACTTAGTCAAAAATTTTTGACAGTGCTCGGTAGAAATAGATCAAAAGGCCGTGATTTTTTTGATATTACTTATTTGATGGGGCAGACTGGTCCCAATTTGGAATATTTAAAAGTAAAAGCTGGCATTGATAATTTGCAAGATTTGAAAAAAAAGATTTTAGAATTTTGTGAAAATGTAGATTTTGAAGATATGTACAATGATGTTAAACCATTTTTGTTTGATCCAAAAGATGGAGAACGTATTTTGAAATTTAAACAATATATAAACACGAATTTTGACACTAATAATCACTAATATCAGACAGATATTAAACAGATATTATTTTAAATAAGCCAAAACCTAGAACCTAACAAAAAACTATGCAAAAAACAATAGAAAAAATACTAAAAATTGTGATTGGGAGCACTTTTTTTGTGCCACTTTTGGTCTTGCCAAATTCATATATATTTCCTTTTATCGTCCCAAAAATTATTTATTTTAGATCTCTTGTCCTCGTGATGCTGGGACTTTATCTAATACTTTTGTTTAGTAATTTTCAGAAATATCGTCCAAAATTTTCTTGGGTAAATATAGCGGTATTAGGTTTTTATCTTAGTTTTGCTATTTCTACTTTTGTAGGTGTTGATTGGTACAAGAGTTTTTGGGACAATCACGAGAGAATGCTGGGACTTTTTACGATTACACATTATATTGTTTATTATTTTATTGTTACTTCTGTCGTGCGTACTTGGGACGATTGGAAATGGTTGCTTCGTACTTTTTTGTTGGCGGGATCTATTGTGATGTTTATTGGAGTTTTACAACGTTATGCTGATCCAGAGTTACTTTTGAACAAAGGTAATACTAGAGTATCATCGACACTTGGTAATGCTATTTATTTTAGTGATTATGGTTTGTTTTTGTTTTTTATTGGTAGCTTTTTAGCGGTAAAGGAACAATTGTTAGAAAAGAAAATAGGATTTTTTGCGATGGAATCAGGTTGGTTTTGGTATGAAATTTTGTTAGCTTTGCTTGGACTTGGGGGCGTGTTTTTGGGAGGAACACGTGGCGCTTTGGTAGCGTTGCTTGTTGGTATATTTATTTTGGGATTGATTTATTTCTTTAGTTTGAAAGAACAAAAAAGATTGAAACAAATTGTCTTGTTGTCTATCTTAGTTTTGTTTAGTTTTTTTAGTATTTTGTTTGTAAAAAGGAATACTGCTTTTGTCGCCAATATTCCGGCAGTTGGTCGTCTGTTTGGTACGCAAATATCGCAGACGGATACTAGAGTTATGGCTTGGGGAGTAGCTTTGGATGCTTGGCAAGAAAAACCTATTTTTGGTTGGGGACCAAACAATTATTATTATGCTTTCAACAAATATTATAGGCCAGAATTTTTGGAGCATGGTTTTTCGGAAACTTGGTTTGACAATGCGCATAGTGTCATCATGAATACTTTTGCAGTACAAGGTATTGTTGGTTTGATTCTTTATCTTAGTATGTTTGTCTTAGCCAGTGTTTGTCTTATTAGACGTTACAAAGAAGGACATTTGAGTATTCACATTTTTGCTTTTTCTTTGGCTTTTATTTGGGTACATCTTGTCAGTGTCGCAACTGTTTTTGATAATCCTACTTCTTATCTTTATTTTTTCTTTTTTTTGGGCATGGTTTCTTTTTATAGTGAAAAAAATAGTGAAGGAAATTTGGCAAAAAATAATAATGATATATCTTGGCCTGTGGCTTCTGTAGTTGCTTTGGTTGTTTTGTTGCTTATTTATAGTACAAATATAAATTCTGCGCATGCCAATCAATCTACTCTAAAAGCTATTAGAAATTTGAGTAGTGGTTTGAATTATGACGTCAATTATAATCAAGCATTATCCATACCTAGTCCGCATGTGGATGATATTAGAAATGATACTTCTCGTATTTTCATTGATATTATTTCACAAGTTTTGCAAGACAAAAAAAAAATTGATAAATGGAAAATAATAGAACCTTTTTATATCAAAGCAAATGAAAATTTGCAGAAAAATTTGGAGTTGCATCCAGATGATATTCGTGTTAGTTTACAATTAGCGCAATTGAATATCTATGTGGCTATGGCCAAACAAGATGCTGCTTTTTTGCAGGAAGCTGAAAAATTTTTGCAAGAAAGTCTGCTCTTGTCACCAAGAAGACAGCAAATACAATATATGTTGGCTGGTGTACAAGAAAATTTACATGATTACGAAGGTGCGGAAAAAGTATTGCAAGATAGTATTGATAATGATCCAAAAATTGCCAATGGTTGGAAACAATTGGAGAGTTTGTATCAGTCGATGGGGGAGACGGCCAAAGCCGCTGCCTTGCATAAGCAAGCTTTGGAGAAGGGAATAAAGTTTTAAGTTGTAGTCTATTTTTTGAAATGAATTATTGTCCCACTGCCCCATTGTTCTATTGACATTTTTAACAATATTTTTTATGGAAAAAAAGTTTTTAAATTTGAAAGATGGATTTTGTTTGATTCCCCTCCTATTAGGAGGGGTTTCCACCCAAGGCGGATCAGTCCTTTGGCTGAAGGGGAGGTCTAGAGAAAGATAAAACAAAAATAAGAGGGGAATTATGTACGGCAATAAGAG
This sequence comes from Candidatus Magasanikbacteria bacterium RIFOXYD12_FULL_33_17, assembly GCA_001783255.1. GTDB lineage: Bacteria > Patescibacteriota > Patescibacteriia > Magasanikbacterales > UBA922 > UBA1557. Next base: position 21,164 of record MFRB01000121.1, read on the forward strand.
TTCTCTAAAATTAAGGAGAAAAATATTACGTCAAGATCAGACTAAAGCAGAAAGTATTTTGTGGAGTCATTTGAGATCAAGAAAAATGGGAGTAAGATTTAGAAGGCAATATAGTATAGAAAGTTTTATAGTAGATTTTTATTGCCATGAATTAAAACTTATTATAGAATTAGATGGCTGGATACATGGGGAAGAAGAAAATAAAAAGAAAGATATAATAAGACAAAATATTTTAGAAAAACTTGGTTTTAAAATAATAAGATATAAAAATGAACAAATAAAATATGAATTAAAAAATGTGTTGCAAGATATTTATAATCAAATACATAAAAATTAGAGAAATGACTATCTCAAAGATAGACCCCCTCTAACTCCCCCTAATAGGGGGAGAATCTAAAAGGATTACTAAATTTAAAATTATACTTATATGCGTAAAGCACTTATTACCGGCATCACCGGTCAAGACGGTTCTTATCTTGCCGAGTTGTTATTAGAAAAAGGTTATGAAGTTCACGGTATTATTCGTCGTTCTAGTAGTTTCAATACCGAAAGAATAGATCATCTGTATCGTGATAGACATGAGAAGGGTGTCAAATTGTTTTTGCATTATGGAGACTTGACTGATAGTAGCAATATTAGTCGTATTTTGGATAAGGTAAGCCCTGATGAAATATATAATCTTGGTGCTCAGAGTCACGTGAGAGTAAGTTTTGATTTGCCTGAATATACAGCTGATGCTGATGGGCTTGGGACTCTTCGTCTGCTCGATGCTATTCGCGACAAGGGTATGAATGTGAAATTTTACCAAGCTGGTAGTTCTGAAATGTTTGGCAAAGTACTTGAAACTCCACAAAAAGAGACAACAGGTTTTTATCCTCGTAGTCCTTATGCTTGCGCCAAAGTTTTTGCTCATAATATTGCTGTCAATTATCGTGAGAGTTACAACATGTTTGTTTGCAACGGAATATTATTCAATCACGAATCTCCTCGTCGTGGTGGTACTTTTGTGACCAAGAAAATTGTCGATGCTTTTCGAAATATAAAGACAGGAAAACAAGAAAAACTTTATTTGGGAAATTTGGAAGCCAAGCGTGACTGGGGTTATGCCAAAGACTACGTCGAAGTAATGTGGCTTATGCTTAATCAAAAAGAACCAGATGATTATGTGGTAGCAACTGGTGAAACACATAGTGTGCGTGAATTTGTAGAAGAAGCTTCACAGTATTTTGATTTTGAAATAGAATGGAAGGGCGAAGGGATGAAAGAAAAAGGAATTGACAAAAAAACAGGCAAAACAATTATTGAAATTGATGAAAAATATTTTCGTCCGGCTGAAGTAGATTTACTTTTGGGTGATGCTAGTAAGGCCAAAGAAAAATTGGGATGGGAAGCGAAGACGAAGTTCAAGGAGTTGGTGAGGATTATGTGTGAAACTGAAGAATAAATTTGTCTGTTTTTTCAAATTATGTTATAATTTTTTTGCAAATAGGAGTAGAGGAGGGGGTGCCTTTAGTCTATAAAGTTTATAAAGTAGGTTCTCCCCCTAGTAGGGGGAGTTAGAGGGGGTCCATCTTTGAGCAAAACGTTTTGTTTTGCTAAAGACCCCACCTAACCTCCCCTAATAGGGGAGGGATTTTCTTAATAATTTTAATTTAAATTATTATGAATTTTGATACAAAAATTTTTGTTGCTGGTCACCGTGGTATGGTGGGCTCAGCTGTTGTACGTAAATTGCAGGCTGAAGGATATACCAATTTGCTTTTGAGAACAAAAGAACAATTAGATTTACTAGACGCCAAAGCTGTGGCGGATTTTTTTGTTAGTGAAAAACCTGAGTATGTGATTTTGGCAGCTGCCAAAGTGGGTGGAATTATGGCCAACAATACTTATCCAGCAGATTTCCTCTATCAGAATTTACAGATTCAAAACAATGTAATTCATAATGCTTATTTGAGTGGTGTCAAAAAGTTGTTATTTTTGGGTTCGTCTTGTATTTATCCTCGTGAATGTCCACAGCCAATGAAAGAAGAATATTTGTTGACTGGACTACTAGAAGCAACCAACGAACCTTATGCAATTGCCAAGATTGCAGGCATCAAGATGTGTCAGAGTTACAATAGACAATATGGCACCAATTTCATTGCTGTCATGCCGACCAATCTTTATGGGGAGAATGATAATTTTGATTTGGAAACCTCGCATCTTTTTGCCGCTTTTGTTCGTAAATTTTCGGAGGCTAAAAAGAATAATTTGCCAAAAGTAAATGTCTGGGGTACAGGCGTTGCTAAACGTGAATTTCTGCATGTGGACGATATGGCTTCTGGCTGTCTATTTTTACTAAATAATTTCAATCCTACCAAAGAACAAAATGAAACAGGTGAAATTTTTGTTAATTTGGGCACAGGCGTCGATCTGTCAGTAAAAGAGCTGGTAGAGCATTTTAAGCAAGTTCTGGACTATCAGGGTGAAATTGAATGGGATAGTACTAAGCCTGATGGTACGCCTCAAAAACTACTTGATATGACCAAAATGCATGAAATGGGCTGGAAACATACGATAGATCTAGATGAAGGGATAAAGATGACTTGTGAGGGGTATTTGAACTCTATTGACACCTAATGACACTTAATGTTAGACTATAGTCTATAAAGTCCTTAAAGTTTTTAAAGTCGAAAGTCAAAAGTGATGACATTAGACATTATGGACTTTACAGACTTTTGGCTTTATGAACTTTTGACTAAACTATGGAAATCAAACCAAACTCAGTCTACACCACTACTGAAGCTCAAGACTTGCTAAAGATTAGTAGTAGTACTATGAAAAGACTTTTGAAACAAGGTCTTATTCGTGCTAATAAGATTGGTAAGCAGTACCGTTTTTTAGGTCATGATCTTTTGAAATTGTTGTCGCCGGAAGTTGATGAAAAGGTAACAAACGTTTATCAAAAAGTAAAAATGAAGACGATTGAAAAGACGAAGGAGTGGTAATGTTATAGTTATATTGAATTTTATAACAAAAATATAAGTCATAATATATGAAAAACATTTTAGTAACAGGTGGGGCAGGGTTTATTGGCTCACATTTGTGTGAAAGATTATCTAAGGATAAAAATAATAGAGTTTATTCATTGGATAATTATTTTACTGGTAGTGAAAAAAATCATGTAGAAAATGTGACCTATATAAAAGGGGACACCAAAGATATAGAAGAATTGATTGATTTCACACCTGAAATTATTTTTCATCTTGGGGAATATTCACGTGTAGAACAAAGCTTTGAAGATATTGAAAAAGTTTGGAAGTATAATAAAGATGGTACTTTTGCTGTATTGGAATTTTGTAGAAAAAACAATGTCAAATTGGTTTATGCTGGTTCAAGTACTAAGTTTGGTGATGGTGGTCTAGGTAGAGAACAAAGCCCATATGCTTGGACTAAGGCCAGTAATACAGAACTAGTTAGAAATTATGGTAATTGGTTTGATCTCAACTATGCTATTACTTATTTTTATAACGTTTATGGTCCAAGAGAAATAGCAGAAGGTAAATATGCTACTTTGATTGCACTTTTCAAAAAGAAAATTTTGGATAAGAAACCTCTGACAGTAGTGTCACCAGGCACTCAGAGAAGAAGTTTTACACATGTAGATGATATAATTGATGCTTTAGTATTGGTTGGAGATAAAGGTATAGGAGATGATTATGGAATAGGTAGTGATATCTCATATTCTATATTAGAAGTTGCAAAAATGTTTGGTGGTAAAATAGAAATGTTGCCAGAAAGAAAAGGAAATAGAATGGATGCTGAAGTAATAAGTCAAAAAACTAAAGAATTGGGTTGGGAAGCTAAAATAAATTTGGAAGACTATGTAAATTCATTTAAAGAGAGTCTTAAATAAACTATTGAAGAATAAAAACTGGTAATATGGAAATAATAATCAAACCAAAAAACAAATGGTGGCAACTGGATCTAAAAGAAATTTGGCAATTTCGTGATTTGTTTTATTTTTTTACTTGGCGTGATTTGAAAGTAAAATATAAACAAACGCTTATCGGAGTTTTGTGGGCCGTATTTCAACCATTTATTACTATGGTTGTGTTTACTGTATTTTTTGGAAAATTGGTGCAGATGCCTTCGGATGGAATTCCTTATCCAATTTTTGTTTATATTGGTTTGCTTTTTTGGACATTGTTTAGTACTGGTCTTACTAATGCTAGTAATATTTTTGTAAATAATGAAAAGATTA
>MFRB01000122.1:0-26337 GCA_001783255.1 Candidatus Magasanikbacteria bacterium RIFOXYD12_FULL_33_17
CCCTTTTACTACATTTATTAAAAAGTGTAAAATTTTTCCCTCGGCAGGATGTTTAAGTCATTTCTGACGCCTGCTGTCTATGGTGCTGATATAGTACAATAAGTCTACCAATTTGTCAAGTGTAAATATAAACAACAAAAAAACTCCAATTTCTTGGAATTTGTCAATTGTTAACTGTCAAAAGTTAACAGTCAAAATTGTAGCGCCACGGGGAATCGAACCCCGATTACCAGGATGAAAACCTGATGTCCTAACCATTAGACGATGGCGCCATATAAGTTGTCCAACTAAAGACGAAAAAATTATACACAAAAAGATATTAATTGTCAATATTTTTGTGTGAATACATCAAAGGCTTGAAAAGCCTGAAATGCCAGAAAGGCCTAAAAGGCAAAACAAAATTGCTCTTAAATTTTTTCAACTAAGCTGAGCAAGAAAATAAAAAGTCTGGACTTTTCGCATTTTTTTTGTTAAAATGTTTAAAATAACAAATACAAAAAGCTTTTTAAGCCTTTCAAGCCTTTTATGAAAATCCTCGGAATCGAAAGCTCCTGTGACGACACATCTGTTTGTCTCATGGATATCACAGATGAAAAAATAGAAATACTAGCCGAAAAAACAGCTAGTCAAATTAACATACACAAAAAATATGGTGGTGTGATTCCTGAAATTGCCGGACGCAAACACGCTGAAATAATTACTCCTGTGGTTGAGGAAATAATGAAAGACTTTGAAAAGCCGGACGCTATTGCGGTTACGGCGGGGCCTGGTCTTATTACAGGACTGATTGTAGGCGTCGAAACTGCCAAAACTCTGTCTTACCTATGGAATATCCCAATTGTGGCAGTAAACCACATAGACGGGCATATAAACAGCGTGAAGCTACATCTAGAAGCCGATAGCACCAACCAAAAGCTCGACTTCCCTATTCTATCTTTAGTCGTCTCTGGTGGACACACTGAACTTATTTTGTCTAGAGAAAAAGGCCACTATGAAAAAATCGGTGGAACTCGTGATGATGCGGCTGGCGAAGCTTTTGACAAGATTGCCAAAATTGTTGGACTTGAATATCCAGGTGGACCAAAAATTTCCAAGCATGCCAAAGATGGTAATCCAAAAGCTATCAAATTCCCTCGCCCCATGATGGATAGTGATGACTATGATATGAGTTTTTCCGGTCTCAAGACTGCGGCTCTTTATTGGCTCCAAGATAATGCCACAAAAAATGAAAATAACACTTTCAAACTAGAGCCTCAAATATTGAATGATTTTTGTGCTAGCTTCGAACAAGCCATTGTCGATGTCTTAGTTGAAAAGACTTTTCGAGCAATAAAACAATACAAACCAAAAAATGTCTTACTAGTCGGGGGAGTTTCTGCCAATGCCAAACTTCGTGAAACTTTGAAAAATACTATTGAACACATTTCTGGTACAGACTTTCATCTTTCAGCTCTAAAATATTCTATGGACAATGCTGCGATGATTGCGGCTGCTGGTTACAACAAGGCACGCGAAGGTAAATTTACCGACTGGCGAGATGTGCAAGCTGATCCAAATTGGAAAGTTTATAATAAAAAATAATAAATATGGGAATAAAAGTAGAATACAATCCAGATCTAGCACTCAGAAATATTTCTGAATTCAAAAATGGAAACAGAAAAGAAGAAGAATGTTTTCCAGAAAACATTGAAGCTGAAAAAGAATATATATTTTTGAAAAAAGACCAAAGAAACTATTGGCTATTTGGTGAAATTCCTTTACTTGAAACAAAAGGTAATAGTATTTTGTCTCGCCCACGCGCTAGTATAATCATCCTTGAAGCTACTCACTTTCTAATAGATAATGAAATTTACACCAAAGGAAGATACAAAGTGATAGAAGTTTTCAAAGATGACGATGTTCATTTTGAAGGCTTCGACCGAGTTGGTGCCAAAACTTTTTAATCTAAAAAACGCTTACACAGCGTTTTTTGTTTTTTACAAATGTATTTTATTATGATAGAATTCAAAATAATATAACCTCTAAAAATGGAATGACAAGCGCCAGCTTGTCACGTGTTCAACAGGATAAGCTGGCGTTTATCATTCCTTACACCATCATTTCTAAAAATATATTTTCAAATATGAAAAAACAAATTATCGCAATTTTAACCATTTCTCTTTTTTTGACAGGCTGTACCCAAAATACAATTATTCCTCAAAAAACAGAAGTCGGAATTTATCACGAAATTGAAACAACTCTGACAAGTGAGATTGTTGACGATATTGTAAACTTTTCAACTTTAGTTCCCCAAGAAATAACCAAACTCCAAAAAAATGGGCAAGATTTTTGGTTTGACCAAAATCAAAAAACAAACATGAAAGAGCCAATGTACTATTTGAATAAAAAAATAGAATGCAAAGATAACGGTAAAAGTGATTGTTCAGTAGTAGGCTTACAAACTTACAAAAATAATTTTCCTCCAGATTTCAAAATTGGAGAATGTGATAATGATGATTGGTGTGACGTAATAGAACCACAATTTCCAAAAGATATTATAAATAATATTAAACAACTCTCTGGTGTTTATGGTTTTGATAAAGATATTTATATAGTTGGAAGCAATAATGGAAGTCTCAATGGTGAGGGTATAAATGGAAACTATGATTATTCTGTTTTCAAAAATAATAAAGAGATCTTTTCTCATAAAATGTATTTTGGAACAGAAAGTACAATAATAGATGCAAGCATTGTCTCAAATTCACCAGCCTTTACTTTTTATGATCCAATAAACATAACTGACGAAAATAATCCTATAATAACAAACAATATTTGGTACAATAACGAAACTATAAATGAAAAATATGAAGTAGATTCAAGTTCTTATTTATTTTCATATAAAAACAAAACAGGCTTTGTCGGAGAAAAAGATGGAAAAAAATTTGTTTTCTTCAACGGACAAAAAATTTCAGAAAACTTCGATGAAATAAGAACTACCAGTTGTTGTGCTATCTTTTTTTATCCAATAGAATTGGACAAAAATGGCATCATGTTTTTCCTGGCCAAACGTGGAGAAAAATACTTTTTTGTAGAAATAAATTTGAATGAATATTTAAAATAAAAAATTATGAAAACCGTCATCATCGCTTCCAAAAATCCTGTCAAAATAGAAGCTGTTAAAATTGCTTTTGAAAAAATGTTTTTGCAAGAAAAATTTGAATTTATTGGCGAATCAATTCCTTCTGATGTCAGCGATCAACCAATGTCAGATAAAGAAACTCTGCAAGGTGCCACAAACAGAGCAAACAACGCACAAACTAAATTTCCTGAGGCTGATTTCTGGGTTGGACTAGAAGGAGGACTTGAAGAAATTGCAGAAGATTTAGGTTCTATTGCCTGGATAGTTGTGAAGTCAAAAGACAAAATTGGCAAAGCTCGTGCTCTCACTTTTTTACTTCCTCCAAAAGTTACAGAATTAATAAAACAGGGAAAAGAGATGTCTGAAGCTGTCAATATTGTTTTTGAAGTAAACAATTCTCAACACAATGGCGCAATTGGTACTCTGACCAATGATATTATCACCAGAACGACAGATTATATGGAAACTGTTGTTTTGGCACTTGTACCTTTCAAAAATCCAGATCTCTATTAAATTAAGTTAAATATATCACACAAATATCCAAGATTACCAAGATAAACCATGATATAATCTTGATAATCTATGTTCTATAAAAAAACACTGTCATTTCGACAGTGTTTTTTCCGCCCAAGGCGGATCCGTCCGCCGATTCGGCGGAGGCGGAATGTTTTAATGCTTTAATGTTTTCATGTAACTACATCCCCATTTTCTTTCTAATAAACGCTGGGATTTCTAAATCTTCATCAGGACTCTTCGGTTTGTTGCTAGTTTGATTTATAATATTTGAACTAGGTCTAGATTGAGGTGCAGGAGTTTCCATATCAATATCTAAATCAAGTGAGGAACCAACACTTCTACGACTAAATCCACCAACTCTTACAGCTGGTTTTTCTTCTATTTCAGAAACAGGTTCTTCTTCTAAAAATTCTTCATCACGAGGTCTTGATAATTCTCTACTATCAGATTTTTTACCAAAAATATTTTGTTTAAAAATTGGACGTTTGGCAGTAAATACTTCCATACCAGGATTATGAGAATCTGCTTTTATAGCTTTGGTCTTATCTCTCTCATCAAAACCAGTAGCAACAACAGTAATACGTACATCTTCACCCATAGTTTCATCAATCACAGCCCCAAAAATAACTTTGACATTATCATCAGCAGAACTAGTAATAATTTTGGCTGCTTCAGCAACTTCTTGCATACCAAGATTAGTACCACCAGTAATTGAAAATAATATTCCTTGAGCACCATCAATAGAAACTTCAAGTAGTGGACTAGATATAGCAGCTTTAGCAGCGTCAACTGCTCTATTTTCACCTGTACCAATACCAATACCCATCAGAGCAGAACCTGTATCACTCATAATAGTTTTGACATCAGCAAAATCGACATTGATAAGACCTGGAACAGTGATCAATTCTGAAATTCCTTGAACACCTTGTCGTAGTACATCATCAACAATTTTGAAAGCATCAAGAAGACTGGTTTTTTTGTCAATAATTTGTAAAATTCTATCATTTGGAATAGTAATAATAGTATCCACATAACGCGCTAATTCTTCATAAGCATTTTCAGCGATAGTCTTTCTTTGTGGACCTTCAAAAGTAAAAGGTTTGGTAACGACAGCCACTGTCAAAATTCCCATATCACGCGCAATCTCTGCTATCACAGGAGCCGCACCAGAACCAGTACCACCACCAAGACCACAGGTGATAAAAATCATATCAGTGTCTTTGAGAATTTCACGTATTTCATTTTGTGATTCTTCAGCACTACGTTTACCAAGTTCAGGATTCATACCAGCACCAAGACCACGGGTAACTGTTTTTCCAATATGTAATTTTTTCTGAGCTGAATTATGATGTAAAGCTTGAACATCAGTATTGAGTGCCAAAAAATCTACTCCACGAATTTTACTATCAATCATTCGTTGAATAGCTGAATTGCCAGATCCCCCGACTCCAACAACTTTAATTTTTGCAAATGTTTCAATGTCTGGTTTTACTTGTGGCATATATAAATTTATTCTCCACCCAAGGCGGACTAGTATTAAAATACTCAGATAATTGAATTGTCGAGTTATCTTTCAACAGTAAAGTTTTTTTAATAACACGCTTGAGTACTTTTTGTATTCAAACAAATATAATTCGAATACAAAATTTATTAACTTATATATATTTTACTAGTTTTTGAAAATAGTGTCAAGAAACACTAATCTTAACACGAATAAACACGAATATGATCTAACATATTCGTGTTTATTCGTCTGTCATTCGTGTTATCCAAACAAATAAAAAAGACGCCCAATAAGAGCATCTAAATATTCTAATAAATAAACATTTCTAAGGCATCAAATTCTTCAAAACATTACGTAACTTGTCCCCTACTTTGGCACTAATATTGAAAGAAGTCCTTCTTGATCTAACACTTTGTAAAAGTGAACTTCCCCATTTTACCATACCAATAGCTGAAGCAAAGGAAACATCATTTACTTTGCTACTAATGCTATCCAATCCCAAAGGATAACCCAACTGCGCTGGCAAAGATAATACTTCTTTGGCGACATCCACCATACCTTCTATTTTGGCTCCACCACCAATAAAGATAGCACCTGCAGGCAACATACCACTTCTTTCAATAGTTGCCAATTCATCATCCACTTTTTCAAGTATTTCACTAACACGAGCTTCAATAATTTGATTGATATAATAACGAGTTACGACGTCTGACTTATCAGCACCAAAATCTTTTAGATCTATGGTTTCTTTCTTGTTTACACCTTTACTAACACAACTACCATATTCAACTTTTACTCTTTCTGCAATATCAATAGAAGTCTTAAGTCCCAAAGCCAAATCATTGGTGACATGAGCAGAACCAATTGGAATAACAACACTATGCAAAACATCACCATCTTCATACACTACCATACTAGTAGTAGGTCCCCCTACATTTATAACTACACAACCCAATTCTTTTTGTCTAGTACTAGTTACTACTTCCCCTGCTGCCAAAATAGATAAAACAAAATCATCAACATCAATACCAGCACGATAAACAACTTTTGTTAAGTTTTTTATATGAGAACTAACACTATGAATAATTTTGGTGTCTACCTCTAATCTAATACCTGTCATACCTATAGGATCTTTTATACCAGTTTGACCATCCACAGAAAAACTACGTGGTAACACATGCAAAATATCATAATTTAGTGGTGTAGCTACAGCTTTAGCAGCGTCAACAGATCTTTCAATATCATCTTCAGAAATTTCACCATCAGTACGTGAGACAGCAATCACACCTTTACTTTCTTGAGCAATAATCTGTGTACCAGAAACACCTACCCAAACATGCTCTACTGGCAAACCAATAATTTTTTCTACTTGTTCCAAAGCATTAGATACAGCAGAAACAGTATCTTCAATACTAACAATTTGACCTTTCTGCACACCTTCAGATTGTACTTCAACAGCAGCTATTATTTGCAAAGAAGGATGATCTTCATCTCTCATATTAGAAAATTGTCCGACGGCAAGACGAACACTACTAGAACCAATGTCTAATCCTGTAATAATATCTGTCATTTGTTTATTTTTTGCCATACTATTTTTTGGATATATTATAACACTATTTACTTATAAGCTCAACTATATATGGATAAAAAATCATACAACCTATTACTAAAGACCCAACTGAAGCCAAAAAAACAACACCAGCCATAATATCCTTCAACAATTTCACTTGTGAATCTAGACGTGGTTTCAATAAATCCAAAAATCTTTCAATAATAGTATTGAACATTTCTAAAGTCAAAATAAATGTGACTAACAACAGTACCACGATTTTTTCTGAATTTCTTAATCCTAAAAAAAACATAAAAACAATTACCAAGACAGCAATGATTACTTCAATTCTAAAATTTTGTTCACGCCTAAAAGTGTAAGTGATACCCTTCAAAGCATAAAAAAAACTTTTTTTTAATTTCATCAATTTTATCATAATAATTCTTTTACAAATTTTTCCTGTAAAGCAAACATTACTTTGGCATCAACTTCTTTCATATGATCAAATCCTAAAATATGCAAAACACCATGCACCAACATTCTAATCATTTCTTCACGTGGTGAAATATTATTTTCTTTGGACTGTCTAATTATTTGCGGTAAACATATAAAAATATCACCAAAATCTTTTTCTCCTAAATTAAAAATTTCTTCCCCTTCTTCTATAGCAAAAGATATAACATCTGTTATTTTATCTTTACCACGATAATTTTTATTTAAATCTCTTATTTTTTTGTCACCAACAATATGAATACTAATATCACCATCTTTTTTATTTTTTTTGAGTACAGTAAAAACAATTTTTTTTATTTCATCATCATCCAATAAAAAATTTTTTACATTTTTGAAGATACTACATTCCATAAATTAATTGTTACTACTAGTACTAGAACTTTTTTGAGTATCTAAAGTTGGTAAAATAATATTGATTACACTACTTGTAGCAGTACTACTACTTGTCTCTGGATAAATATTTTGATCAGGTAAAACATTAGTTGTCTTAGACATTCTAAAACTCTGGTACATCATTTGCATCACATGTCGATACATTATTGCAATTCTATCTTTTGGATGATAAATAATAGTATAAATAAAATTTTCATCTTCAAAATAAGATACCAAACTATCCTTTCTAACCATAGCCTTCTCACCAAAACGATTCACAAAAGGACTTAGGTCATTATAATTTTGTCCTTCAGCATTACGACTAAACCAACTAACAAATTGTTGACCAACATCTTTTTTGAAAAACCTTACTTCTATATAATCACCAGTACTAGCACTAAACAGAACTTGTGTTTCACGAGTATCTACAGAGCCTCTCTGCCAACCACTTGGATAATATATACGATAACCTACTGTAGAATTTTTGTATTCTTTTACAAGACCTGAATCAACAATTTTTACAGGAGCTTGTCCTTTTGGATTATACAAATTATAAACTTCTTGACCATCATAATAATTATCTTTGTCAGTATCCCAAGTACCACTATCAGTACCAAATATGCCTTCTTCCAAATCTGTCAAACTATCAGCATCAATATCTGAAGTATCCAAAGTTATAATAGCAGGCAACTCTAAAAAAACATTATCCAAAGAAGGTGTTGTAGTAGGTACATCAATCGTACTACTAACAACTACATTAGGAGTACCAGTTACAACTTGATTGTCCACATTTGTCGTTGTATTTTTTACAATTACTTCAGGAGTGACTACATTATTTTGTGAAAGTAATTGTAATCTAGCTTTGTTATACCCATCAATATAATACCAAGATATGGCAGCAACAGCTATCACAAAAAATATAGAACCAAAAATCCAAATCTTTTTTATAGCTGATTTGTTAACATTTGATTTACTAGACTTTAACTTCTTTTTATTTTTGTTAGAATCAACAATACTATTAGACTTTGTGGTTGCAGTCAATTTTTCTTCATGATCATGATAAATATATGGATCTTGTCCACCATAAAATACCTCAGGTATAACAATAGTCTGAATCTCACTATATTTATTTTTTTCTATTTTACTATTTTTTTTATTACCAAACATAATTTAACAACTACTTAGTAGTGTTAGTTGTACTTATAGTACTACTTGTATTAAAACTAAGATTTGATTCAGTACTTGTTGGAAGTTCAAACAATTTTCCAGGGCCTGTTGGACTATAACCATTTTTTATTTCTGTGCCATCACTATAAGTATCTCCATCAGTATCGGGTTTAAGTGGATTTGTTTTCCAAATAGTCACTTCATCAGCATCACTCAAACCATCTCCGTCAGTGTCCCAATTTAAAGGATCTGTAGCAATACTATTTTCTCTAACATCAGTCAAACCATCTCCATCAGTATCCAATGGCTCTCCCACTATTACATTTTGATTACTATCAATACTACTAGTGACATTTTCTACAGGTACAACATTATTAGTAGGTATTGTTACTGTATTATTGTTAGTTGTTGTGTTAGTACTATCAAATACAGGTGTTTGTTCAAAACCATTGTTGTTATTTATATTGTCTTTTATAAAAGAAAAATAAATCCAAGCACTACCTGATCCTAATATAAAAATAACTACCAAAACAATAATCCAAATAACTATTTTTTTGCTACCAACAGGTTCTGTAAATTGTAAATTATTAGAGGCTGTATTTTGGTCATTCATGCCTGGTGGAGGTAACACAGTTTGATAAGGTGGCTGACCATTTTGAGGCATCTGACTATTGTAGTTATTAGCCGAAAAATTATTCACAGGAGGATTTACAACATTTGAAGGTACGATATCTGATCTAGATTCAACAACAGGTGTGTTGTCTACTCCTCCAAACATATCATCTACCTTTTCTTGAGTATCTACTTTTGGTTTCAAAATACCTGCCCCTATGGCAGAATTCAAAGGATTTACTACAGGAGTAGGCTCTACTGGCTGAGCAGGCTCAAAAACTGCATTATTATCATCAGCAGCAGCAAATATATCATCAGGTTCTGCTATAGGTAAATTAGGAGGTATTTGATTTGAATTGTTGTTATTATCATCGAACATAAATAAAAATTATTATATAAATTATTTTTTCAAAGGATCGAAACCATTTACAATTTCTAGACCATCTCTATAACTATCACCGTCAGTATCTGGATTCAATGGATCTGTTTTGTATTTCTCTATTTCTAACTTATCTGAAATTTCATCAAAATCAGAATCTGGTTCCCACTTATCAGTACCAAGCTTAGTCTCTTCATCATCAGTCAAACCATCTCCATCTTTGTCTGTAGCATACCACTGTGGTGGTGTAACAGGTTCACTAGGTAAAGTTATAACTTGAAATTCAGCATTAGTCGGATTGCCCGCATCATTTTGGATTGCATTTTTTTTATTCAATCTATACTTATTATAGAAGAAAATGCCAGAAGATACAATCGCCACCATGAGGACAATAATTAAAATAATGTAAATAATTTTTTTGTTCATAAAATAATTTAAAGTTGACATTTAGTAGTATTAGGCATATTTTCTTTTACTTGACACAAACTAGTAGCGATAGCGCCATTATAACCACTTGATATATCTGCATAAAATCCATAAAAAGTACTAACAGGAACACTTATAGGTTCAGTTGCTGAAATAGGTATGATAATAGCTTGATTACTAAATCTACCAATATTGAAAACATGCCAATAATTGGCCGTAGCATTGTTGGAAGGTTTGGCATTATTCAAAGAAAAAGAATAATCAGGTTTTACATAAGCATAAGGACTACCACTTCTACCAACATAAACATCAACCCAAACAGCATAATCTTTCAATTGATTGATAGGTGCTTCCAAAGCACTAACATAAAAGGCAAAAATATCCATATCATCAACAGGTGTACTCACAGTACCAAGTGAATCAAAACTTACAGATTGAACACTACTAAACAAACCAGTAACATATTCACTAAAAACAGATCTTATGCCAACTCCTTGATAACTTTTACAAGTTAAAATATCCCAAACATTCATTACAGAACATAATTCATCAGCAGCAGCTACTTCTGAATACCTAACACTATAAGGATCTCCTTCAATATTAGTATCTGAATAAACATTTCCCACAAAATGAATACCATTTTTCTGTTGCCATCTAATAACAACTCTCATTTTCCCTGAAAGAACTTTTGGATTGAGAATTATTTCATTTTCTAATTCATTAGCATCTGATGGCATGTATGGATAATCAAAGACACTACCGTAACCACTTTGTTCAGCCAAATCTAAATCATTTCCTGTTATTTGGTTAGGCACTCCGTCAGATAAACCTTTATTTACAAAAATTTTATAATCAGCAATACATAATTGATTTGTATTAATACTATCTGCTATTTTTGTAGTTTCTTGATTTTTAAAAGCACTTAAAGAAATAGAATTAGCCCCACCCATATATAAATCTAAGGCATTATATTTACCATCTTGTAAATTTTTTACATATGCAGTCAAAAACTGAGTATTTCCATCCCATTTATTTTGAGCATATTCCCCAGACAAATCATTTGTCAATGTATTCAAAACAGCCAATTTAGGCACAGGTAAATTTGTACCACTACCACAAGTCACACAACTATTTTGAACCAATTGACAATTGTTAGTACATTGATAAACACCTCTTTGGGTGGCATTACAACTAAGAGGAGCTTGCGTAGCACTATTTCGATCAAATACAAATTGTTGTTTACCTTCATTATCCAAAGTGTAATCACATTGCTCTAACCAATTATTATTAGTATCTTTATCGACTATACCATTTCCACAGCGTTGTGAAGCTTCCAAAGTTTGAACCAAACAAGTATTACTACAATAAGTACAAGATCTACCATATTCTGGTGTACAATTGACACCATTTTGTGTACCCAAATCACATTGTTCACCAATATCAACTTGATTATTTCCACAAACAGGTGTTTCAACTACATTTTTACAACTAGTAGAACAACTATCATCAACTCCCCCATTATTACTTCCATGATCACAATCTTCACCTTCTTCTACAAAACTATTACCACAGACAGCTTGTCCACCAGCTACACCTGGTAAAGTACAATCAATTTTACAAGCATCATTATCATTTAGATTTCCATCATCACAATCTTCATAATCCCATTGTGTAATTCCATCACCACAATAACCACCAGCTACACTACAATCATAAGAACAACTATTGGCTTTATTGAAATCATAAGAAGGTACAGCTGCAGACAAACAACGACCATAGTCTTCAAAATATTCGGTTTGAACATAAGTGTAGTTGGAACACAAGGAATCATCTTCACAAGAAATCAAACATTCATAAGCATCATCCCCATAAGGACCATCACATATATCAGCATGAGCAACTGCAAATGCACAACCATTTGGAATACTACCTTCTGGAGTAGTACCATCATCCAAACAATAAGCTCTCTGAGTCACACCACCAATACAAAAATTATCATCGCCACATTTACTTACTTTTGTAACAACTTCACTGCGTGTACAATAAGCATTATCACTTGTACATTCAACAGACTGACCTTCTACTATCCTACGATTAAGCTGACAATTAGCTATGGTACTACAACCATTTGTAATAGTTTCTCTTTTTTTATCAAATTCACAAAAACCAGGTACGTATTTACTTTCACTTTTCTCACAATATTCATATTGTGGTTGAGGAATACTATCACCACAAAACCCTGGTCCACTATAACTACTCTCTCCAGGTTTTTGACAGTTTATATCACAATGACTATAACGACCATTTAACTCACCATCATCACACTGCTCTATCAAATCACCACTTCTTTCAGTTGTTGTCACTATGTAAGTACTATCCAATATACCATCACCACAAGCTTTGGCACCATAAGTATTACAAGAACTACTTACAGACCACTTACAATTATTTGGACTACAAGTAGCCAAAGCTTTTGTGCCAGGACTACATAGACCTCCAGTGGCAGATCTATCAACAAATTTAGTACTATTTGGAGGTTCACATTCTTCACCAACAGCATAATTCACAATACCATCACCACAAGTAAAATTGGAAGTAGAATAACTAATCACATCGTCAGGTGTACAATATCTACCAAAAATAATTTTATTTTGATCAATATATCTACTAACAAAATCACTATCATTAATACTTTGCAAATATTCAAATGGAGCATAAATATTGTAACTTTGGGTAGAACTTACAAATTTGTATTCATAAACTTCTGCAAAAGTAGGACACTTGTAAGTAGAACTACTTGCATTCCAACAAGTAAGAGGATCATGATCACTACAACCAACCCATTGATTTACAGGATCGACACTAACAGTACCAGCATAACTATTCAACAATCCCCAAGAATTTTGCCACTTTGAAGTAGTATAACCTGGAATAAAAGAACCACTCTTCAAATTTCCTACGAAATCATCTCTACCATAATCTGAAGTAAAATATTTACTTAAATTATTTTGAGAAACACGTAGACTAAATAGTCTATTCAAATCTCTAAAGAATTTAGTTTTTTCGTTATTACAATAACCTGAAGTATCCAATAGAGGTTGACCACTATTATCACGACAATCAAAATCAGTATTACAATCAATATCTGTAATATTACTTTCAGCTGTTCCCGAACGAATAACTGAAGGGTTTGCCAAAATAACACCACTATCAATTTTTACTTGGTAAAGCCTTTTTGCTCCGCTTTCTAGCAAACGGCAATCATTATTAGTAGTACAAGAAATTGGTTGACTAACCAAACTACAAACTTTTTGTTCATTATCACCACTAATACAACCAGACTGTTCATTGATCCTTTCACAAGAATCGTCTTCTGGTCCAGTACAAGGTATAGGTTCTGTGAAATTACCTGTACAATAACCTTTACCAGATTCTTTATCAGGAGGAGTACAAATACTTTGTCTAGTTTCATAAACATCTTGCTGATTGGAACCAAGACACTTATTATAATCAGTCATCTTAATATTGAATTTCAAATTATTGATAATCTGTTCAAAAACTTGAGTTGTATCTTGAGAAGAATTATTTGTCAAACTAAATAATACTACATAATTATATACATCACCTAAAGGATTAATAGTTTTATCTACATCAAAAACATTCACATAATAACTTGTACCATCAGTCAAAGCTTCATAATTATCAATACTAGTAAGCTTCATTTCACCAATACTACCGAATTTAGTATTGTACCAATCTTGCAAACTACGTGGGCTACCATCAAATTTTGGTGTATTTTCAAATACTTGAATACCCAAAGCATCATTGGTACTACTAGCAAAAAGTAAATATCTACGTAATGCAACATCACCTGTAGCATCATCAATATTATCTAAGTTATTACCAACCAATTGTACATTATCAAACAAAGGTAAATCATCATTTATAGTCAGAGGATCATTGTTGTCAGCACAATAAATAAATGAAAAATTATATTTTTGATCTTCAAAGAGTCCACCTTCTACAGATACACTATCATTCCCAGTACCTAATATTCTTGTATTAGTAGTAGGCCAAGGATTAGTACAGAAAAAAGCAGTTAACTTGAAATTTTTGGAAAAGACATCACCTAATTGTGAATTTTCAGTATCAACATCACTAATAACTTCAACACTTGCCAAAGCATCGATTTGTCCTTCTACACCTTTAGAAGCAATACTAATTGTACTAGAATTATTATTTGGGATAGTAAATATAGCATTGTTGCTTGGACTCCAAGAATATTTCCAGTCATAAATATTTGGGATAGGGCTAATCAATTGTCCACCAGTGTTACTAGCAATTTTTACAGAAAAATCAAAACTACTGTTTGGAGTACTAAATACTTTTTGTGCTGGATCTACACTTATATTTTGTATTTTACAAATTTCACTACCTGTTTTGAACAACCAATAATCATCAATAATTGTAGAATTAGGATTAGCATTTTTTATACCCACACCATACTTATCTTTGACACCATCTTTACCACCATTCAAAATAACCAAGACATAAACATTTGGATCAAGTGCTTCAGAAAGTAACAAACTAGCGGCTGTGGAAGAAACTACCTGTCCATTATAATTATATTTTACTTCTGGAGTAACAGCAATCCTCGTAGCACACCAAATAATATTTTTACCATCCAAATTACTATTTTGTTCAAAAGCAAATACTTTTCCACCAAATAAATTAGCAAAAAATGCTTTTATATTTAACCAAATATTTTTCCAAAAACCAACTTGAGCTGTTTCAAAATTTGTTCTATTCAAATATCTATTGATTTGTACAGTTACATCAGTTTGACCATGTTCAGCACAACTATAATTTCTATAACTACTAGCTTTATCATAACCTTCTATAATAGAAACATTATTATTAAAAGATATTTTTTTCATTTCTGTAGCAAAATCTACTTCCAAATAAGTATTGCGACAAACAGGCTCATCTCCACTAACACCGGCATTCACGGCTGGATACTGACCAGATCTAACTGGACGATAATAACAACATGAATTAGTACCCACACCAAAATTATTAATCGTGTTATTTGGACAATCATTATAAGCATCATCTTGTAATTGAGAATACTCATTGTAACCACACATCAAACTATAATCACCTTCACCACGAACGGTATTTGATTTTGTAGAAGTAACATTACCTTTATCATCATAATATTTTACAGGTATAGCAAATATTTTTGCTGTCATCGCATCAATTATTTCTCTTGGATCAGAATCTGGTGAAGGATTACCAACAGCAGTAACTATTTGTGCAAAATTACCTCCAAGTTCATTTTGTCCACCATCATCTAATTCACAACTATAATTACCAGCTAAACCCTCAAAATTTATACTAGCTACTTCCCCACTTGTACCAGAACCTTCACCTGCTCCATTGACACCATCACCACAAACAGAAGGACTTCTATAAGACAAAGAGGAACCAGCCAAAGTACAGTCAGAATTACAACCCATGGAACCTTCATAACACTGAGCAAGTGCAGTCTTACAAACATTTTTCAACAAACATTTATTATCACAATTACTAGATGTTGCTCCATTTTTTCCAACTTCACACTCTTCACCAGCTTCTATAAAACCATCACCACAAATACTACTAGCATTTTTACAAGCTGCGACAGAACTAGTCTGATTATCACACCAATGTTGTGAAAGTGAAGTACCTAAATGTAAACAATTATTTGAACAACCACTACCACCATCACAATCTTCACCAATAGTAACTGCGCCACTACCACAAATTGGAGCACCAACATTACCAGTTACTTGATTAGAAGAACCAATCCACAAACATCTAGGACTACAGTAACTATTTTGAGTAGGATCAGAAGATGATGAATCACATTCTTCACCTTTGTCTCTGTCAACGACTTCATTTCCACAAGTTCCACCAACATTGATACTATTAGCAGCTGGACGCAAACAATTGTAAGAACAACTTACACCAGCTTCTTCATTAACAATTGAACCATCTGCTTTTGTAGTTGTACCAGCTATGTCACAATCTTCACCTAGGTCAACAATACCATTACCACAAATTGGATAATTATTATTGTTGGTAGCATAAGCTATGTCACTACCTTTTGGCAAACAATTTTGTGTACAAAAATTATTGTATTTACCAGAAATACTAAAGTCAGTAATTTCAGCCACCTCAGCATTGTTGTCATTTGCAACTCCCCAATCCCAACCATAATCACGAGGATCAAGCGCTTGTCCATAAGGACTACAACTATCTATAGCACCTCTAGGTACAGCTCGATAAATTTGTTGTTGTCCAATATAATAAGCAGAAAATGGATCAGGAACAATATCCACATTATCAACTACACAAGGTTCAGAAGAACTTTTGGTTCTAAATTTCCATTTTGTGATTTGCAAAGGATTACCCTCTTTATGATTACCCTCAGTATCAATACCTCCGCTAGCTTTTATATTATTATCTAATTCAACCAAATACCAAGTACTAGTAACCAAATAATCTTTACTATAAAATCTAAGAGTACTTGCGTTAGTATTTGCTTCAGAAATATCAAAATCAACAGGTATTAAACCATTAACACAAGATTCATTGGCACATTTGGATAAATGCAATCCACTACTATAAGTAGTCGGAATCATTATTTGATTGAACTGTGCACCCATTTCTGCATTGATACATGCTTCTGTACAAGAAGGCCATCTATCAACTACTTCTGGATCACCTAAATCAATATAAATAGTACTTGTAGCGACAATATCTTCACTTGAATCTTCAGTACTCCTAACATTCAAATAAGAAATTTTACCTTTTAATAAATTGAAATTGTTAGCAAATAAAGTATCAACGTTACCCACGAATACATTTCCTCCACCTTTTATATTATTAGTATTATTAAAAGTTCCTTTTACTTCATCATTGATTTTTATAACTAAAGAATTATTCAATTTTGATATTTCAATTTTGAAATCTTTTTGATCAGCAACTAAAACAACATTTTGTTTAAAATCATCACCATAACTAAAGGACAATTCAAAATTTCTATTTTCTACAGTCAAATTATTTGCTGATTTCGAATAATTTTGAAAAAAATACACAGAGTATTCACCAACTTTATTGATAATATATCTTCTCAAAACTCCAGAATCACCTACATAACCAGGAAAAGAACTTGGAGATATTTCGTAATCACTGTCAGCGACATCATCTAAATGTACTTGGGCACTAAATACAAAATTACCATACAAAGAATAATCACTATTACTATCTGTTGCTGTCAAAACATCAGTAGAAGAAGTTACTTGATAATTTTGAGTAGCACCCAAACTTGTTAAAACATTATGTTCACTAAAAGTTTCCACAATATCCAAACGTGCGAAGATATCACTTCCACCAGGATTATTTGACCAAGCACTAGCAATACCACGAGAGTTCTCATGTCTAGCATCTGTGTTTTTTTTCTCTGCTGTAGCAGATTGTGTAGTATTATCCTCTGGTCCCCATTCCCAAGGCTTATCATCAACATTCAAAACAATACACTGTTGATTGCCAATACCATAAACATCGAAATATTGTGGACGAACTTTTGAGACATTGAAAATATTTTTCAAATCATAACTAAGAGGCCATCTGATATCTTGGATAACACCCAAAAGACTGGTGTGATAATCTGATGGTTTGATACCAGCATCGACCAAAGTACAAACATCGTTTTCATTACCAGTTCTAAAATCAAAACAATAGGCATAATCAATATTCTTTATTGTACAAGGTCTGGTAGGTTGTATTTTTTCATTTTTCGTAACATTATGACCTGCTTCTGTAACATCCTTTAGGGATTGTAAACCTGCCCCCATAGCCACAGTGTACCATTTATTGGCAGCCAGATTTCCCTCATCATTTTTTTCAAAAACTACATTTTGTGAATTTGAAACATTAGCTGTAAAATCTGAAGTTACTTCAGAAGTATCTTCAGTTGTACAATCAATATTATTTTCATTACCACCACAAGTAAAAATATGAAAATTTTGTATGTTACTATCAGCATCATCTACCGGCAAAGTAAAACTAGCTTCAATCTGAGCATTGACACAAGTTATTTTACCTTCTTTACGAACAGACCAAGGTGTTGGTGATGGTACTACATTACCAGGATGTTCAGAATCACACTGTTCTAAAACCAAAAATTTTTCAGCAATTTTACCAGTGGTGAATCTCCAAACATAACCGCCATCACGCGTGGTATCTTTACAAGCCAATCTGCCAATTTTCCAAGCACCTTCTTCTGGACCAATCTGACAACATTGAAAATTATTTAAGGATTGTTGACCTGGCAAACGACAATCTACTACTTCATAATTTATATCATTACTAAATTTGTTACTTGCTTTTACAACAATTGGACCACTAGACATTGAAAGACCACTCACAATGTCATAAGGGATAGCAACTTCTATACTAGTTATCGTATTAGAGTGAAACTGATCATTAGTCAACCAAGTAGTAGGATCTTGAGGGTTAGCATTATCTTTCCAAAAATAAGCAGCATCCTGTGGAGTAAGGGTAAAATTTTCACCTCGCAAAGTCAAATATTGATTATTAGCCAAAGGTGCAGAACCTTGCTCAGGAGAGATTTTACAAATACTTGGTTGTGGTTGACCTGATACAATATTTACAAAAGTTTTGGTACTTGATGTTGTTTTGCCAGAATCATTAATAATATAAACATTATCCAAACCAAATGGTGTGGTACTAGCAACCTTGGCAACAATTTGAGTATCACTCCAACCTGTACCACAATAATCTGGTAAAGATGCAAAATTTACACCACCAATTGTCACAT
The DNA here is from genome assembly GCA_001783255.1 of Candidatus Magasanikbacteria bacterium RIFOXYD12_FULL_33_17. Taxonomy (GTDB): domain Bacteria; phylum Patescibacteriota; class Patescibacteriia; order Magasanikbacterales; family UBA922; genus UBA1557. The sequence goes on from MFRB01000122.1 coordinate 19,044, forward strand.
TACCACTACCTTGACTACTACCAAAATTTCTACCAGTGATAGTAATATAACTACCAGGTGTCGTAGTAACAGGACTAATATGAGTAATTATAGGATTAGTATCTGCACCCACAGCTGAAACAGTAAACCAGACAGGATTACTTTTTTCACCATTATTCGGTAACTGTACATAAACAGCATTTTTGCCTTCACCGGCAAAAGGTACTGTTGCCCCAATAGTTTCGTCTGCCCAACTAGCTACTCCAGCTGAAATATCACCAAAAACAAGATTTCCTGTTACAGAACCAAAAGATTTACCTTTGGCAGTAACGGCTGTTTTTGCTTCAGCTGAAATAAGACCATCAGCTGTTTTTACAGAACAAAGACCTGGTCTTTTTATATTATTATAAGTAAACACTCCCAAATTAGGACCAAAGTTATCATTAGCAAAATCAGTAAATTTGTAACTTGGGACTACAGTATTATACAAAGAAGTTATTTCATCTTGAGACAAGACTCTATTCCAAACATTTACTTCATCAATAAAACCTGTATAAAAATAGGCAGTACCACCGTTAGTAGCACCTACCACAAAATCACCGGCATAACCAGAAAAAAATTGTGTAGTTGTAGTTAATACCAAATTACCATCGACATACAATTTTGTACCATTTGTTACACCCTTATCAAAAACCAAACCAACTTGGTGCCACTTTCCGTCAACAACATTAGTATTGGAAGGTATTACTCTGCCACCACCACTTGGATACCATTCACCGACAGCTAACTTATTATTTGCTAAAAACAAACCATAGGAAGAATCTTTGCTCACAATCGTATCGTAACCAATTGTATTATCAGTCTTTTTTATCCAAGCAAAAATACTACCTTTTACCAAATCTAAAGAGTCACCTGCGTTTACACGTAATTTCAAAATTTCTTTATCATCTATACTTAAACTTGGGTTATCTAAATCTTTATCAAAAGAAACAGCTTTACCAAATTTACCATCATTACCAAAAGCTACATTACCAATTACTTGCAAATTATTATGAGCATTACTACTATCAGTAATAGTAGTTCCAGAAATTTCATCAAGATGTAAATTCAAAACATGTCCAGGATTCAAAGGACTAGGATACTTTGGCGTAGAAGTTGAAGCAGAATTAGGACCTGCTAATTCCAAATTTTTGACAGAAATTACAGGATTTACAGTCACACCAGCAGGTTTATTTGGTACTTCAGCAATTATCCAATTGTCATTCCAGACATCATCACCACGACATTGAGCTAGACTGACAATATTAGCAAAATCAAAAACATTGTCACCATTAGTATCATAATTAAAATATATTTGACCTTCACTATTACCAAAATTTCTACCAGTAATAGTAATCCAGTTGCCAGGCGCACCATTATTTTTTTCAATATTTTCTATATATGTCCATTTTTTACAAACACAGTCACTAGTACCTGCACAAATATTATTTTGAGTATCAAGACACTTGAAAGAAGTCGAACAATCTGCTTGAACTTTACAAGAAGTTCCAAGTCCACCAGGACAAACACCACCAGTATCTACACCATCTTCACCAGGATCTTGAACACCATTATCACAAATAGCTGGTACTACTCTAAATTTTAAAATTTGATGAGTAACATTATTATCAATATCATGTCCAATAATATCCAAAACATAATCAACATTTTGTAATAAATCTACAGGTACTCGATAATTATAAGTAAAATCAAATTGATTACTAGAACCAAAAGAAATAATAGGTGCTTCTAAGTAACTTTTCAAGATATTTGCTTCTGCACCCAATTTATAAATATTCAAAGCTACATAAGAATTACCACCATAAGTGACGACATTACGATCGTTTGCAGATACCTTGACAGCATAAGTTCTACCAGCGACTAAGTGAATATTATCTCCCGACATATTATCTAATGTCGCTGATAATGATGGAGAGTTATTATCCAAAATATTATTTTCATCACCTACTTTGAAAGTAGCATTTTTTGGAAAAGTACCACAATCAGTATTTACTTCAAGATTATTACCATTCAAATCTTTTACATCCAAAACATTTATATTGTAAGTACCTTTGGCAAGACAATGTCCACCAACAGTATCATTACAACCATCTTGTGTAGTTGGTACAGCTTGAATTACATGATTATTTTCAGAAAAACTTAAGGTAAATTTACCAGTAACATCAGTACCATCTTTATCAATTTTTAGAGCTTGAGCTAATTGACTACCAACACCTCTACTAAAAACGGCTCTAATAACTACATTATTCATACCAACAACATCATTATCTTTGGTACTAGGAGTGATACTTTGTACAAAAAAATGTCTTGTTCTACAAATATCCGCAGGATCACAAACCACAGTATCAGCATAAGCTTCGTAATAAGCAGTACCAGGGCTATCACAATCACCTATCAAAGTAGTATCTATATTAGTAACATCACGAAGACCAGTAGCCGCTGCTAATTTATTCAAAACAAATTTTGTGATAGCAAAGGCTGACAAAATAATTACCAAACCAATAATACCATTAGTGAGAATTTTTTTGGCAGTAGAAACTTTAGCTTCGTCCCCGCCTGCAGTCATGTAAGTAAAACCTCCATACAAGACAATACCCAAAGCAATAATTCCCAATAAACCCAAAACTGTATTAATAATTTTTACGACAGTCACTCTCAAGTCACTTCCACCCAAAGCAATATTTTGATTGACTTCACTCACACCCAAAGTATCAGTAGCCGTCTGCGCAAAAACAGGTAAAGTTATTACAGACATTACAGAAAAAGCCAAAAATAGACCTAATAAAAGAAATTTTAAATTTTTGTTTTTGAAAAAAATCATAAAATAAATCTATTTTTACTTTATATAATTACTTGGAAATTGACTAATATTAGAATTGCCTAAAATATCCAAACATGAATTAATATTAGAAGTTGTAGTGACGACAGAATAAAGACATGCTGTATCTTGACTACCATTTCTAATATTAACAGATACACAATTCATAGTATCTGCATTTGTGACATTACCATCAGCATCATAGTCTAACACACACTCATCAGTATTATTTTTTGGTCCATACCCTGGATAAAAACAATTTTGATTTTGATCTTGCAAAGTACTAGTCACAGTTGGGAAATAATACAAATCCAAACCATTTGGTCCAAAAGTACGGTGTTTGATATCCAATTTGGTAACAATATTTGGTTCTTCGCCAATATTTTCAGCAAAGGTAGCTGTAGAAAGTCTTGGTAAAGTTTCGTTTACCAAAGAACAAGGCTGTGTAGAAGTGACACTAGCAGCATCCACACAAACACCACTTGGATATTCGGTAATACCCACCCCATGAATAGTTCCAAAACGTAATATTTTACTAAATATTATATTAACAGGTGCTTCACCAACAACATTTTCACCTTCAATTGGCGGAGTAATTGATTTGATATAAGGAGATTGATTGTCTATTTTGTTTTCAATTTGGAATGCCCAAAAATAATTATCTGGAACTTTTTCTCCATCAAAAATTATTTTAGTAGTATTAGTATTTGGATCTCTTACAACAGGAGGTTTGTTAAAATTATTAATATCAACTTTATCCAAAGCATTGAATGACATATCATAAACACCTGTAAAAGGACGTGCTTCAAAAGGTCTGTCAGCATTACCACTCCACTGTGCAGTACGAACCAAAGCTGAAAAATCTTGCAGGCAACCTTCACCATTGCAAGTAACTGGCAAACAATACATAGTATCACCACAACTATTTTGACCACAAACATCTGGTGGAATAAATTCAACAGTTCTATAACCATTACTAATTTTCCAAGTACCAGTTACAACTCTATCTTCAATTTGACCTGTACTTGTTGTATTAAGCAAAATATTATCAAAATTACCATCCCAACTTAATCTACCTTGCACTGTAGAAGGATCAATAGCTTCATCAAAATTTATTGAAATTATTCTATTTTTTGGGGCATCATTACTACCATTACTTGGTGAAACACTTACGACATGTGGAGGTGTCAAATCAAGATTTGTGCCAGTTTGAAATTCCCAAATATAAGGTCTTCCCAGAGGAAATAGACGTTCTTTGTTGTCAGCTCGTAAAATACCATCTAATAATTTCACAGTATAATCTACATTTTCAGTAGAACTACCCAAATAATCAACAGGTCTAAATACTACTGTAAAAACTTGACGATTTTCATCATAACTAGCAACAACAGAGGCAGGAATACCAGCTGTAGCATTTATAATATTAGTACTAGTATCAATTTTAATAGTAGAAGTATTCAAAGTATCACAAAACATTGTATTGTTATTGTCTATAAAACAATCACCATAATATGGATTCACAATAGTATTCAATTGAGTAGTTTCTGTTACATTATTTCCTGCAGTATCCTTACAAGTAGTTGTTGGTCCAGAGAAATCATCAATCCAACAATCACGATTAGTATTGAAAGCAATACTAGCAGGGTCAATCGGAATATTGAAAGTAACCACTACGGCAGTATTACGAGCTACATCCTTTTGATCTCTAAATGGATAATGATCTCGTACAATGTCACCAAGAGCTCCAGAACCGGTGAAAGTCAATAAATTTGGTCCCTGTCCTGTACTTTCAGTTCCTCTATTAAATCCAGTAGCACCTAATATTCTATCCGAAACAAACTTTACAATAGCGAAAGCTGACAAAATAATAACCAAACCAATTATAGCATTGACTATTATTTTTTTACCATTGGCGATTTTACCTTCATCTCCTCCAGCTGTCATAATCACAAAACCAGCATAAATAATCAAGGAAAGAAGAACAATACCAAGTAAACTTAAAACAGTATTTATTATTTTGACGACAACAACTCTAATGTCTATTCCAGTAAGCGCAATATTAGATTGTTGTACTTGATTTATACCCAAAGTATCATTAGTCTGTGCAGAAACTATTTGAGTAAAACCTAGAAACAAAAAAACCACCAGAATAGAAAAAACTATCAAGGCCTTTTTTGAAAAATAAATTTTACGAGTCCAAGGTAGCATGGGAAATCCTTAGAGACGAAAACTAATAAATTTTGTTTTTGTTTTTATTTTGTGAGAATTTGTTTTACAATTCTACTTACAGTCGTACCATCAGTCTTGCCCTTCAATTTGGACATAGACAAACCTATTACTTTGCCTAAATCACTTGGTGAAACTTCACCAAAGTCACTAATAACTTTTTGAACTTCTTTTGAAACATCTTCTTCAGACATTTGTTCTGGCAAAAATTCTTTGACCACAGATATTTCTTTGTTGGTTTTGTCAATCAAATCTTGACGTTTACCAGCTACAAAATCTTGCATAGCATCATTTAACTGTTTGACTTGTTTTTGTAAACTTTCTACAATTTCTTCATCAGATAATTCTTTCTGTTTTGCTATGCTTTCATTTTTTAAAACAGAAAGAACCACCTGTAACACAGATAGTCTTTCTACATTTTTATTTTTACGCGCTTCTAATTGATTTTGACGAATTATTTCAATTAATGACATAAAAAATATTATCTTTTTTTATTTTTGTAATCTTCGACAGGAAGCTTACCGGCTTTACGCAATAAATCAGTCTTGTTAACTTTCTTTACTTTAGAAACAGTCAACTTATGTTTTACGTTCTTACTTTGCTTTGGTATAAAATATTGAATTTTACGCGCTTGCAAAATTTTACCAGAACGTTGCCATTGTTGCTTAACTCTACGCATGAAAGATTCGAATGATTCATTTTTCTTACGTTTTAATTCTGACATATATAATATTCACCTCCCAGTGAATTTATTAAATTAATTGATATTATCATACACTATTTTTTGGCTTTAGTCAAATAAAATAAGCTACTCCAAACTGTGGAAAAGTAATTAAAAAACAAGCCTATATTTAAAGCTTGTCTTTTGTGTTTAAAATAAGTTATGAAAATATAATTAATTTTGTAATAGCTTGCGAACAAAACTAGCAATTTTCTTTTGGTCTACGACCTCCTGAATACCAGAATCCATATTACGAACCAAAATACTACCATCTTGAACTTCCTTTTGACCCAAAATCAAAGTATGTGTAGCCCCAATTTTATTGGCAATTTCCATTTGAACTTTCAAAGAAGATTTGGAAAAATTATGATACACAAACAAACCTTCACGACGTAAAACTTCCAAAATAAATAAAGATTTTTTGTTGGCTTGTTCACCCAATTGAGCAAAAAATATTTTATTTTTCTTAATTTCTTCTTTCTTAACACCTTCTTTTTCAGCTTTGTCTTTTTTTTGTTTTAAGATCATGACTACTCTATCCAAACCAAGTGCAAAACCAGCAGCAGGAGTAGATTGACCACCAAGTTGTTCTATCAAACCATCATAACGACCACCGCCACCTAAAGCTAAATTAGTGAAACCTTCCTCTTCAGAAAATATTTCAAAAACAGTGTTTGAATAATAATCAAGTCCACGTACCAATTTGGCATTCAAAACATAAGGTATTTCTGTTTCATCTAAATATTCCAAAACTCTAGTAAAAAATTTCTTTGAATCAGGACTCAACCAATCAATAATTTGAGGTGCATCTTCTATAACGGCAATATCTTGTTCGTCTTTTGAATCCAAAATACGCAAAGGATTTTTGTTGATACGTGCTTTTGATTCTTCACTAAGATAACTTCTTTTACTACGTAAATAACCAACTAATTCTACAATATAATTTTCTCTATCTTGCAAAGTTCCAATACTATTGATATGTACCACAGAATTTATACCCAAATCACGCAAAGTATTGTAAGCAGCAGAAATAAGTTCAGCATCCACGATAGGATCAGAATTACCAATAGTCTCACAACCACTTTGATAAAATTGACGGAAACGTCCAGCTTGAGGTCTATCATGTCTAAACATTTGACCGTGATACCACATCTTTACTGGTTGTGGCAAAGTTTGCATGCCATTTTCAATATAAGAACGAGACAAAGCAGCTGTCATTTCTGGACGTAGACAAACTTTGGCGCCATCTTTGTCTTCAAAAACGTACATTTCTTTGTCAACGACATCAGTACCTTTTCCAATAGAACGAATAAACAAATTTGATTGTTCCAAAATAGGTGTTTCTACATAAGAAAAACCATAACTTGTCGCTACATTCTTTACCACTTCATAAACATTTTGCCATATTTCACCATCTTGAGGTAAAACATCGCGCATACCACGCAAAGTACTATATGTTACTTTTTTGTCTTCTGATTTTTTTACTACTT
>MFRB01000122.1:26383-35832 GCA_001783255.1 Candidatus Magasanikbacteria bacterium RIFOXYD12_FULL_33_17
TTTTGCTGTCTTTATCTTTTTATCCATAATTTTTGAGATTTTCTTTGGCATAATACATGAATTAAGCTTTATTATAGTTTAGATTATATTGAATATTGAGGTACATCAAAAGATGAAATTCTATCAAGTGGCCAACCACGTAACCAAACTTTACCAACAATATCTTCACGAGAAATAGCACCAAAACGTCTAGAATCAAAACTGGCTCCTCTATTATCTCCCAAAACAAAATACTGATCATCACCCAAAGTCAAACTAAGTGAACCGCTAGTATCCATACCATTCAAATAACTTTCATCCAGTATCAGACCTTTTGGATTAGTATCATTGTAAATAATTACCTTACCATTTTCTATTTTTATTCTTTCACCAGGAATTGCAATAATTCTTTTCAAATAATAGTCAGTACTAACAGGTGATTTCAAAACTATCACTTCTCCCCTTTCTGGGATACGAAATCTATAAGTAATTTCATCAATAATCAAATAATCACTTTCATAAAAATTTGGTTCCATAGATTGACCTTTGACATAAAAAGGTTTAAACAAGAAATAACGTATCACAAAGATAGTAATACCAGCTAAGACAGCAATTTTTATAAGTTCTAAGAAAAACAAGGCTGCTTTGCCAAGAAAGCCTTTTTCATAAACTTCATCATTAGTGTTTTCTTCGTGCTGTTCTACTTCTAGATTGTCATTATTTTTTAATTCTTCAGACATAAAAATACAAAATAAATAGTTATCTTCTAAAAACGATTATACACTAAATTTAGAGAAAATGCAAGAGACACACTATAGTTGCAAAATAGACTTTATTTTGATATATTAATTATAATTTATTGACTAATATAGATAAAACAAACTTAGACAAAAATACAAATTATCCTATGCCGATAGAACCTTTAAAAAAAACAATCTATTCATTTTCAATGTTCTTAGCAGTATTATTTGCTGTTTTTCTATTGATCTTTGTGGTTTTTATTATTATATCTGCCCTATTAGAAAACAACGATACAGATTTTAATAGACACTCTAATTTCAATCTAAATGATAATACAAAAGAAATAGAATACGAAAATTATCTTACAGAAAATTGTGATTGGATAGAACTATCAGCCGCTATGCGTTCACAATTAAATTTTACAGTAAATGTTCTAGATTATGAAGAAATAAAAAATATAGAAAAAAACGCCAAGCAACTTGAACAACGAGGACTAAAACCTTGCAAAATTGTTAAAAAACAAGAGTTCAATGATCCGATACCCCAAAATGAAAAATTTGAATTTAAAAAAACACCTTATGCTATTGATAATTACTATTTAAAACAAGATATAAATGTATTATATAAAGTAAGTGACAATTTATTTACAGGAATTTTTAAAAAAGCCAAAGAATACATAAATGAAAAAAATTCTGATACCATTTATAAAGAGTTACAAAAAACACCTTACACTATACTTTTGTTCGCATTAAATAACGAGATACCACAAATTGTTGAGAAACATAATATAGATTTTCCCAAAGACCTTGACGGACCTTATTATCTACAAATATCTCGCAAAGAATGGCTTGTTTTTAATACAGATCTCACAATCTGCAATATTATTAAACTAGAAAATAATAACAATAGTTATAATTTTATAGAAGAATCATGTTTGTTTGATAATCAGAATAATCTTTTATTATAAAAATTTGACATTATTTTCTTTATGAAATACTTGATAATCAATGCTGATGACTTCGGATATAGCAAAATATTTAATACTTCTATTTTGTTATTGATAAAAAATAGATTAATTTCTTCTACTTCAGTGATGGTAAATTGGGTAAATGATGAACAGTCTGATCAAATTAGTGAACTCTTGACACTAACAAAATCTCATAACTTGAGTATAGGACTTCATTTAGAATTTTCTGACAATAATTTCAAAGCAGAAATAGAAAGACAGTACAAAAAATTTTTTTCTATTTTTGAATTTAGTCCAAGCCATATTGATTTACATAAATCTACATTCTTAAAAGAATCTTATCCCTCAATTATAGAATTTTGTAAAGAAAAAAATCTTCCTTGCCGAAATCACAAATTTGATATTGACGATGTTGTAAAAACTAAAAATGAAGTCATGAGTGGAACTAGAATGAGTTTTGATGAATTGAAACGAACAATTGAGAATTTTAAAGACGAAGAAAGTTATGAAATTTTGTTTCATCCAGGTTCATATGACCAAAATTGTAAATCCAGTCTAAACAAAGAACGTGAACTTGATATAAAAAAAATCGAAGAAATTAATAAATTTCTAAAAGAAAATAATATCAAATTAATCAGCTACATTGATTTAGTTTCGATGTAATACCACAAGTATTTTTGCAAACATCAGATATTCTTAAACGTCATATAAAATATCAAAAATATTGACATTTTGTCCTAAATATTATATAGTATTTGACGTCAAAATAATGACCATATAGCTCAGTTGGTTACCTGCCTGCCGGCAGGCAGGAAGCGCCACATTGATCCCGATAAAACTAAAAAAACAAAGCATTAATATGACTGCATAGCTCAGTTGGCTAGAGCGCTACATTGACATTGTAGAGGTCAGAGGTTCGAATCCTCTTGCGGTCACAAGATTTTTATCGGGATAGAGATCAAGGTAAGTTCTCCCCCGACTAAATCGGGGGATCCGCCTTGGGCGGAGAATCTGGGCGGGTTTACAAAGGTACAAAATCAAAAAAACAAGGCTCTGGATAAAAGACTTGAAAAAAAATTCAAAATAGTCTATAATAGCCTAGCAAATTACAAGGGCGTGTAGCTCAGTTGGTTAGAGCGCAACACTGATAATGTTGAGGTCCTCGGTTCGATTCCAAGCACGCCCACAAAAAAGACTACGTTTATCGTGGTAAACCATAAAAAAACTCCTAATTTTAGGAGTTTTTTGATAATGTTCTTATTTCTTACTAACTTTCTTTTTTGGAGCTTCTTTGGATAAATTTTTCCATTGAGCTTTGACTACTCTTTCAATCATATCACGCATGCTATCTAGTAAATCATTTTCTACAGCATATTTGTTGACAGTTTGTTCAACAAATTTGTAATACTTTGTTTTTGTCATTTTGTCCCAACCTTCTGAAGAGATGATCTTTTCTTTTACTTCAGCATAAACCGTAGCAGCATTGTCCATAAGATCATTTCTAACCTCTTTGCCTTTTTTGGTAGCATTGAGCCAGACTAAACCGGCACCAAGTAATCCACCAAGAAATAGCCCATGTTTAAATTTACCCATAAGATTTTGATTAATTGATTAATCTCTATACTATTATAGCAAAATTATTGCTTATCAACAAGCTCTTTATAAATAATGTTCAATTTTTTTACAATATTAAACCAAGCATATTTAGCTACAGCTACTTCTCTAACTTGTTTTTTATAAATTGATATATTTTCTGGTTTAGAAAAATAATCTTTTATTAAAACTGCTAATTCTTCATATTTTTTTACAGTAAAAACCTCTCCACCATCTTGAGCGACAGTCCTTACCCCTGGTAAATTACTAGCAATCACAGGCACACCACTGGCTATCGCTTCGAGTAATACTACACCAAAAGCTTCAGCAGTATTGATAGATGGTAAAATAAATAAATCAGCCAAGTTGTAATACAATGGTAATTCTCCATTGGAAACAAAGCCGACAAACCTTACATTGTTTTCCAATCCCATTCCTTTGGCTTGTAAAATAAATTTATCTTTCAACTCACCATCACCAACAAAAATTGTTTGTACTTCCAAATTATTTTCTTTTAATAAATAAAGTGCTTTTAGTAAAACATCAATACCCTTGAAATAGTGTGCAATGTCCATGCCTCCAACAAACAAAATTGTTGGTAAATTTTTTTGTAAATTATGTTTTACAATCAATTCATCATTTTTTGGGCGTGGTACAAAATCATTTATATCCACACCAAAAGGTAACTCTACAAATTTATTTTTGTTAGCTAAAAAAAATTTGCTAGCATCACTATGTTCAATATAATCAAAAGAACTAACTAAAATTTTGTCAGCCACGCCTAGAATTTTTGGCATCCAAAATTTGGCATACATTTTGAAAACAAAACCTTTGAGTCCATCCCCTCTTGTATCCATATGATAAGTAATCACCAAAGGTTTTTGAGGATTTTTCAATTTCCATTTTCTTACCAAATTAGCTGTACCAAAAAAAGGATAATGCAAATGTATCAAATCAAATTTATCTAATTCTTTTTTTATACTTGGTAAATAAGCAGCATTACCATAATAAATAGGAGATTTCAAACGACTTGCAAAGTCTTTCCTTTCTTCAATATTTTCTTCATTGAAATTATATTGTGGTGTAAATACTTCTATCTCATTTCCTAATAAAGACAAAAAACTAGCCATCTGAAAAGCTGTATTTCCCATGCCACCATAGTATGGTGGGTATGTACAAACAATATGTGCTATTTTCATATTTAAAAATCCAAATTCATAAATCCTAAATAAAAAATTATTTTTTACTCTCTAGACTTTCTGTTCTCACCACATCTGTCAAATCTCTTTTCAATCCTTCTATTTTCAAATTCATTTTAAATATTAAATAAAAAATACAAGCAATAGAAACATAAATTACCAAATCTACACCTCTACCAATACCAATATAGTCAGCCAAAATCTGAGTACTATTTGGCCAAAAAACTACCAAAGTCAAAGCTAACCAAAATACAATCCAAAAAAAAGTGGCTTTGTTCCCTAACAAAGTTTTTTGTTTTTTCTGCCAAACAGTAAAAATAGCTGAAAGTGAAAACAAAGCAAATATAATTTTGAAAAGTAATAATAGCATAAAATTTTATTCCGCCCAAAGCGAAAAAGTTAAAAGTATAAAGTAAAACGATTTAAAACTAATATTTACAAATAAATGTTTATTTTCAAAATAAAAAAGCTGAATCTGCTGTACCTGCTGACAAACTGTATTTGCTTCATAAATTATTTCAAAAATTTTCCCCAAATCAAATCTCTAACAATCTTGAATCCCCCACCCATTCCTTGACCATATTCATAATAAATCACTTGTACAGGAAATTCCACAAATTTCAAATTATGTTCTTTGGTCAAACCCATAATTTCAGTAGCATGTGCCATACCATTTTGGGTAATAACAATTTTTTCTAAGGCTAATTTGTTCAAAATTCTAAAACCATTTTGAGAATCTTTCAAAGGTACAACACCAAAAATTTTATTTACAAATCTACCTATTGGTAAAATAAAATATTTTTTTAGAAAAGGCAAATTTGTTCTGTCATCCAAAAAACGTGAACCAAACAAGATGTCTGAATTAGTTTCTTTCAATCTATTTAGTGCCGGCACAATATCATCTACCACAAACTGACCGTCACCATCAAAATGTAAAACATAATCAGCACCAAGTTTCCTAGCATATTTATGTCCTGTTTCAAGGGCAGCGCCTTGTCCCAAATTGATATTGTGTTTCAAAACAAAAGCTCCGTTTTTTTCAGCTTCAAAAATAGTATTGTCCTGTGATTTATCATCAACAACAACAACTTTATCGACATGAGACAATAATTTTTGTACAACATCACCTATTCTTTTTTCTTCATTATAGGCAGGAACAATAGCAATAAACATAATTTTTAACTTCTCAAGGCTAAATTTTCTTTATTAGCCAAAGTATATTCAATAGTTCTATGCAAACCATCTTCCAAACGTACCAAAGGAATCCAATCCAAATTTTCTTTGGCACGACGCAAATCTGGCAAACCTTTTTTGGTCAAAAAAACCAAAGGTGCTTCATAAACTATTTTTGAACTAGAATTAGTCATTTGAATAATCTTTTCTGCTACTTCAGACATCTTATATGGTTCATCCAAACCTAAATTAACAATAGCAATATCTGGACCAGTTCCCATAAGACGTACCAAACCATCTACCATATCAGAAACATAACACAAAGATTGAGTTATCTCTCCATCACCATATATCACCAAGTCCTTGCCGTCAAGTGCATTCAAAATAAAATCTGGTATTAACAGTCCATCACGTAATTTCATACGAGGACCATAAGTAGTGAAAATACGAGCCATCTTAGCATCAAGACCATAAACTTGTTTGTATGTCTCAACACAAGTTTCCGCAAATCTCTTGCCCTCATCATAACAACTGCGTGGTGACAGATGATCAACTACACCTTCATGATCTTCAGCAAAAACCTTGTTTTCTTCATCTACTCGTCCATAAACCACTGAACTAGAACCAAAAACATATTTAGCACGATAATCTACTGCTAAATCCAAAGTATTGAGCATCGCTTTGGAATTAGCCCAAAGAGAATGAATTTTCAAATTTTCAAAATTCTTTGGACTTGTAGGACAAGCCATGTGATAAATTTCTTGAATACCTTGAAAACGTACTTTGAATTTGTCTAGTTCTGGAAAGTCTTTCAAATCTATTTTTTCATTGACATCATACTTAATAAATTCAAAATCAGGATATTGAAGTAAATGCTGAATATTAGAAATATCTGAATTTGATAAATCATCCATACAAATAACATTGGCTTCTTTCAATAATCTTTCACACAAATGAGAACCAATAAAGCCAGCACCACCAGTAACTAAGACATTTTTCTTTTCAAAAATCGGTGTATTATTTTGCATATAATTAAAAAGATAAAATTATTTATTTTTTACTAACATCGTAAAAATTTGTCCGTAATCTACATTGTTAAAAGGAAATCTACCAGTTATCAGTTCACCAGACAAAGAAGTCACAACCACAGGTGTATCACTTGTTGTAGGTGTAAAAACAAAATCAAGACTACCATCCCCGTTATAATCAGCTACAGCAAAATGAAAACCACTCTTATATAAAGATGGATAAACTCTAATATTATATACTTCTAAACCTTTGTTATTGAATACTCTAAACCAAGCTTGACTGCCAGCTCTAGCGGAAAGCATATATTCATCACTACCATTATTGTCCAAATCCAAAACCATAAGTTGACCAGCCAAAATATTATTAACAGCAAAACTAGTTTGTACATTAAGACTATAATCTAAAACTTCCAAATTTGTTTTATTATCTTTCACATAAGCCAAACTTATATTACCATTTTCTACATAGACACTCGCACCTTCATGTTTAACGTCTTTACGATAAGTTTTTAGCAATTTGCCACTATCATCAAAAATATAAAAATAAACATCGCTTGAATCTTTTGGTGACAAAACAATTCGCAAATCTTCACTTATATATCCTACCGCCAAATCATAATTGCCAAATAAATTTAATTCTATGTTTTTCAAAAATCGCAAGTTATCATCATAAAAATTTATAACCTTTTGACCATTTTCATCTGATGACAAAGTGACATTTTGGAAGATACCATCAGAATTTTGAAGAAGAAAAACATCTTCTAGACCTCCAAAAATATCACGAGACTCAGTTACTAAATTTTTGGAAACAATTTCTTTTTTACCTGTTTTACTAGAAACCAAAGCTACATCCGTATTTTTCAAAATTGAATCTACTTTATCATTTTTAATATTGATAATTGAAGTATTGTCTGCAGGTTTTTTGATATCTTGAATACTAAAAATACTTTTTACAGCTTTATCAATCTGCAATAAGCCCGATCCAAATAAATTTGCATAAACTACCTCGTCATCACTTGGGGTATGATGAACAGTTGATAACAAAGTATCAATTATTTGTGAAACTGTCAGACTTGGTTTAATACTTTTTAGAAGAGCAGCAGCACCACTTACAAAAGGAGCTGCAAAAGAGGTACCATTCCAAGATTTTTTTACACTATATGAATCTGACAAACCATTAGTCGGAGAAAAAAGTAAAGTAGAACGAATTCCAACTCCCGGAGCTGTAATATCTATACACTTTGAACCAATATTAGAAAAAAATGCTAAATGATGATTTTGGTCAATAGCACTCACCCCCAAAATTTCATCATTTGACAAAAATTCATCAGAACAAACAGGATATTGACCAGAATAGTTCAAATCAAGCATATTATTTCCAGCAGCAGCTACTACCAACACATTATGTTGATAAGCATAATCAATAGCTCCTTGAAGCTGTTCCTCATTACCTTCACCTACCATACTTATATTGATAACATTAGCCCCATTCTCCACAGCATAATGAATAGCCTTAACCAAAGGTTCAAAATCACCAACTCCATCGTTGCCGATAACTTTCAAATTCATAAGCCTTACATCCCAATTTATACCAGCGCCATCAAAAGCGTTGTTACCTTTGGCACCAATAATACCTGCTACAAAAGTGGCATGATTAAACACACCTTCTTCTTTTTCACTACTAGTTAAAGTTTCAACATTTGGTTTTGGATCATTATTATTATCCAAAAAATTCCAACCATAATAATCATCTATATAACCATTTTGATCATCGTCAATTCCATTATTTTCTACTTCCTTCTGATTAACCCAGAGATTGTCTTTCAAATCAGGATGAAATGTATCAAATCCATTATCTATTATAGCAACAACGACATCTTTTGAACCAGTAGTATAATCCCAAGCAGTATAAACACCAGTATCTTCAAAAGACCACTGCGCAAAATAAGGATCATTCGGAGTTTTAGCTAAGGCTAAAATTGGAGAAAAAAGAACAGTAAAAATTGTCAAAATATATACGGCAAATTTCATAGCTTGTTTTTTATACTAATTTATGCTAAATTATTCATGTATAGTATAGCAAAAATAACTAACACTGACAAATATGAAATTTTGGTACAGACTAAAACAATTAATACTACTAATTGGAGATTTATCCCTATTTTTTGTAGCTCTTTGGATATCTTTGATTATCCGCAATCTAGAACTAGACAACAAAAGACAACTACAAGAAAACTTACAACTTTTTATAGTAATCTTTTTAGTTTGGTTAATGTTAAACTATATCAATGGTCTTTATGACCTAAAAAAAATAAGCTCAAAAAAATCAACTACTACCTTGCTACAAACAGCCTTCTCATCATTTTTAATTAGTATCGTTATTTTCTATATTTTACCAAGCAGAAATATAAATCCAAAGACAATCCTTGTGCTTACAGTATCTATTGCTTATCTTTTTATCTATCTATGGCGTAAAATATATATAAATATATTAATTAATAAAAAACTAAAAACTAATGTATTGTTTTTAAATTATACATCTGAAGTAGCTGAAATTATTGACATCCTAAATAAACAAAAAACACTAGGTTACAATGTCAAAGCTATCCTAAATAATGACTCAAAAAAAATAGAAAACACATATCAAGATATAAAAATTTATGAAAATTTTTACAATCTAGAAAAAATAATTGATGATGAAAAAATAGAAATCATAATCACTAATAACAACCTAAACAAAGAAGAAGAAATAACCCAAGAACTCTATAA
>MFRB01000122.1:35907-41320 GCA_001783255.1 Candidatus Magasanikbacteria bacterium RIFOXYD12_FULL_33_17
AGCTTTTTATAAAACTTGGTTTTTACAATATTTATCAGATCTAGACAAACCAATCTACAACAAATTCACGAGATTAATAGAGCTTTTTTCTATTCTTTTTTTTGGAACATTTTTCCTAATTTTGTTACCATTCATAGCACTGTTCATAAAAACAAATTCCAAAGGTAAAATATTCTTTAAACAAAAAAGACTCGGTAAAAATGGAAAAACATTTTGGATATATAAATTTCGTACAATGTATTCCCTATCCAAAGATGGTAGTGCTGAAATTCACGGGGCTGAATTTGCTCAAAAAAATGACAAAAGAATAACTTCCATAGGTAAAATACTCAGAAAAACAAGACTTGATGAACTTCCACAAGTTATAAATTTGATAAAAGGAGAAATAACAGTTATAGGTCCTCGTCCCGAAAGACCAGAAATCAGTGCTGACTTAGAAAAACAAATGCCTTATTACAACATAAGAAATGTTATAAAACCTGGCATTACTGGCTGGGCACAAACCCAACAACACTATACTGCCAATCTAGAAACTTCACTCCAAAAATTCCAATACGATTTATTCTATATAAAAAATAGATCAATACTTTTGGACATTTCTATCTTACTAAAAACAGTAAACGTTGTTTTGAGAGCGATGGGTCAGTAAATTACGGGACTGGTGTATAAAAATGTGGGATGATAAAATAAAAACACTGATAAACAAAGCTGTTTTTTTGTATATAATAATATAACTTTTTTTATTTATGAAAAAAGTATGTCAAAAATGTGAAGGACAATCCCCCTCCTATTAGGAGGGGTTAGGGGAGGTCTAGAGTATAATAAAACGTTTTATCTTGCTAAAGGCCCCCTCTAACCTGCCTGCCGGCAGGCATGGCTCCCTCTACTAGGGGGAGAATCAATATTTATTCTGTCATATTTTTTTATAAACAACACACAAAATCCCACACTTTTATACACCAACTCCAAATTACACTATTTATAATTTATAAAATAAAAAACATTGTTGTAATAACAATGTTTTTTTATACAAAATAATATTTTTATTTTTTACTTGGATTTTCTTCTTCCAAAGACTCATCTCTCACCAAAATTCCACCATTACTTTCTATACTTTTGCTAGAAAAATCCAACAAAGGACTCTTCTTCTTTTTATACTCATTTTTTTCATAAGTAACATAATACTTATTAGGTCCCAAAAGTACAGCATATCTTCCCTTATGATCAGAAACTGTTGTCTCTACCAATTTATTAAAAGTAGCATCAAAAACACGAACAGCTACATTTGCCAAAGATTTTGAATTACCTTCTGTCGTAATAACACCAAAAGAACTTGGTAGTTTTTTATAAGAAAAATGACGTATACTGATAAAAAGCAGAACTTGAAAAATAACTAAAGCACCCACCCACCAAACTGGCGTAATGACAAAAGAGGCTATACTAAAAACAAGACCAATAGAACTAATCACTAATCTTACAGACTTATAAATTTTATCTTTAATAACCTGTAGGTAACTTTTATTATCTTCTATTGGATCAAGAGGAATGTTGTAATTTATTTCAGATTCATCAGTTACTTTGATAATTTCACCATGATAAAGATTTATAAAAGCACTATCTTCACTCAAAGCTTGTAAATGTTTAGAAAAACCTTCAAAACCATTTTTGAAAACCACTATTTTATAATCACCAGGATAAGCTGTCAAAATATATCTGCCTTCAGTATCAGTAACTACAGATCTAACTATTTTGCCAGTTTTACTATCCACCAAACGTATAGTAGCCAAATCAATAGGTTTTTTTGTAAAAGAATTATAAAGAACACCCCACTTTTTTTGTTTTTTACGTCTAAATACTAAGAAAAATTGACCAAAAAATACACGTAAAAAATTGACAACCTGTGCCATACCAAAACCAGAAGATGCGATATTGACTACAGTAACAGTAGTAACCACAGGTGTAACAACATTTTTATTTACATTTTGAACTTCGGGAAGCTCTACCACTTCTACAATTTTTTTACTAACATTTTTAGCTGTGTCTACAAATTTTTTAGTATTTACTTCTACTGAATTAGAAATATTTTTAGTTATATTTTCAGTAATAATACTGACCTGATTACTCACATTATCAACTACATTACCAACTTCTTTTATTATATTAGGTATTGTACTACTAGTAAAAAATTTTTCTGACGTTGAAGTAGTAGCACTTCCACTACCATCTGACGAATTGTTTTCAGAGCCATTACTACTACCAGTATTATCATTAGTATTATTAGTATTTTCTTGATTTCCTGTATCATTTTCACCTGTTTCATCTGGAGGCAGCGTGTCATCTGGTGGTAAATCTTCATCTGGGGGAAGATTATCATCATCAGGAGGGAGATCTTCTTCTGGTGGAGTTACCACAAGAGGAATTGCTAAATTACTGACTACAGAAGATACACTTATATTACCAGCAGCGTCCTGTGCCTTAGCTGAAATTGCATAATTACCAGGTGCAAATATAGCAGCAAAAGTAAAATTCCAACTTCCTTGAGCATTAGTAGTTGCATAATAAGTAGTTACATCAGCCAAAGAAAATCCAGCACTTTGTGCACCTACTGTTGTTTTGGTAATTATAATTTGTGAATTAGCTTCAGCCGTACCATATAATTTTGGAGGACGTATAGCAATACCATTTTCTATTCCATTATCTATCTGAGAAATAACTGGAGCATTTGGAGAAATAGTATCCAAAATAATAGAATCAGAAGCTACATAGGTACCATATTGATTTTTGAGACTTACATAAACAGTTTTGTTACCATCACCACTTGCTAGACTAAAAGAAACAGAATTTGTAATAGCGACATAAGTAACCGAACTAAAATCATTAGTCACAGCTATAGCATAACTATCTGTATAATCACTCACAAGTTGTAAAGTAACATCCCTACTATTAGTATAACTAGCACCACTATTTATTTGCACTGAACCAATTGGCATATCATGTACCTCTTCTGGGGGTGGATCCTCATCTGGTGGAGGTGTAGTATCACCACCGCCACCACCTCCTGTTGGAGGTGTAACACGCCAATCAGTCTGCACATCACAATTTGTACAATCAAAATTAAGGGAACCAATCAAATCTCCACTAGCAGTACCAACGAAATTACCATTGGAATCAATGCTTACCCCAGAAAAATTTATCCAACCCAAGTTTTCACCCCAAGCATAACCAGACAATACACCTTGTCCATTATTAAAAACACCACCATTGCTAGGATTCATTTTTATCCAACCATTATTAGCAGACCAAGCATAACCAGACAAGGCACTATCCCCGACTATCGTATCTTTGAAATTTATCCAACCAACATTATTACTCCAAGCATAAGAATGAGTAGCCAAAATAGTACCTGTAGCAGATAAAATAATCTTAGGCAAAAAAAAGGCAAATAACAAAAGAGAAAAAAAGATTGTTATTTGTCTTTTCATAAAAAAACTATTTACCTAAAATAATTAAAATATCAGCATCAGGTTTTATTTCACCATCTGGTAAAGTCTGTACTTTAGCATTTATTAATTTAGAGATTTCAGTTACTTCATTGCTATATTTTCCAGACAAATCAATGATAATATTTTCTTTATAATCATTTTTTGTAGCATTGGTAACTACCGCAGTCTGATACGTTGGATAAGCTACTTTTACCATACTCTCTGTTTGAGCTGATAGATTAACTATAGAGGTACCATTATAATAAGCTATTTTAATATTTTCTGGCTGAGGTACAACCACAACTTCCTCTGGCTTAGTAGTACTATCCTCTACTGTTTCACCATCCTCATTCAAAAATATTGGTCCAACTTTAATAATTTTGTTTGTATCTGGTCTATAAATAATAGCCTGCATAGCCTTTGGAAAAATCAAAAGTTTATCACCATTTTCAACATTATCAAAAAAAGCTTGCCCTGTTAATTTACTTTTATCCAACACCGTCGCCATACTAGGAGTTTCTTCACTTGGCAAAAGCATAAGTTTTTTTACAGAATCTAAAGTATTATCAACTTCTTTTTGTGAAACAATATTTGGATCTTTTTTAATTTGATCATATTTATTATAAAAATAATAAGTTCCAAAAAACCCAAACAACATAAAAACAAAAAGTAAGCTAATCAAAAAATTCCTACCACTATTATTTTTTGGTTTTTCGTTTCCTAATTTTCTATTTAAGACAGGCATTTTGTTTTGTAATTCTTCCATAATTTTTATTTTAAAAATATCTTTTAAATGATTATTTATTATTAATATTAGACTCTGTACTTGTACTATCTACATAAACAGGGCCAACATTAATCAATTTGTTGTCATCTGGTCTATAAATAATAGCTTTATCCTGATAAATCAATACTTTATCACCATTTTTTGCATTACTAAAAAATTTTTGTTGTTGGGCAAGAGTAGAAGCATCATTGACAGTACCAACAACAGGTTCTTCATTAGTAGGCAAATCAATCAACTTATTAATTTTCTGAATTAATTTATCATTTTCAACTTTGACAGCAGCTTCTTGTGCTGCAGGATCTTTTAGTACTTTTAACTCACGTTGAGTTTTTATATAACTAAATAAAAGATAAATCAAACCAATAAATAAAACCAAAAATAAAGATACAAGAATTATTTTTTTGTTATCTTTTTTTACACTCTCTGTATTATCTTTTCTAGTAGGTAAACTAGTTATGTCATTTTGTTTTTCCATATTTATTAATTTAAATAATTATTTTATTTTAGTTATTAGTGCTTGTTGTTGTTTCATCAATAGTTGTTGTCGTTGTTTCAGATAAATTATCATCAATATTTAAGACATTATCAGTGAAAGTGGTAGATGTTGTTGTACTACTAGTCATGGTATCATCCAATGTCAAACCATTATCTTCCAAATAATTATTTGCCAAATCAGTTAGATTATCAGCACTACTACCAGAATCAATTTCTATAGTATCTGTACTATTTTGATTCAAATTATCAAAAACCTGACCAAAAGCATACCAATTTATAACGACATCTTGACTTTGGAGTGGTCTAATTCTAATTGTGAAGCCGGTAGTATCCACACTATCCACAAAATAAGTATCTAAAGTAGCATCAGTAGCCAAAGTCAAATTGACAATTGGTGGTGTAACAAATTCTTGTACAAACTCTACTCTAACACCATTTTCACCAGCAAGAATCAAAGCTGAACCAATATTATCTTTACTAAAAGTAACATGTTTGGTAAAAGCAACATCTTGTGAGAAAGTCAAAATATTGGATTGATTCATATCCTCCACAAAGCTATTCAAACTACCACTCAAAAGTAATGCATTATAAACATCTAGACGCTGTTTCAATTCTTTGACACCTTGAAGTGCAAGCGCACCCAATTTAT
>MFRB01000123.1 GCA_001783255.1 Candidatus Magasanikbacteria bacterium RIFOXYD12_FULL_33_17
ATTCCACCTTTTGTAATTGTTGACAAAAAGAATCATCCAATTGGTAATGTGGAAGATGGAGATGTGGTCATTTTTTTCAATTTCCGTGCTGATAGAGCTAGACAGTTGACAGAAGCCTTTGTAGTCAAAGATTTCAAAGAATTTGAAACAATCAAATATGATAATTTAGATTTTGTTACTTTTGCGGAATACAAAAAAGGTTTGCCGGTAAAAGTGTTGTTTCCCCCAGAAATCATTGCCAACCCTATTGCCAAAGTGGTTAGTGACTTCAATCTCAAACAAATGCATATTGCTGAGACTGAAAAATATGCTCACGTTACATTCTTTATGAACGGGATGACAGAAGAGCCTTTTGCAGGTGAGGATAGAATTCTTATTCCTTCACCAGACGTGATTTCTTATGATCAAAAACCAGAGATGTCAGCACCTGTTGTCACTGAAAATATTTTGAAATCTCTCAAAGCTGATAAACATGATTTTTATGTAGTTAATTATGCTAATCCTGACATGGTCGGACACACAGGCAACCTGCAAGCCTGTATAAAGGCTGTAGAAGCTGTTGACCAGTCTTTGCAGAAGGTTGTGACCGAAATCTTAAAGCGTGGTGGTACAGCCTTTATTATGGCTGATCATGGTAATGCTGAAGAATTACAAAATCCTCTAACAGGTGAAATTGACAAAGAACATAACAATTATCCTATTCCTTTTGTCATTGCTTCCAATAAATTTCAAGGTCAGGCCAATCCTGATTTGAAGAGTATAGATTTACCTTATCTTTCTCCTATCGGTATCTTAGCGGATGTCGCTCCAACTATTTTGACACATATGGGTCTTGATGTACCAGCGGAGATGACGGGGACGAATTTGTTTTAGTGAGGAATGTAAGCTATGCATAGTTTTTTATATATAGATAATAACGCAGATTTACACAGAAGTTTAAAAATAAAATAATATGAGAAAACATGTTGAAGGCGGAGGTGTCTTTGTTACTGAACAGGGTGCAAATTTAGAAAAAAAAGATCCTAAAGATTCTGTAGATGTTCTTCAAGATTATCTTCAGCGTGCTTCAATAATATATGATGAATTATCTTTTTGGCAATCAAAAAAGGACAAAAAATTAAGGAGTTTAGTGCAAGATGTTCATAATGAAGGTAATGATAGTATACCTGAAGAAGTAGAAGAAAAAGTAACTTCACTTAAATTAAAAATAGATAAAATTGTGGTTTTACTTTCTAATCTTAGTAATAAAATATTGACATCAGACAGCTTGTCACAAATGTTAGAAACTAAATTGGGTAAAAAAATAACTTCGCTAGACCAAGCGAAAGATACTGCAAGAGAATTAATCAGACCATTTCACGAACAGTACCTCAATCATCTAAGAGTCAATGGTGGAAAGGGAAAAAAGACACGTGATGCTATGTCTAGTGATGAAGCGGCTTGGGATATAACTGGTATAGCTGTACCAAGTGGATTAGATATAATGGATGATGAAAAGTCGCAAGCCTTACAAGAACAAAGAAAATCTTTTACAGATCTAGTAGTAAAACTTTCTCTTTTACCAGGGCCACATCAAAAATACGCCAAGTCTTTGTTAGAAGGACGAGGTAACGCACAGGATGCTGATCTTTTACTAAATAGCTATTCGGTTGTTGTTGGTGGATCTAAAAAAAGATTTGGGAATTTGGATATAGAACATGGGAAAGAGGATTTGCAAAAGTTGGAAACTTTACTTGCTGAAGCCGTTCAATTTATTGAAGAAATATCACAAAGATTTGAAATTGAGATTTTATCTGAACCAGAGGGACTACCTCTAGAAACCGCTGAACTAATTTTAGGTAAAGAAAAAGTATTTGGACCAGAAGAAGCACTACTAGTTTGGGGGGTAGAGCTACAAGAAGTACCAGAAATACCATTTACCAAAGAAGACCTAGAAAAAGCCCGAGAACTTGGTATGTATCTCATCTTGCGTCTGGAGAAAGATAAAGATGGAAATCCCTTGACTGGACAAAGAATGCATGAACTAAAACAAGCTGAGTTTAAAAAACAAAATAAAGGAAAAATTTTGTATGATATAAATTGGTACAAAGATGAAGAATTTTTTAGAAGAGAAACACCACAATTAGCTTGGGCTCTGACCTCAGGTGGTATTTTAGCTGACTCTATTCGCAAAAATTATATTGAACAGACAAGATTTCTAAGAGATAGCCTAAAACAACAAGGTTGGCTAAGCGAGAAAGAAGAAAGAGAATGTACAGATAAAAGATTACAAGAAATTAGAAAAATTATGGAAGACGAAAGTGACCCTCAATGTTTTGTAAAGTCGTCTGAATTATTACAAAAATTAATGATTAATCAAAATCATAGATTGAGTTTTGCTGACACACTTTATGATTTTATTTCTGTTGTATTTAGCAAAAAAAAGAGAATTTTATTGAAAACATGGAATTGGACAAAAAGTCGTTCGTCTGATGGTGGTTTGGTGGTTATTGGTGGGTGCGATGAAGTTGGTGCCGATGTGAGTACTGTAAAAAATCTTGGTCGTTGGAATGCCGATCTTGGTGTTGCTTTCTCTCGCTAGTGCGGACACTTGGTATTTAACTACTTGGAAAATTGTGAAAGAGTAATAAAAAAATGAATTATATTAAAACAAAAACGACCCCATAAAATGAGGTCGTTTTTTTGTAGTATTTTAGTGTTGTAGTGTTGTAGTGTTTTTATGTTTCCAGAACCAATACACTGCCCACAAAATAAAAGGGATACTTAGAAGTTGTCCGGTGCTGAGTGGAAAGTCAAACAAATTATGTTTTTCTTTGAAAAATTCTACGAGAAATCTACTAGAAAAATATAGTAATAAAAATAAATTGAAAATAAAATATTGTGGGATATTTTTGTATTTTTTGTAAACAAAATAAATTGTTACAAAAATAAACAAAGCAATAATTGATTCGTACATTTGACTTGGATGACGCAAAATCATTTCACCGTTATCAAATTTGGGAAAATAAATTCCCCAAGGTACTGTCGTAACTTTGCCAACAATTTCAGAATTAAAATAGTTGCCTAATCTAATAAAAGAAGCGAGCAATGGTATTGGTATTATTAGTAAATCTAAATATTTTTTGATGTCTATTTTTTTTATTTTTTGATACAAAAATATTGTTAGTAAAAGTCCAAGAGTCAGACCATGACTAGCTAGTCCACCATGATTTATCATGATAATTTCTTTTGGGTTGGCTAGAAAATAATCTAGATTATAAAAAACAATGTGGCCGATTCTGGCACCGATTAATCCACCAATAATTAGCCAAATACTCAAATCATAAACTAAATCAATAGAATAATTTTTGGCTTTGAATAATTTGTGATATATTAACACAGTCAGAAGAATGCCGATAGTCAAGAATAGTCCATACCAACGGACTGTAATGATATTGTAGTGAAAAAGTATAGGATTTATGTTGTTTATAAACATATTTTTTGTGGTTAGTTTACGCTGATTATAGAGAATAAAGCATTGTCTGTCAACGCTGGATATCTATCCACATACAAAACTTGTAAATATTACTAAATATTGTTATAGTCTTTCTTGATTTAATCTGGATAAAATATTTTTTGCGGATTAAATCACTATTGCAAAATATTTATAATTTAACAACAAAACTATGTCATCAGATGAAAACTACTTATTAGTCAAAGAAGCACTACTCGGTCATATAAGAGAGCTTTTTGAAGAAATAGAATCAGAGGTAGCACGTTTTCATGAAGAAAAATTTGCTATGCTTGAAGACGCTCTTGAAGGGGCATCTGATACTGAAGAGTTACAAGTAGCTTTTGCACAATGGTTCAATGATCATGCCGATGATCTTGATTTAGGTTATGAATTAGAAGAAATTTGGAATAACGCTTTGGATGATTTAGACGTAGACATGTAATCCTTGAAACAAAAGATGTAAAGTGATACTATTTAGGTAGTGTCACTTTTTTATTTCATCTTTCTATAAAATTATATATTTTGATTGGATTGACGAAATGAGCTAAAGCGAATTTCGTTAGTGTATTTTGAAGTTTGTCTTACAAATACGTTGACAAATTTCGTTTCTCTCAATTTGTCACTCCTTTTTCCACTTCTTGTGTTTAAAAATTAAAAAAACATTATGCTCAATTATAAAAAATTAGGTTTTGAAAATACTAAAAAAATGTATCAAGAATCACTCAAAAAAAATTATGCTTTGCCTGGATACAATGTCAGCAATATGGAACAAGTACAATCTGTATTGTCT
>MFRB01000124.1:0-2767 GCA_001783255.1 Candidatus Magasanikbacteria bacterium RIFOXYD12_FULL_33_17
AATACTTTGCTATATTACGCCTTTTCTTTGAGTTTTTAAACCCCCAAAATGTCCATTAACCCTAAATTTTCAAAAATAAAATTGTATTCATCTTGTATTATCAATTTCCTTTTCATTGATTTCTGATTCCAATCTAGACACTCATATAAAGATCCAATAGAGTATCTATAAAATTTAATTTTATCTTTTTTGTTATATCTATCAAAGCCTTCTGCTATGTTGGCTGAAATTGAATCCATGGCTCTTGCAAATTGTGAACCAATGCTATTTTTTGTAAAATAGTCCCATTTTGTTACAATTTCCCAAATATAATTGCTAAGTCTATAAGACAATACATAGCAATCAATATCTTTTAAATTTAAAAACTTTTTTTCCATAAAAAACACTGTTAAAAATGTCAATGGAACAATGGGGCAGTGGGGCAATATTGTAACTGTGTAATAACAAAAACCAACTATTTCTAGTTGATTTCTTTATAATTTATTTTTTTCTGTTCTTACTATTCAACCCCTCTACGAGTTCTTCTAAATAGTCATTTTGTACTTGTTGAATTTCCATCATTCTTTTGTTTTGATTGACTATTAGATGGTCTATTTTTTCATTTAATATTTTTATTTCCAATTCAGCTTTTAGATTTACTTTGTAATCGTGTTCACTTCTTTGTCTGTCTTTTTGTTCTTGTCTATTTTGACTCATCATGATTATGGGTGCTTGTATGGCTGCTAGACAGGACAAGACAAGGTTTAGAAGTATAAAAGGGTATGGATCATAACCACTGTTTTTTAAAAAAATAATGTTTAGAATCATCCAAAGAGCCATGAAGGAAAAAAAAGTAATAATGAATCCCCAACTCCCACCAAAAGAAGCAACATGATCAGCGACTTTTTGTCCAATAGTTAATTTGTCATCAATTTCATCTTCAATATTTTCTGAAAGTATTTTGTTGTGAGAAATAGCATCTACCACATCTTTTTCTATTTTGTCATATTCACCAGCTTCTTCATTT
The DNA here is from genome assembly GCA_001783255.1 of Candidatus Magasanikbacteria bacterium RIFOXYD12_FULL_33_17. GTDB lineage: Bacteria > Patescibacteriota > Patescibacteriia > Magasanikbacterales > UBA922 > UBA1557. The sequence continues at coordinate 1,007 of MFRB01000124.1, forward strand.
ACTAGAAATAAAAAGTATAAACGACGATATTTGTTTAATTCCGTAAGTGAAATATGGTGTGAGCTTTTTATTTTTGGAAAATATTTTTTTATGATTTTAACAATACCTGGTTGTATATCTTTTATTAATATACTTTCATCTTCCTTAAGTTTTTCTTGTGAAATAAAACTAATTATTTTTTTCATACTTTGACAGGCGGTTTATAAATATTTACTTTTATAGTATAGAATAATTTTGATTAAAAGTCTATAGAAATTTTGTGACCACTGTCTTATTGTCCTACTGTTTTATTGTGGTTTTTACTATGACAATATGGCAATGGGACAGTGGGACGATAAAACAATCAAAGATTAATTTTTTCGTTGTTTATATCTCAACTGTTTTAATTATTTAATCAAGTAATGAAACATCAACCAAAAATGACAAAAACTACCAAGCATTACAAAGAGATGAAATATTTCGTGCATGCCCCACCAACGATTTCTTTTTACATAATTTTCTAAAGCAAAAAAGATAGTTCCTAGACTATAAGCTAAGCCACCGGCAATGAGCCATAATACGGCGGTTAAACCAAGCCAGTTGATGAGAGGCACAATGGCAATTGTGATGAACCAACCTATGGCAAGATAAATTATTGTGGAAAGCCAGCCAGGTATTTTTATTTCAACTATTTTGATTATAATTCCTAAAATTGCTAATCCCCAAATAATTCCAAATATACTCCAGCCCAGAGCTTTATTTGGCATACTAATACATACTGGAGTATATGTACCAGCAATTAGTACAAAGATCATAGCATGATCTATTTTTTGCAAAGTTTTTTTTACTTTATGTTCTTTGGCAAAGATGTGATAAATGAAGCTGGCAGAGTAGGCGAGAATAAGACTGCTACCAAAAATGCTTAAACCTATTACTTCCACGTTTTTATCTTTCAAAGCTGCAAAAACCACCATTAATACCAAACCTACAATGGAAAGTAAAAGCCCTAAAAAATGAGTTAGGGCGCTGAGTGGTTCGTTGTCTTTGGAGAATAACATATTTATTTTTTCATAACTATATTTATTCTAGCATCTTCACATTTTTTTGTCCCAACTTTCACAAATCCCAAAGATTTGTAAAAATTTTGAACGAATTTGTTGCTATCAATTGAATTGGTTGAAATGGAATACTTTAATTTGCCTTTCAGATAGAAAAACTTTTTGTTATATTCAAAAAAAATTTTCATAAGTTCACGTGCTATGCCTTTTTTACGATAATTGTTATGCACGGACAATAAAGTTATATTTAATAGATTTTCATTATAAATTTTGTTTGCTATTTCAGGTTCTCTTTCGTAAGCTACTAAAACAGCAATTGGTTTCTCTTTGTCAAAAACGAGCAAACTGTGTTTGAACTTTTTGTGTAATATTTTACCATCTTTTTCTTCGTCCATTATATTGAAGTGACCTTTTTTAGAAAAAGGTACTTCGTTGGCTAGAGCAGATATTTCTTTAGAATATTTTAGAGCTATTTTTTTGTCTAAAGGATAAACTGGAAAATTATTTATTTTGGCAATTTCTTGCATATTATCTTACAATTTGTCCAAGACTATCCGTAATATCTCCAGTTTCCAAATTTACATCATACCAATTGAAAGTAACATTTCTTTCTGTTAGGCTTTCAAAAGCGTGAATAGAGTAAAAATCGCCAGTTATACTATCAACAGCGATTATCGCTTGTCCACCTGTAATTGGGGAAGTACCATCAGCATTGGAAAATTGT
>MFRB01000124.1:2794-3023 GCA_001783255.1 Candidatus Magasanikbacteria bacterium RIFOXYD12_FULL_33_17
AAGCTAAACAAGTATCTTCTGAGGTTATATTGTTTTCTTTTGCCCATTCATAACCTTCTTGTTGAGCGAGACAATTTTCAGTATCACTGCATTCATGTCCATAAAAATCTCCTGTATAAGAAGCATTTTTTAAGACGAAATCTTTACAGCCTTGTTTGGAATCATCGTCTGTGAATTGTTTTTCGCATTCGTAAAGTAAGTCAATATCTTTTTCTTGGCTCATTTCATA
>MFRB01000125.1:0-1262 GCA_001783255.1 Candidatus Magasanikbacteria bacterium RIFOXYD12_FULL_33_17
CAACTTAGCCAGTACTCAAATCAGTGCTACCTTGACAATTATGGAAATGAAGGGTAAAGTGCGAAATCTAGGTAATATGATGTATGTGACGAGAAGTTAATTTTGTCTAAAATATAAAAATTTATTTTGAAAATAATATTAAATTAAGACGTTTCTTTCAAACTGTCCCATTGTTCCATTGCCCCACTGGCAAATAGAAAACCACAATGGGACAATGAATCAGTGGGACAATATTTGTACCCATATTTTGAAAAACTTCAATATTCTATGAACTTCACAGAAGCATACAACTACATCCTCTCCCTCTCCAACATGCCACGCATGGAATATATGAAAGAGGGCAACATGTGCGATTGGTATCTGAAAAGAATGCAATTTTTTTTGGATTTGATTGGCAATCCTGAAAAGAAAATCAAACACTATATACACGTCACAGGCACTAGTGGCAAAGGCTCAACTGTTTCTTTTTTGCACAACATCTTGCAAGCTGACAAAAGAAAAGTTGGTTCGACTTACTCCCCTCACCCAACCATTATCACTGAACGCTGGAAAGTCGGTAATAGTTATATGACAAAAAAAGAATTTGTCGAAATAGTAAAATATTTGAAACCAAAGCTCGATGAATATTTGGAAAAAACTCCTTATGACATGCTTTCTTTTTTTGAATTGACTGAAGCTATTGGCTTTATCTTTTTTGCTCAGAAAAAAGTGGATTGGTTAGTACTAGAAGTGGCTTGTGGTGGACGCTATGATTCTAGCAATATCATTCCTTACAAAGATGTCGCAGCAATTACCAACATCGGATTAGACCATGTAGGAATTATTGGAAATAATAAAGAAGAAATTGCTTACGAAAAAGCTGGAATTATCAAACAGAATTGTACAGCTTTTACTACAGAACAAGACAAAAAAATCTTAAATGTTATTGAAACAGAAGCTGACTTACAAAAAGTAAATTTGGAAAAATTAAAAATAAATGATTACAAAATAATAAAAGAAAATATAAATAAAATTATTTTTTCTTACCAAGATGAAGAATACGAACTACAAGCTCTTGGACAACACCAAATCAAAAATGCTATTCTTTGTATCAACATTGCAAAATTTTTGAAAATAAAAAATACTAGTATCAAACAAGGACTGAAAAATACTTTGCAACCTTTGCGTTTTGAAATAGTACAAGAAAAACCATATATCATCCTTGATGGCGCCCACAACGAAGACAAAATAAAAAGTACAGTAGAAGCCATGAAAAAAATTAC
>MFRB01000125.1:1332-3796 GCA_001783255.1 Candidatus Magasanikbacteria bacterium RIFOXYD12_FULL_33_17
CAAAAAATAAAAACACCAAAACAAAAATTTTTCTAGACCCAACCGATGCGTTAGAATTTGTGATGAAAAAAATAAAGAAAAATGATGTGCTATTAATTACTGGATCAATTTTTCTTAGTGGAGAATTGCGCAAAAACTTTTATAAAATATAAATAATGTGTTATTATAAAGAGCAAGATAAAAATATTATTATAATAATATGAGAATAAAAACAAAAGTAGGGAAAATAGCAATAGTACTAGAAGCTTTAGCTTTTGCCATATTAATTAGAGAAACAATAAAATACTTATCAGTAAGATCTGGTATAAATTTTTATGTAAATCCTGCCATACTTATAACAATACCAATAATTTTTATTTTAAACATACTATTTGTTTTTTTAATTATTGTAATATTAGAAAAATTAAAAGAAAATAATAACGCTTGGAAAAAATTTATAAAAATATTTTCTTTCGGTTTTCTTATACTACTTACAGTAACTATCATTTCACTTATTTATCTAACTATAAATCCTTTTCCAAAATCAAATATCCCAGATAGACTAGATTCAGAAAATATCAATGATGCAACATGTTTAGCTACTCAAACTGGTTATATGTTTAATGAAGAATCTAAAAAATGTGAGATAAAAAATACACATGGTTGCGACAACCCTTATTACAAAAAATTATCAACTTGCCAATTAATTGAAGAAAAAATAAAATTTTGGCAAAGATTTTAAAAATAAATAATTGTTAAATTACCAAATTGCTAAATTGTTGTTTTGAAAAAGAAAGCAATGTAACAATTTGACAACCTGTCCGCCTTGGGTGGATTTAGCCATTAAACACGTTTTAAATTAAATCAATTTTGCATTAAAGAATGTTAAGTAGAAAAAATAATTATGAAACTAGTCATTGTAGAGTCTCCTACCAAAGCCAAAACAATTTCCAAATTTTTGGGAGCTGCTTACAAAGTAGAATCTTCTTTTGGTCATACTCGTGATTTGCCAAAAAGTAAAATGGGTATAGATATTGCTGGTGGCACTTTCGAACCAACTTACGAAGTCCCAAAAGACAAAAGTGCTCATGTAAACAAACTAAAAAAACTTGCCAAAGAAGCTACAGAGGTCATATTCGCATCCGATGAGGACCGCGAAGGAGAAGCTATTTCTTGGCACTTGGCCGAAATTTTCAAAATCAATCCCAAAAAAGCCAAACGTATAGTATTCCACGAAATTACCAAAAGTGCGATTGAAGAAGCTATTGCCAACCCTCGTCATATTGATTTGAAATTGGTTGACGCCCAACAAGCTCGTCGTATTCTCGACAGAATCGTCGGTTATGAGCTCTCCCCTTTCTTATGGAAAAAAGTCGCCCGCGGACTCTCAGCTGGTCGTGTACAATCTGTCGCCGTCAGACTAGTCGTCGAACGTGAAGAAGAACGCAAAGCTTTTGTCGCTCAAGAATACTGGTCAGTCGATGCTCTCTTCAACAAGACTGCCGATTTCACCGGAAAACTTCATAGTATCAATGACAAAAAAATAGACAAACTAGGTTTGAAAAATAAAGAACAAGTTGACGCTATTTTGTTAGAATTAGAAAATGCTGAATACAAAATAAAAGATATTGTCAAAAAACAAACCAAGCGCACTCCTCCACCTCCATTTACTACTTCTACATTACAACAACAAGCCAGTTACAAACTTGGATATTCTGCCAAACAAACGATGCGTCTTGCTCAACAACTTTACGAAGGTATCAAAATTGGTAGTGAAGGCCAAGTCGGTCTCATTACTTACATGCGTACTGATGCGCTAAATTTGTCTGAAAAATTTTTGACTGAAAGCAAAAGTTTTATTGGAAAACAATACGGCGAAAAATTTGCCTTAGACAAACCACGCTTTTATGCCAACAAAAGTAAAAATGCGCAAGAAGCCCATGAAGCTGTCCGCCCAACTGATGTAAACAAAAGTCCTGAGTCAATCAGTGCTTATCTAGACCCTCAACAATTGAAATTATACAGTCTTATTTGGAAAAGAGCCGTCGCCACCCAAATGGCTGTAGCCAATCTAAACAAAGAAAACATAGATATAGAAGCCAAAGAGTATATGTTTCGCGCTACAGGCCAATCTGTGGTCTTCCCAGGCTGGTTGCAACTCTATCCTGAACAACTAAAAGAAGAAATGTTGCCAGAAATGACAATCGGCGAAAATGTCGATTGTAAAGAATTAAAACCCGAACAACATTTCACCGAACCAAAACCTCGTTATTCTGACGCGACTTTGGTCAAAGCGATGGAAGAATACGGCATTGGTCGTCCTTCTACTTACGCCCCAACTATTTCCACAATTGAAAGTCGTGGCTATGTGGAGCGTGATGAAAACAAACGTTTGAAACCTCTTGACATCGCTTTCGTCGTCAACAGTCTTCTTGTCGAACATTTTCCTGAAGTTGTCGATTACAAATTCACTGCAATAATGGAA
>MFRB01000126.1 GCA_001783255.1 Candidatus Magasanikbacteria bacterium RIFOXYD12_FULL_33_17
CCGCTATATAATACATTATCCCCTATTTTTTGTCAAGTGGAGTTATTCTCAAGTAAAATTAACAAAAAAACATACTTAGAGCCATCATCCAGGATCGAACTGGAGACCTCATCCTTACCATGGATGCGCTCTACCAACTGAGCTATGATGGCGTACGTAAAGTGGTCTTCGACCACCACGTCGCAAGCATATTTAAGATACAAACTAATATGCTGGCCACGTGACGAGCGAAGTGAGTTTTACGTGGAGCTATGATGGCATAGATACTACAAACCCACTATAAAAAGTGGGTTTATCTAGTACGCGCCAAGGGATTCGAACCCCTGACCCCCTCGGTGTAAACGAGATGCTCTAACCAACTGAGCTAGGCGCGCATTGCAAAAGACGTGAGAATTATAGTACAATCCTCTAAATATGTCAACAATTATTATTCACATAAAAATTATTAACACAACCGTCCAAAATTTTAAATTATTTTATTTTCTACCAAACTTCTTTCTATCAGTTTCACTCAAAACTTGTTTACGAATACGGATACTCTTTGGTGTAATTTCAAGATATTCATCATCAGAAATCATTTCTAAACCACGTTCAAGATTGACTTCAATCGGTGGGGTAAGATTCAAAGCGTCATCAGTACCACTAGCACGCATATTGGTAAGTTGTTTACCTTTTATTGGATTGACCATCATATCTTCACCCTTTGAGGTGTTACCAATTACCATACCTTCATAAACTTCAATATTTGGTCCGATATACATATCACCACGCATTTGTAGATTGGCAAGAGAATAGCCAAGAGCTTTTCCAGCAACCATAGAAACCATAGAACCTGTAGCTTTCTTTTCAATTACGCCAACATGAGGTTTGAAACCAATAGTTTGACTAGACATAATACCTTCGCCTTTGGTATCCATCACAAATTGACTTCTATACCCTAGAAGACCACGAGATGGAATCTCAAAAATTATTCTAGTTTGATCACCATGATTCATCATGTTAGTCATGTTTCCTTTTCTTTTACCCATCTTTTCAATCACAGTACCAGAAAAACCTGATGGAACATCAACAGTAACTTCTTCAAAAGGTTCACATTTTACCCCATCAATATCTTTGATAATAACGTGAGGTTGACTTACTTGCAATTCAAAACCTTCTCTACTCATTTGTTCAAGTAAAATGGCAATGTGAAGTTCACCACGTCCATAAACTTTGAATTTATCAGAATCAGCAAAATCTACTTGCAAACCTACGTTTACTTCCAATTCTTTTTCAAGACGTTCACGAATTTGACGAGTAGTCACAAATTTACCTTCCTTACCAGCAAATGGAGAATTATTTACGAAAAAATCCATTTGAATAGTTGGTTCATCAACTTTGATGGCTGGAAGTGCTTCTTGATCCAAAGAATGACAAATAGTTTCACCAATATCAATATCAGCAATACCAGCAAGCATCACAATATCTCCAGCAGAAGCTTCTTTTACTTCCATAGTATCAAAACCTTTGAATTGTTGTAACTTAGTTACGTTGGCACTACGTGACTGACCGTTTACATTTTTTATAAAAACTTTTTCACCAACTTTGACAGTACCTTCATAAATACGACCAATAGCAAGACGTCCAACAAAATCATCATAAGCCAAATTGAATGGTTGCATACGAAGAGGAGCTCCAGTATCTTGTTTGGCGACAGGTACGTGTTCTAATACCATGTCCAAAAGAGGAAAAATATCTTGTGATTCATCTTCTAATTTTCTCTTAGCAATACCTTGTTTACCGATAGCAAAACAATATGGAAAATCCATTTGTTCATCAGTAGCCCCAAGATCCATAAACAGTTCCAAGACTTCATCATGTACTTCTAGTGGACGAGCAGCAGGTTTATCAATTTTGTTCAAAACAACAAGAGGTCTCAAACCAAGTTCCAAAGATTTTTTCAACACAAATTTTGTTTGAGGCATTGGACCTTCTTGAGCATCGACGATAAGAAGCACACAATCAATAGAACGTAAAACACGCTCTACTTCTGAACCAAAGTCAGCATGGCCTGGAGTATCTACGATATTTATTTTTGTATCTTTATAAAAAAGTGAAGTATTTTTTGAATAAATAGTAATACCACGTTCCAATTCTAGAACATTACTATCCATACTTTTTCCAGTACTAGCTTCATCTACCATGCCAGTTTGGCGTAGCAAAGCATCAGTCAAGGTAGTCTTGCCGTGGTCAACGTGAGCGATAATCGCGATATTACGAATTTCCATAAAATTATAATTAACTTGTCCCGATTCATCGAGATTAAAAAAACCTCAAAAGCGAGGACTTATACGTGCAAAATAGTAGCATAAAAAAAATGTTTTGTCAATAAAAATACAGTAAATAAGCTAAAAAAATAAGAAAAAGCTTATTTTTTACATAAAATTGACTGATTTAGTCTAAATACGCTATAATTTCATTATAAATAATTTAGCTAAAAAAACAAAAATATGTCAAAAATTATCCTAGTAGATGCTTGGAATACTTTCATTACAGAAGAAGGCGTTTTCACAAAAATGCAAGAATTATTAGACTCTTTTGAAAATAGAAAAATTATTTTAACAAATGCCAATGATGAAGAAAAGCTAAAATTTGGCATAGTCAATATGCCTTATGAAGTATTTACGTTAAACCATAATCCAAACAAAACTGAACCAGAATTTTATAAAAAAATGCTTGAATTTTTCAAACTAAAACCTGAAGAAGTCATTTACTTTGAACACAATGAAGACGCTGTAAAGTCTGCTCAGTCTGTCGGAATCAATACTCATCATTATGACAAAGATAAAAAAGATTTAGAAAGTTTGAGATTATTTTTGGAAAATAATCTATAAATATGAAAAAAGTTATAAAGTATCTAACCTAATATATAATTACAAAACTTTATGAACTTTTGACTTTCTCGCGTAGACGAGTCCGCCTTGGGAGGAATAAACTTTCGACTATTTCTGACACTTTTCACAATAAACCGTTCCCCTACCTCCAATTTTCGTCTTTGTCAAAATACTTTTACACTTCACACATTTCTGGCCACCTCGTCCGTAAACTTTCAAAAATTTCACAAAACTCCCCTTTTTACCATCAGCGTCCAAATAGTTATTAAAAGTCGTACCTCTTTCTTCTACGGCTTTTTTTATTATTTTTTTTGTAGAAGCAAACAATCTTTTGAGTTCTGCTAGAGTCAGTGTATTCACTCGTCTGTCTGGTCGAATACCAGCATCAAAACAAGTTTCATCCACGTAAATATTACCAAGGCCAGAAATTATTTGCTGATTCAAAAGTAATGCTTTCAAGATTGTACTTTTTTTGCCAGCAAAAATCTTGGCAAAATTCTCCCAAGTGAAATTATCTGTCAAAGGCTCGATGCCGTATTTACTTTTTATTTTTTCTAATTTTTCGATAGTTTCCAAACTCAAATAACCAAAACGACGAATATCATTAAAAAATACTTTGGAACCATCTTCAAAATGAAACTGGACGTGAGTGTGTTTGTTTGGTACGTCCACTGTTGAAACGTCACTATGTCCACCAGGAATTATTTTGTCATCTTTCTTATAAATAAGTTGCCCTGTCATTTTCAAATGTACTAATAAAACATGTTTTTCATCTGGCAAAACAAAAATAATGAGCTTGCCAATTCTATCAATTTCTGCGAAATGATTGCCTACAAAAAAATCTACAAAAAACTTAGTTGTTTTGTTTAATCTAGCCTTTTTGGTAAAAACAAAATCATTGATTTTTTTACCTAATATTTTTTTACGCAAATCTTGGCGTATGGTTTCTACTTCTGGTAGTTCGGGCATATAATAGAGGTACCCCGAAACCAATGAAATATGGTGAGGGGTCTTTCTTAAAATTGAACTTATCTATCTAACAAAATATTGAAAACTCAAATAACTTTCTTAATGATATTATTCTACAATATCTATCCACTCTTTGCAAATCTATACTAGCTTGGTATAATTATTACAACCAATAAGAACAAATTCGTTATAATTCGTTTAATTAGTTAGATTCGCGTTCTATCTGCCAAAATAGAACACGGATTAAACGAATCTAACGAATTTGAACTAATTAACTAATAAACCAATTAACCTATAAACATATGTCCAAAGCTCCAGCTTTCAACTTACCTGATCAAGAAGGTAAAAAACACAAACTCTCAGACTACGCCGGTAAACTAGTACTTCTCTACTTTTACCCAAAAGATATGACACCTGGCTGTACTATCGAAGCCAAATGCTTCCGTGATAGAAACAATGAACTAAAAAAATATGATGTTCAAGTTCTTGGTGTTAGTGTAGACTCTGTCGAATCTCACAAAAAATTTGAGAACAAACATGGTCTAAACTTTCCCCTACTTTCTGATGAAAAAAAAGAAGTAGTTGAAAAATATGGTGTTTGGAAAGAAAAATCTATGTTTGGTAAAAAATATATGGGAATACAACGTGATTCATTCCTCATTGGCAAAGATGGAAAAATTATTAAACATTATGAAAAAGTAAATCCAGCTAAACATGTGGACGAAGTGATTAAAGACTTAAAGGTTCTATAAATAATATTTAGCAACAAAAAACAGTTTTAATTTATTAAAACTGTTTTTTAATTTTAAATTTTTAATTTAGTAATTTTCAAACAATTTTTAAATTGTTTGAAAATTGAAAAATGAAAATTTGTAAATTCTAAGCAAGGTTTTTCTCAATCAAAGCCATTTCTCTCTTATACAATACCCAAGAAACAACAAAAGCCAAAAAGTCAGCCACAGGGAAAGCATACCAAACACCATTTAAATCAAAAAATATAGGTAAAATAATTACCAAAGGAATCAAAAAAATAATTTGGCGCAATGATGAAATTACAAAAGAAATCCAAGCTCTACCCATAGATTGATACATACCAGAACTGACTACTTGCAAACCTAAAGTAATCAAAAATATGATAATAATACGTGTAGCATGAGAACCCATTCTTATCAATTCTAGATCTGTACTAAATATCTTCATAAAAATTTCAGCAAAAATAAACAAAACTACAAAAGAAACAAATGACATAATAGTAGTAATTTTCACAGTCAATTTTATGACATCAATAACTCTCTGTGAATTTTTTGCACCATAATTGAAACCTACAATCGGTTGCATACCTTGAATTATGCCAAACATAGGCATAAAAACAAAAGATAATAATCTGTTTACGACACCAAATGTAGCAATAGCCACATCACCACCATGTATAGCCAAAGTATGATTGATGACCACACTCATCGCACTACCAGCTGCCATACGTACAAAAGCTGAAATTCCCAAAGCTA
>MFRB01000127.1 GCA_001783255.1 Candidatus Magasanikbacteria bacterium RIFOXYD12_FULL_33_17
AATATAATTTCATTTTTTTATGGAATTTTGGTAAACTTCGGATATCTCCGCGTTATGTGAAATTTGCCTTTTCTTTTCGCCTAACGGCGTACGCATTTCTGTAATGAACAAATTTTATTTTTAATTTTTTAAGATGGGGGTATATGGTGTTTTCTTCGATCCTCTCGTCGCTCAGAAAACGATTTATTATAAATTATAAATTATGTCAAATTTTTTTAGTAAGTATGCGACGAATAAAAAATTTAAAAAGTCAGAAGCTCTGTGTTCTTTGGCTACTTTAATTATTTTAAATCCCAATGAAGGATTGCGATTCCTACATGAAGGTTATCCCGAAATAATTACAAGGATTCAGAAAAAAAATACTAAATTTTCTGAAAAGCCAACAGGAAGCATTTCGTCTCAGTTTATTTCGAAAATGAAATCATTTATAACTACAGAAATTCCAATTGAGAAAAATTGGAAACAAGGTCCGGAATGGTATCTTGCATACGAGACATATCAAGAAGCTATTTTAACTTGCCCAGAAAATTCTGATCCATGGTGGAGAATAATAGAAATTTTGCACCATGAAGGCCGAAACGACGAAGCATTTGCCCAATACTCTGCTATGCCTAATCAGAAAATTGATGAGTATGACATGGTATATACTACACCAATAATTATTGGCATGCTTATTTCTGTGGACAAAAAAGTAGTTGCTAACGATTTGACAATGGGCGTGCTGTATAAATTTTCAGCAAATGAAAAAAGAAATTCAAAGGACGCTTTTCTTTCTGCATTGCTTTGTGAATCTCATTATTTAACGATAGATAAGATTAATGATTATATTGATTTAATAATACATATTGACCAATCATTGATGACCGAACTTGCCAAAAATATTGCGCTTAAAGCACATTCCGCTATCAATAATGGTAACTTAAAAGAGGCACTCACCTGGATTAATGTCGCGCTTGAAATTCATGCGGATAACCAAGAATTTCTAAATATCAAAAAAGAAATAGAGCAAGATTTAAAAGAAGGTAATACATGGGACTCTATAAAATCAGTAGATGATTTTTTCCGTTATCTGTATAGAAGATTAGCGCATCGTTTTCATCCCGATTTGGCGAAAAATGATTCAGACCGAGATATTAATACAAAAATCATGTCGAGAATCAATAAGGCAAAAAGTGATAATGATTTACAAGAGCTAAAAAAAATAGCGCAAGAATATACTCCTGACTGGGTAGGATACTTTATATTTTAGTTATTTATGTCAAATTATCAAATGAAAAAAGGTGACATAGTTTTTGGAAGAAAGAAATCAGATGCTATTCATCCAATAGTATTTTTAAGAGAAAAAGATGAAAATTTTTATATTGGTGCAATGTTAACAAAATCAAACAAGTATAATGACAATATCTTAATGTCAGAATCGCATTTTAAAAAAGAAAAATCCAATGGCGAGAAATATGAATTTTGTTTTGACAATACTCATCTGGTAAAAACGGAATTAATCAAAAAAGATGAATGGAAACCGTTCAGAAAAGTTGGAGAACTTACGAAAGAAGGGATTAAATTCCTTGAATCTAATATTAGTGAAACAAATCCAGTATTATGGGAAGAAAAAACATACATCATATAACACGTCATATCTGGTTACGGCTTTTATCCAAAAGCCTCCACCCATATTTGCCTCCTCTTTTAATAATTTTATGACTAACAAACCAACAATAAAGGAATATACTGGACGGATTCCAGCTTGTGGATGTTTTTGTGGTGGGTGTCCATCATATACTCGTGAGAAAAAGCCTTGCCCTGGCGCAGAAATTAATTTTGAAAGATGTGAAAAATGCACAAAATTTCATTTATGTTGCAAAGACAAAGATATTATTCACTGTTATGAATGTGATGAATTTCCTTGCAAAAAGCTGAAAACGTTTTCCAAAAGTTGGTTAAAATATGGACAAGACTTTATTGAAAATCAAAAATTATTAAAAAAAGTTGGTGAAAAAAAATTTAGAAATACCTGGAATAAAAAAGTTACGTAAGGCTTTTAGAACTCTGCGAATTTTCTATGAAAATTCTTGTCACGCTGCGTTTTCGTTCCGCTACGCTCCACTCGAGTCACTTAACAAGGTTTGGTGCAGAGAACAACGAAAAAAAATAATTTTTCAACAATTTTTAGAGGGGAAAGCGAAGTTTTTTGTCTGTTTCGTACCTCCGCAGCCAAAAAAAGATTATTTATTTAAAACATTATGGCAATCAAACCAAAAAAATTACAAAAAGGCGATACTATCGCAGTTTTATCTCCATCAAAAGGATTGCCTTCAAAATTTCCACATATATTTGATAATGGAATAAAAGTTCTTGAAGAAAAATTCGGATTAAAAATAAAAGAATTTCCTACAACTAGAATGGATTTAAATGAATTATACGAAAATCCAAAAATTAGAGCTGAGGATATTAACAATGCTTTTTTAGATAAAAACGTAAAAGCTATATTTACTTCTATTGGTGGTGATGATTCTATAAGAATCTTAAAGTATATAGATAAGGAAATAGTC
>MFRB01000128.1:0-2850 GCA_001783255.1 Candidatus Magasanikbacteria bacterium RIFOXYD12_FULL_33_17
AGCTCTGGGAATTTCAATTTTATTCTAGTTTTCATTTTTTTCAACACTTCTTCACTACCAGAACCCAAGAAAAATACTGAACACTTTTTTTGTTCAGCTATCTTACAGACATCTAGCATGAAGTCTACACCATGAATTACAGACAATGATTTTTTGGACAGAAACTTGATACCATGTCCATCACAAATATTCAAATTAGCACTATTCAAGACTCTACGAAAATAACTATCTTTTTGTGAATCAACCAACATCTCAGGATTTGGAGTGAAGATTTTGTGCTGTCCGCCAGTAGACAAGAGATTGGAAACAAAAAGACGGCTAGAACCCAAATCTAGCTTACTTACTTTTACTCCTAGGATTTTGATACTGTCGAACATAGGAACACGAATATTAACACTAATACACACGAATTATTTTTTTAATTCATAATTTTCTAAAAGTGTATATTTTGCTCCACCAAATTACGATTTTAAAAAATTGTTAATATTGGTATAATTTAAGTACAAAAACTTTCAACTTTATAAACTTTAAGAACTTTTAACTTGTCTTATCTTAGCACATATTGACAAATTTTTCCAGCATGTTATAGTATTATCACTCACTCTATTAGAGTGATAATTATAAATTAATAGCCTTTCCCGCGCAGACGGGTCCGCCTTGGGCGGATAAGCCTTTATATATGTTTCCCCAAAATTTCACCCACAAATCCCAAGAAGCAATACAAAACGCACAAAATATTGCTTTACAAAATGCACAAACACAGATAGAACCTCCTCATTTATTTTTGAGTTTACTCAATCAGAGTGAAGGTGTAGTAGTCTCTATTTTCAAGAAGCTCAATGTCAATATTGAACAACTCAAAACCGAAGTTCAAGAAATGATAAATGCTATACCAAAACAAATTAAAGAAGAAGATCACAATATTGGACAAGTGACTCTGGGACAAGCCATGATTTTCATATTGCAAAATGCTGACAATGAGGCAAAAAAAATGCATGACGATTTTATCAGTGTAGAACATTTACTTCTAGCTTTTTTGACTAACAAAAATCCTATTAGTGATGCTCTATCTCGTCAAAAAGTCCAGTACCAAGATATTTTGAACGTCCTCAAAGATATTCGTGGTAATCAAAGAGTAGATAGTCCTGAACCAGAAAGTAAATATCAAGCTCTAGAAAAATACGGTATTAATCTTACTGAACGCGCACGCAAAGAAAAACTAGATCCAGTGATTGGTCGTGATGATGAAATTCGTCGTGTTATGCAAGTACTTACTCGCAGAACAAAAAATAATCCAGTGCTTATTGGTGAACCTGGAGTTGGTAAAACTGCTGTAGTCGAAGGTCTAGCTCAAAGAATAGTCAATGGCGATGTACCAGAAAATTTGAAACACAAAGAAATAGTTTCTCTTGATATTGGTTCCCTACTCGCTGGTACCAAGTTTCGCGGCGAATTTGAAGAACGTTTCAAAGCTGTTATCAAAGAAGTCACAGAGGCCCAGGGCAAAATAATTTTGTTTATTGATGAATTACACACTATTGTTGGTGCGGGAAGCTCCGAGGGCGCTGTAGACGCCTCAAACATGCTAAAACCAGGCCTTGCTCGTGGCGAAATGCACGTCGTTGGAGCTACAACTATCAAAGAGTATCAGAAACATATTGAAAAAGATGCCGCTTTCGAACGTCGCTTCCAACCAGTACTTGTTTTGGAACCAAAAATAGAAGATGCTATTGCGATACTTCGTGGTATCAAAGAAAAATATGAAATTCATCATGGCGTAAGAATCACTGATCCTGCCATTGTTTCGTCAGTCCAACTTTCTAGTCGTTATATTAGTGATAGACAATTACCAGACAAAGCAATTGATTTGATTGATGAAGCTGCTAGCGCTCTAAAAATGCAAATAGACTCGATGCCTGACAATCTTGATAAAATGAAACGTCAGATAATGAAAATAGAAATTGAACTCAAGGCTCTCAAAAAAGAAACAGATGATGATAGTAAAGAACGTGAAAAAAAGTTGAAAGAAGAACTAGCCAATCTAAAAGATCAAAGTAAAGAAATAGAAATGCAATGGACAAATGAAAAAGAAATCATTACCAAAATTCGTGAACATAAAAAAGAAATAGACAAATTGAAACAACAATCAGAAATTGAAGAACGTAAAGGCGATTTGCAAAAAGTAGCCGAGCTTCGCTATGGCAAAATTCCGATGATTGAAAAAGCTATCAAAAAATATGAAAACAAATTGGCTGATTTACAAAAAATAAATAGTATTTTGAAAGAAGAAGTCACTGAAGAAGATATCGCCAAGGTTGTTTCCAAATGGACAGGCGTTCCACTCAACAAAATGCTTGAAGATGAAATAATAAAATTAGCAAAAATGGAATTGGAATTGGAAAAACGTGTAATAGGACAAAAAGAAGCTATCACCTCAATATCCAATGCGATTCGTCGTAGTCGTGCGGGAATTTCAGAAGAAAAACGTCCAATTGGCTCATTTATTTTCATGGGGCCAACTGGTGTCGGTAAAACTGAGTTAGCCAAAGCACTTGCAGAATTTTTGTTCAATGATGAAGAAGCTCTTATCCGCGTGGATATGACTGAATACATGGAAAAACATGCCATAAGCAAGATGATCGGCTCCCCTCCTGGCTATGTTGGCTTTGATGAAGGTGGACAATTGACGGAAATAGTACGAAGAAAACCATATTCTGTAATTCTTTTTGATGAAATTGAAAAAGCTCATCCAGACACTTTTAATATCATGCTTCAAATTCTTGAAGACGGACACTTGACTGATGCCAAAGGTCGCAAAGTAAATTTCAAAAATACTGTGATAATTATGAC
>MFRB01000128.1:2930-3144 GCA_001783255.1 Candidatus Magasanikbacteria bacterium RIFOXYD12_FULL_33_17
AAACTGAAGAAAAAAGTGCCAAAATAAATAATATGGTTATGTCAGCTTTGAAAGAACAATTCAAACCAGAATTTCTAAACCGTATCGATGATATCATCATCTTCCACTCACTAAGTCCAAAACAAATTCGTCAAATTGTAAATCTACAAATTCAAGCTATTGAAAAACGTCTCAAAAAACAAAAGATATTTATCAACGTATCAGACAAAGCCAA
>MFRB01000129.1 GCA_001783255.1 Candidatus Magasanikbacteria bacterium RIFOXYD12_FULL_33_17
CACACAAAACATCAGCAATCATTAGTACTATAAGTGTAGCTATAATTTCTCTTTTTTTACTTGGTTACTTCAAATATATTCCTTTGGCAGTTATAGCCTCTATCTTGGTATTTGTTGCTATTCAAATGGTAGGAAAAGAACATTATCTAAAATTATGGCACTATGAAAGAACAGGATTTTTTGTGTCTATTTTTGTTGCTATTATTACCATCCTTATAGATCCTATTTTTGGTATATTATTTGGAGTATCAGTTTCTCTTTTGATTTTTGTAAACAATATTTCACACGGACATTTTGAATTAAAAGTAAATAGTTTTGAAGAAGGTATTGTGGACTCTGATTCAGGCGTAAAACTCAAAGAAATAAAAGAAAACGCTGATGTATTATTGTATTCTTTTAGTGGTAAATTATGTTATATAAATAGCCAAGCACACTTAGAACGTTTCGAAACAAATCTAAAAAAATATAAAATTATTATTTTGAGATTACGTGAAGTTCATTTTATAGACGCTGACGGTGTGGCAGCTCTTGATGAAATAATAGACATTATCGAATCTAGAAATCAAAAAGTATTATTGACAAGCATTGATCAAAATTCTCTTTTCTTATTAGAAAAAATGTCAATTGGCTACAAAAAATTAAAAGAAAAAGGACTGATTTTCAAAAAAACAGAAGAGGCTCTTTTATCTATCAATATTCCTTTACAAAAATCTTAAATAAAAATAAGACATATCACAATTTGTTATGTCACACTTGAAATTGTAGAGAACGTAATTTGACTACAACAAAAGATTATTGTTATAATAGTAAAATATAAAATATAATAAAAAATACATGAAAAAAAAATCAAAATTAATAATCTCAGTATTACTTGCACTTATAGTTATAATTGCCTTTAGTTACTTCCTAGTTTTGCAAAATAACAAACCTGGTAAACTAGATGATTTTGCCAAATGTTTACAAACACAAGGTTCAACCTTTTACGGTGCTTTCTGGTGTACTCATTGTAAAGAACAAAAAGCTGAATTTGGTAAATCTGCCAAATATTTACCTTATGTAGAATGTTCAACCTCTGATAGTAACGGACAATTGCCAGTCTGTACTAATCAAAAAATTGAAAGCTACCCAACTTGGATTTTTGCCGATGGCACTAGACAATCAGGAAAAATTTCTTTGACAGAACTAGCCTCAAAAACTAGTTGTGAATTACCTAAATAAAATTTTATATGACAGAAATAATAAACAAACTTTTATCTTTAGGAACACTACTATCTCATATATTTTTGATAATAGCTATTATATTACTTCTTATAAAAAAAGAAAAAAACTTTATCAAAGATTTTTTTGGAAAACACGGTCTACTTTTTGCTTGGTTGATTGCTTTATTTTCTGCAGTATTAAGCCTTTATTATTCTGAAATAGTAGGTTTTGAACCTTGTTCACTTTGTTGGTGGCAAAGAGTTTTCATCTATCCACAGGCTATATTCTTAGGAATTGCTTACTTCAAAAAAGAATTCCAACATTCTTCACTGTACGCAATAGTATTATCTATCATAGGTGGTGTAATTGGAATATATCAAAACGCTTTATACTACGGAGCTCCTCAAATTGGAGCTTGTGACGGTTCAGCTACAGCTGTTTCTTGTACCAAACTATATATCTTAGAGTTTGGATATATTACTATTCCTATCATGTCTCTTACGGCTTTTTTACTTATAATTTTCTTTTTAAATTTGGCGAGAAAAAGCAAATAACACGAGTCACGTAACACGTATCACATAACAAAACCGCTACAAAGCGGTTTTTATATTAAGGATTATTTTGAGGTTATTGTTCGTAAAATTAATTGTTACGTGATACGTGACTCGTGTTACGTGCCAAATCCAAAGATAAATGTTTCTAACTTTGTATTTCTAAAAAACCAATACCCCTCACTTAAATCACCCCCTAGCCAAACTAAAACCTATTACCTTAGCAACTTTATTTGATTTCAAAACTTTGGCACATTCTTGCATAGTAGAACCAGTCGTAAAAACATCATCAACTAAAATAACATTTTTATTTTTAAAATCTTGTTTTTTATAACAAAATTCAAAAGCATCTTTCAAATTTACCAATCTTTCTTGTCTTTTAAATTTGGCTTGAGGCTTGGTATACCTTGTTCTTTTCAATAAATTAACCACAGGTTTATGCATTTTTTTAGCTAATATAACCGCAATTTTCTCAGATTGATTGAAACCTCTTTCTATATAACGTCTACCGTGCAATGGTACAAAAGTTATAGCATCGAATTCAGGCAAATCATTATTAGACAAGAAACTTGCTATCATTTTTTCAATAGTTTTTTCTAAATCCTCTACATATTGATATTTAAAACAATGCATTATTTCTCCTATCAAGTCTTGTTCATCATATTTAGTGACAGCAATCTCAGCGTCAATAAATAATGGCTGACAACCTAAACAATAATCCCCTGTTTTATTTTCTTGATGACAAACCGGACAACAAAAAACACCCGACAAATCGAGTGTTTTTAAACATTCTTCACACACAAAATCACCCTCTTTTGCACAATTAAGACAGTTCACTGGAAAAAAAATATCTTTAATAGAATCTAATATCCCTCCAAAAGACATAAGAAAATTTAAAAAATTATATTTTTACATCCCACACACCATCAACCTTCCATTCATTATTTATTAACTTGAAATCTACTTGTACAGTTTTTTGTTCATTACTTTTTTCGATATTTTTGCCGACTTCTTTTGCAAAAGATTGTGTTATTTCTAAAACAACAGTAGCTAATCCTGTAGACTTATCAAAAGAAGTAAGCTTCGAACTCAAGACATTGCTAGTCACACCACTATAATTACTATCTTTTTTTTGAGTTTGGGTATTCATCCAAGCTACCATATTAGCACTAGCGCTACTTTTTAATTCTGTAATATGAATATTATTATTTTGATTGGAATATGTAAAAAATCTTTCTACAAAAAATATTGCCATCTGTTTGACATATAATTCTTCTGGCGTACCATCTGGCTTAGTAATAATTTGATTATTATTGAGTATAATATTTGGATTACTGGAATCAATAACATTTTGATTAGTAGAAGTGACATTATTACCAGTATCTTTGTTATTGTTTTGTTGTCTTGTATACAACAAAGCAAAGATAATTACTAATAACATAGCAACTGCAATCCCTGAAGCTATAAAAATTTTTTGTCTAAGTGTAAGCATAAAAATATATTATTGATTTATTTCCCCTTGTTCCATTTGTTCTTGAAATTCTTTTTTGGCTCTTTCAATATCCATTAATTGTTGTGGATTGGAAGTAACCAATTGATCTTCAGTATAAGAAGCTACTATTTGAATAGCAACGTGCTTATTACCCGCAAAAAATATTCCTTGTCCAACAGGACTATCCAACAACAAATATTTTTCACCTTCTGTTAACATAAAAGTTTTTTGGATAGTATCTATAGCAGACGGAGTTTGTCTAAGTAACAACTGCATCGATGAATTGTTCACAATAGCTTGACCATAAGGTGAACGTAAAAAATCATTTACATCTTGAGTAATAGTAGTAACACCTAAGAAATATTTACGACAACGTTTAACAAGTGCATACATGAATTTAGCACTATCTTCATGCATCATCAACCACCAAGCTTCATCAATCATCAGTAAACGTTTCTTACGTTCTGAACGAACAATATTCCAAATATAATTGACTAAAGTATAAATAGCCATGGGACGAAGTTCATCTTCCAAATCACGCACACTAAAAATAACCAATTGATTACTAGTATTTACATTAGTAGGAGAATTGAAAAGACCAGCGAAAGTACCTTCGGTAAATTTCTTGAGTCTAATAACCAAATTTTCGGCACCTTCCATACCAGCCAAAACATCTACCAAATCTTGCATAACAGGAGGCTCTACTGTAGCCAAATCACTATTGATAGTTATATCTTTTTTAGCATAAGTTTCAAGTAAGGCCCTGTCTAAGAGTGAATCTTCAGTGGAAGTCAAATTACCAAGCATAATACGCAAAAGGCCCTTGAGCGTGATAACAGCGCTTCTGATGATGTCTTCTGTAGAGACCTGCTGTCCAACTGGACGAGGTAAGTCAAAAGGATTTACTTTACTTTCAGAAGCCAAAGAAATATTAACATAAGTTCCATTCACAGCCTCTGCCAAATGATCATATTCCATTTCAGGATCGATAACGATGACGTCAACTCCAAGCATCAAACTACGTAAAATTTCCAATTTTACAGCATAAGATTTACCAGCACCAGATGTAGCAAATACTACCATATTAGCATTTTGCAAAGAAAATCTATCAAACAAAACAAGACTATTGTTATGACGATTTATACCATACAAAATACCATCATCACTAGTAAGCTCCGACGAAATAAAAGGAAATGAAGCTGCAATCGGTGAAGAATTCATGTTGAAAGAAATAACAAGTTCATCAATACCCAAAGGCATAGTAGAATTGAAACCTTGTTCAGATTGAAATAAAACATGTTTACTATGAATCAATTTTGATCCAAAAATATTATGAATATCTTCCGTATTTTTGTCTAATTCTTTTTTATCAGCAGAATAAAGAGTAATATAAAAAGCAAATTGAAAAAAATGTTCAGTACCTTGTGTCAAATCATCACGTAAAGATTCAATATCACGTAAAGCAGTCTCACGTAAAGGATCACGAGCCGCCCCTTTTTCAGCATCAGTGGACAATTGTGCTTGCAAAGCACCTACTTTGTTTTTTAATTGTTTTAAAATAATAGCGGAATTAACAGGATAAAAAAACATACTAACATCCATACTCAAATTCAAATTGAGGATAGTAGAATTCCAACCAACAGAAATATAACGAGGATAACTTGTAATAAAAATTGTACGCAAAAAAGTATTACCTAGTTGCAAAAAATTAGACTCTACTTTGAAAGCAGATGGCGAAATCAAATCACGAATAGCTACAGTACCTTCACGATACACTTTTTCTTCTTCCAAAGTTATCAATTCTTGCGCTATTTTCTTTTCTTCACTATCTTCAAGAACAGCAGAGTTAGCTGCGTTTTTTGTCTTACCTCTGAATATTGGTCTAAATGGCATAAATTAGTTGAATTGTTTTATTAGATTGCTAACGCTTAAATTTAATTTCCAGATGTTTTTTTATGAAAGCTCCTTTTCAAAAATTATTAATTAGTAATTATTAATTACTAATTAATTTCTAAATTTCTTCTATTTGCTGTTTATCGATATCTCCCAATTGCTCAGCAAAAGAAATGTCTGGATTATAAGTATTATAATATAATTCTATAAGAGATTGGGTATCCAACTGTGCTACTTGCAAACCAATACCTTCCAAACCAGAAGAAACTTGTCTAACACGCAAATCTAAATCTTCTTTACGTTGTCTAAATCTTTCATCTTTTAGACGCAAAGTAATCGCCGGTTTTATAACCTCTTTGAATCTTGCCCAAAAACTTTTTTTCTTATTAGAAAGTGGATCATAAGAAACTATTACATAATACTTCTTTGTCATGATTTTGCCAATATCTACCAACTCTTCAATAAATGAACGATAATCTGCAGTCTGCACACGCAAAAGTTCATTGGTTTGTTTTTTTTCTTGGGCAATAAGTTTTTCCAAATACGGCTTTATTTGCAAACGTCTAGATTGCACACAAATCTGTACAGGAAAATCCAAAGAATTCAAAAAACCAACATAAGATGAAATTATACCATTTTGTTCATCTTCTGATTTCAAAGAAAAATTTATACTAGAAGTGATCAGTACTGAACGCAAAGTTCCATCTTTCAAAACCACTACTCCATCTTTTATTTCAGCTATTTGCAAATAAGTTTGGGTACTTGGTTTTTTGGCTGTTTTTTTAACGGCTTTTTTATTTTTCATACTTTAAACTTACGATATTGTTTAACAATATATTATTATGATAAAAACGAACCTCACCCCGGCCCTCTCCTACCAAGAGAGGGAGACTCCGGTTTTCCCTCCCCTCGTAGAGGAGGGGTTTTCTGTATAAAAAATACTTTATTCAATCTACCTGTTTAACTCTCATACATTATAGCTCATCTTCTGGTTTATAAAAACCTCCAGTGTTGACAAGTAAAGCCAAATCTCTGATATGTCTACGTTTTACATTTTTTTTACCAACATCCATCTTTTCAGGTGCTTTGAATTGTTTACGTAAATCATCCAGTTCTCTTTTGTCATAATATTTACGCCAAATACGTAAAGATGGTTTTTTGGCTGACTGGATAATATTCAAAACAAAATAATGAAAAGTTTGACCATTTATTTTTACAAAAGCAAACAACAAAGCTAAACCACCAAATAATACTAAACTAAAAATAAAAAAAGAAAAATCACCAAAACGATAAAATAAAAAAATGATTATACCCGCAACTAAAATAATCAAAAATTGTCTGGTAGTAACAGGACCAATAATTTTGTCTTCAACATCTATAAATTGTGGTACGACAAATTGTTGCATAAACTAATTAGATTAAATCAATCTATTATCCATATCCACCAAACTTTGATATTCCTCCAAAGTAATAAAATCATTTTTATTTTTGGCTTGTAACACCTCAGCTACTGATTTTTTATTATTGATAGCTTCTACTGTAGTATCTACATACATTTTATTCAAAGGGCTACTTTGCCAACCTTCCAAAACCTCCAGAAAAAGCAAAAATGATTCAGATTTCCAAGAGTTCAACTTTGACATTAGCATATCAGCGCACTTCTTTGGATCTTTGGCTAGACGACGATACTCTACCAAAGAAAAACTTTCCATCTCTTGTTTTGGCCCCATAGTCTTAGCTGAAAAACTACTTGGTGAAGCGACATCATGCACCACAGTACTCGGGGTTGTATGAGAAAATGGTTTGGAAAAATCTTTTTCAGATAAAAATTCTATAGGCTTCTCAGTACGCATCAAATCATCCAATCTAGACATACTATTAACTACTGGTTTTTCTATTTTTGTTTCAGCTTTTATTTCAGATGTATCCAAAGTTTTTTTCTTTTTTTCAAAAACTATTTCAAACAAATTGTCCAAATTATTTTTGGAATTTTTTACATTTTTCAAAAAACGACTTGCTTGTTCACTATCTAATCCGAGACCACCATGATCAATATTTCTAGTTGCATAATCTAATAATTGATTATCATTTCTAATACCCTTTTGCCAAGAAATAACCAAAGACTTAGCACGATTTTTCAAATCATCAGTTACATCAGCATGTGGCATTTTGATATGTTCTTGTAAATCATGACCTTCTACATGAGGGACACCTTTTTTCTTCAATTTTTCGACTTCCGGAGCATCTACAGCCAACAATGATTCACTATCAGAATTTTTCCATTCAAAATTAGCGGCCGCTTCATCCACAAAAATATCATGTACCGGAGTAAAAGTAGCCAATTCATGAGGGGTCTCAACCATCAAATTTTCGGTCATTTTTTTTTCAGGTTCTTTTACCAAAGTTACGGCTGGTTTTACTTTTTCAATTTCAAGAGCATTATAATTTGTGACTTGTGAATTGTTTGCCATGCCTGCCGGCAGGTAAGTTTCTTGTATCTTGTTACTTGTTTCGACAAAAGTTTGTTGTCTGTTATCTGTTGTCTGTTGTTTTTCTTCAATCTCATGAACATTAACTTTTTTCTGTAAATCTTTCTTCATTTCACTTTCCAGATTCCTCTTTCCTCTTTCCTCATTCCCCACTTGCCCGCCTTGCATAGCACGCCTTGGGCTGTGGGATGGTTCCTCATTCCCCGCACGCATTTTTTTGAATTCATCAAGACTGACACGTACTTTGGTACCGTCGGCTTTTTTTATCAAAATTGTTTGTTGTTTATTGTCAGCCATACGTGTTACGTGAAGTGATCAAAAACCACTTACAATTTAAAATTTATCTAAAAATAACAAAATCAAATGAAATTTTTTTTCACAATCAACTTTGTTGTAATAAATCATCATCCCAAATAAACTTACCAGCATCCTCATCAAACATATATAATTCTTCTATTTTTTCATCATTATTTTCTTCAGCTAACTGTGATAATTTTGCCAAAACTTCTTCAATAGGCTGTAATTCACCAGTATCGTCGTAAGAGAATTGTTGTTCAAGCTCTGATTTGATATCGACGTAAGAGAAAACAGCAATTTCCTTTTCTAATAATTTATTTTCTTCTTCTAATTTTTTGTTTACTTCATCAATAACAGGATTGCCATTCAATTTAAAATAAGAATCAAATAACAATTCAGAAATCTCAACCTCTTTTTCAGAAGGCAAAAATTCAACAGTATCTAGATAATAAGGACGGAACTTTTCAATACCTTCTCCATCAGACAAAAATCTAAAAAAATCCAAAACATTATTTATTCTAGCCACTTTTTGTTCAGAAGATTTGAACATAAAAAAATCATTTTTTGACAAATATTCTTCTATACTACCAATTATAGCTGCCCTCTGAATTTTTTCTTCGTCAGTTAAGTTACCAGCTTCTACATCCAATTTTAGGGCTACAAGATCTTTGATACTCAGACCTTTTTCATAATCAAACGGTAAATTTGATTTTACTATTTTTTCTCCTATAATTTTGTGAATTCTAGTTTGTTCTTTGTCTTCTGATATATAAGTCATCAAATAGTCCGTGTACAAATACACTACAGAAAAATCTAAATAAAAACCCATCATAAAAGTATATGGCAAGATAGAAGCCATTTGTTCTGGTTTTAGACGATCAAAATTCTTAAAAAATACAATAGAATACCATTTGAAAAATGTATCATGCAAACCCAAAATAATATTTAGATCAAAATTAGTTTTTTGGAAAAAATCATCCCAAAGTAAAAATAACTCATAAGAATATTTTTCATCATACAAATAATCATAGACAACCGAAGAAATACTTGAAAGTTCCTCTTCTGTCAAATTTCTAGGTACTTTGATAATTTTTAAAATTTCTGAAAATTCCATAAACTATTTTCTATGATTAATATTTCTACATCTTAAAACCTGAAGAACTAGCCAAAGATCTAAGAGCTGGTATCGACATAGTATCAGCACCAGGGACTCCCCAACTCTTGTACAAAGCACGAAGTGAACGTAAAGCATTGTCTCTAATATTAGCAGAGCCTCCATTTTGAGCACTATTAGTCATGTCACTCAAAACTTTTGACCAAGTTTGACTAATACGTCCTGAAGGCATATGCAATTTACCATCAGTTCTATCATATATAGAAGCACCATAACCTTTGGAACCAGCCAAATATCTAAGCTTAACATCTCCCATAGAACTAATCGCTTGTGAACTCAAGTTGGCAATACTAAGTACAGATTCTCTAGCTCTTTCATGTTGAAAATCAACAGCATGACCTTGTGAATTGGTAACCATAAATGAACGACCATCAGTTGAAGTACTAAGATTGAAGTTGGCAGCCATCGTACTCAAATAATCTTCCATAATTTTTTGTGAACCATCAATATTTTCACCAGTACCAAGACTACCTTTGTTACCACTTCCAGTACCCACACCAGAAACCATTGCTTTGGTAAAGCCAACTACTTTTGTACCATTGGCATTTACACCTTCTACTACTTGATGATAATGATGTGAATTACCATTATTAGCAGATTTTTCCATACCATGTTGCAAAGTTCTCATCAACACACCTTCTTTTTCTTTTAGACGTTTTCGAAAAATTTCTTGAACACCTGACATATCTCTATCAATGACACCTCTATCCATACCAGTAAGAGCACCAAGTGCTAAGGTAGCAGTATTTTGCATATTATTTTCTAGACCTGCATATGATTCATCACCCAATTCTTCTACCATATAATGTCTAAATTCATTAGCAAAAGCATTGAACTCACCTTGATCCATAATACTTGATAATACAGCAGCTTGTCTTTGACTAGCATTTTTCAAGACATCTTTTTCTTGAGCAGTCAAAGTACCTAGCTTTTCTTTTGCACCCAAATTTTTGATTTCTTTTACATTTCTTTTCATTTCTGCCATTCTTTCATCATAGGTAAGATTTTGAAATTCTTTCATACTATCAGCAATCTTTGATCTCTGATAATTTCTTTCTTCATCCATAGTCTTACCTTCCAAACCACGCAAAACATCTGACATACGAAGGGTCAACTTTTCTTCTTCACCTTTGTATTTGTTGGCACTACGAGAAGCAGATTTAGTAGCATAAAAAGAGCGCAACTTGGTCCAAGATTTATGTTTTGGATCTTTTACGACAGACTCAAGGACATTGGCTCTTTCGTAATCTGACATATTATCTACCAAAGCTGCTTTGGTATCTGCAGTAACAATTTCAGAAATATCACCATTTTCTGTTTGTGCTTTTTGGATAGCTTCTTCTCTTGGTTTGAAATGGACATCCACTTCAGCAGTTATTTCTTTTTTTACATCATCTTTTATCATTTCAGCAGAAGCATAGTCTTCTATCTCTTTTTTTCTTTCATCTAACAATTTTCCCTCCTTATCATAAAAATGTTTTTGTACATCTTCTTGAGCTAATTCCTCTTTTTCAGATTGTGTGCGACGTTGACTCTTTGAACGTTTACTATCTTCATCTTCTATTTTTGCAAGGGCGTCTTTCCTCACTCTTTCTTGTTCATCAGCAACAAATTTATCTTCAAACTCTTGTTTTTTCTTTTTTGCTAAATCATCTCTATATTTTGTTTTAGAAAAATCTAAAGTACTATTATAATGTTTCAAAACTTTTTGTTTTATTTTAGCCTTAGCATCCTCTACTGAACTACCATCTTTTGTCAATTCTTTAATGACTACTTCTCGTTTCTCATTTTTTTCTTTTTCTTGTTCATCAGTAGCTATTGCAGTAGCTTTATCCAAAGTGTTGCCTTCCTTTACTAAGGCATTTATTCTTGTTTGTTTTTTTTGTCTCTTATCTTCAAAAAACTTACCAGCAGCCGTCGAAAAATCAAGACTTCCTATTTCTTTTACAGCTTTTTCTTCTAAACGATTACGATCAACTTCGCTCAATTTTTCTGGATCTTTTTTTTCTTCTTTAGCCAGTTCACTTACCCTTTTAGAAATTTTATTTTTTCTAAAATCTTCTGCAAACTGTAAAATCTCTGCTTGAGTGAATTCATCTATTCCTTCCATTTGTCCTTTTATATACTCAGCCAAAGCTTCTTCATTGGCTTTATCCAATTCATTTCTTTGTCTTGATAAACTAGCCAAATTCATTTTGCTGAAGGTTTCATTTATAGTTTCTTTCATAGTATTTTCAGCATCAGCATTTTTCATGACTTGGGTACGATGACGCATATAAGACAAACCACTCATAGCCTTTTGTTCCAAAGCGACAACATCACCCTCACCCAAACCAGAGGCCTTGGCCAAAGTTTCAATTCTTTCACCTTTTAGATTAGCGATTTCAGCAAGTTTCTTTTCTTTTTCATCAGGGTCAGTTTCTTCATAGGCTTCTTTTTCCAAAATTTTTACCTTTGCTTCAATACTATCAGCATTAGCAACATCTCTTTTTACTGCTTCTAATTCTTTACGCTTCTTTTCTTTTTCATCAGGGTCAGTTTCTTCATCGGCTTCTTTTTGTAATTTTGCGATATTTTTGGCAGTAGCTTCATTGAGAAGTTTCCCTTGTTTTTCTTCAAATTTTGCTTTATCACCACCAAAAAGATCAAGCTCAGCTTTTATTTGTAAATCTCTATAATCTTCTTTGGCCTCAGCAGCAGCAGCATTAGCCTTAGCTTCTTGTTTTGCTATTTTGTCATAACTAGGAGCTAACCAACCAGAAATACCACCACCCCTTTCCATAATTTCTCTCTTTTTTTCTTTTTTGTATTGCTCAAGTCTATCTATAGCAGCTTCTCTTCTAATACCCGCATTTCCTAACCACTGAGCACCACTCCATTTTTTGACAAATTTTCCAGCTTTGGTATCCATAACTGCGGCTGAAGTCAATTTTCCATAATCCCCCGCAAATTTCTTTCCTTTTTCAACACCCTTACCCACCAACCATCTACCCGCAGCATAACCACTAGCAATCGTCGCAACTTTCTTAGCATAACCTTCTACTGCATTCAACATACCAGCACCAGTTGCACCACTTTCTCTAGTCATCTTCAAACCAATCATCAAAAAGATAAGAGCCAAAATATAATTGGACATATTTTCCCAAGTAGAAACACTAGTCAAAGAAACAGACAAAGCATCGCTACTTTGTTGTAAAGGAATAGTATTGCCTTGTTTTATTTCACTCATGATTTGCCCTGTACCCAAAGTTGCAAAAGCCAACCATAAGAAAAAGACCATCACAGGCGCGACAATAACATGTTGCATGAACTCCGTCCACCACTTTTGAGAATATTTTTCTCCATTTGGCAAAGCAGACATAAGATAAGCCAATGGTGACAAGATTATAAGAGCCCACAAGACAACAACACGTAAAGCCATAACCACAACATAAGAACCCATCACTACAGCTGTACCCACAGCAAACAAAAAAGCTACGAAAGAAGCTACGAAAATCGAAGAGGTAGCTGATTGCATACTGTCTCCGATGTTCTTACCCGTAATTATATTAGTAATCTCACCCAGACTAAACATGTTCATCAAGTTACCACCAGCACTAGCAGATACAGCATTCAAAAAAGTAATAGTAAAAATATGAGCAGCATCAATAATAATCTGAGCAATAAGATTACTAAAATTGATAAGTATCGCCATTATTACCAATTTGACCAAGCCTTTTTTCCATTCATATTTTTCAACACCTAGAATAGTCGCAAAAGCAATGACCAAAAGTGAAACAACAAAAAACATATTCGCCACATCACGTACCATCACCCAACCAAGTTTCACCACACTCACATCTATATAATTGTTGTAACTAGCAAGAGTAATAAAATAACGTAAGAAAAAAATAGTCAAAGCCATAGCGACAGTAGCAAGACCTAATAACATACTAGAAATAGCTTCTACTATCCATTCAACAAATCCAGCATGTACATATTTGGTAGATAACGCAAAAAATACTACTAGTAAAAAAACAAAAAACACCTGATAGTTATATCCGGATAATCTCTGTGGTAAAATTTTGCTTACCAAGGCTTTTATTTTGTTCAATTGTTCTAAAACAAAACGACTCATGTTTTCTAGGTTAGCCGTTTATAAAACTCATCCTTATTATAACATATATTGAGTAAAAGTTATAATATGCGAAAGGTGGTATTATCCACACCGTGATAATTTTGAAATTTTAGAATTTTCAATTTTAAAACAATGACAAAATGTTTTAATTTTTCAATTTTTTATATGACAATATACATTTTAAAATTTAGAAATTGATAAATTATTTTAAAATTTGAAATTTGAAATTCAAAATTAAAAACGCCCTTTATAAAAAGGACGTTTCATATTACAAAACTAATTTAAAACAAAACAATTATGGTTTAAGTCTATTCACCATTCTAGGGAAAGGAATACACTCACGGATATGTTCAATACCAGCCATCCAACGTACAGCACGTTCAACACCAATACCAAAACCAGCATGAGGTACAGAACCATATTTACGTAAATCTGTATACCAAGAATATTCAGCTTCTGGCAAATTTTCTTCTCTGATTCTTTCTAATAATAAATCAAAATTATCTTCACGCTGTGAACCACCAATCAACTCACCAGAACCTTCAATACCAATCAGATCATCATTCAAAACACGAGAATTGTTTTCTGGATCTATCTTCATATAAAAAGGTTTGATAGTCTTTGGCCATTTTTCGATGAATACTGGTACATCACTATCTTTGGTCAAAAGTCCTTCGTCATCATTACCCAAATCTTCACCATGTTTGATATCACTACCAAGTTCATTTAGTTTTACAATAGCGTCATCATAAGTATAACGAGTAAATGGTTTTTCCAAAACTTTTTTTAGTGGTTCAGTATTTCTTTCTAAAATTTTGAATTCTTCGGTACAGTTATCCAGACACTTTTTGACAATAGCTTTGACAAGACCTTCTTGAATACGCAAATTTTCTTCATGTTCTACGAAAGCAGCTTCAGCATCCATCATCCAAAATTCTGTCAAATGTCTTTTGGTAACAGATTTTTCAGCACGAAATACTGGCCCAAAATCATAACAACGTCCTACACTCGCAATAGCCGCTTCGATATAAAGCTGTCCTGATTGAGATAAATAGGCTTCACCCAAATCAAAATATGGTACTGGAAAAAGTGTGGTAGTACCTTCACAAGCATTCGGTGTAAAAATTGGAGAATCAGTACGAATAAATTCTTCACTATGCAAATACTCATTGATAGCAGTTTCCACAGTATCACGAATACGCAAAATTGCCCATTGTTTTTTTGAACGCAACCATAAATGACGATTTTCAAGCAGAAATTCTGGTCCATGTTCTTTGTTGGCAATAGGATAATCTTCTGACAAACCAATTATAGCCAAAGATTTTACTTGCAATTCATAAACACCTTCTTGTTTAGGATGTTTACTTACAGTTCCCAATAAACTAACAGAAGATTCTTGTGTTGTTTTTTCAGCATTCTCCCAAACTTCAGAACTTACAGAA
>MFRB01000130.1 GCA_001783255.1 Candidatus Magasanikbacteria bacterium RIFOXYD12_FULL_33_17
CAAAAGACGAATTATCATAAATACCATTTGTACTAACAGAAAAAGTAGAACTAGAATTTCTTGGTACAAAAAGATTGAAAAAACTATTCGTGATTGGTGTAGAGATATTTTGTTCATCAATAACAGACAATCCAAATTCTTGTTCGAGTAAAGCATCACCAGTAAGTTCAATAGTATAAATTAAATCAGTATTATTATTGTTTACCAACTTAGTAACATTAGCTCCTGTAGCAACACCTTCATAAACAACAGAAGTGACAGGAATAAATATTGGTTCAATAATGGTAGGAACATCATCATCTTCAATACTCAAAGCAAACAGCTGATCAGGTTGTTCGATAGTAATACCTTTTATGGTAAAAATAATGTATTTGAATAAAACATTAAAATCATTAATAGTGTCGTTACCCATAACATTTACAGGAACAAACAATTCATCATTTTGTGTTGCAGGTGTAAAAGTAAGAAAATACGAATGATCTTCCAAATTAGGCACGGAATTAGGTACCTCATAATCAACACCATACTCAGCAAAAGTATCCCCTAAAACACTATAAAATATTACTTCCACAGTATAGTCATCAACCAAAACTGGACCGTTATATTTTACACCAACATTATAAGTAGTTGTTTGTCCTGAATTTCCTTCTTTTACATTATCAAGAAGTAAAGAGAAGGTTGGAGAAATAGTGTCTGCATATTCAGCACTTACCAACCCCACTCCAAAACCATTGAATAGCACAGCTGAAACCAGGAAGAAATTTCCTAGTTTAGCGAAAAAATTATTTTTCATAAGTAAATATATTAAACTTGGTAATTTTAAATTAATAAGTTAAATATATCATACTTAATCAGTATGAATTAATAGATAAATTTATCATACTTTTTAAGTATGAGCAAACTGACTATAAATTACAATGGTTTATGAATGGTCATAACCATTTTTAAAGTGTGAACTAATTGGCCAAAAAGCCTTTGGATGAATCTAAACATGTGGAGAATCAGTAATATACCATACTATTTTTGTCAACTACTCCATATATATTATATTAACATAATCTTTATATCTTGTAAAGTCTATGTGTGAACAATCAAAACTTCACAAAAAAAGAAGCTACTCAATATATATGAATAGCTTCTTTATTTTTTATATCATCAAACAATCTTACACATTTTTTCTCACTCTATTGATAGCAAGACCAGCGCCAGCCACAGCGGCTAGAGCACCACTACCAAAGATAATTTTGATCCAAGTTGGTAATTCTTCTGTTGTTTCGGCAGGTACTTCTTCAGTGATTTCTTCTTCAGTATTTTCAGAAGTAGTTTCTTCTTCTGTAGAAGTATTTTCTTCCTCAGTTGTAGTTGCTTCTTCTTCTGTATTATTAGCAGAAGTGTTATTGTTAGTATTATTATTTGTATTACCAGTACTTCCAGTTTCTTCTGCAGGAGTTGCTGTATAAGTTGTTGAAGTAGGAGTAGGAGTAGGAGTTGTAGTTTCAGTTTTAGTATTTGAAGTTTTATCTGGAGTTCCAGTATTTGTAGAAGCTTTGCCAGCTACAACTTTTACCTTTACTTGCGCACTACTCTCAGCACCATAAGCATCTTTTACTTTGATATTCAAAGTGTAATTACTTATTTTAGTATAAGTATATTTGACTGTTGGAACAGTGTAATATACTTCATCACTACCATCACCAAAGTTCCAGAAATAAAATCTGATATTACCTTCTTTATCTACACTACCACTAGCATCAAAAGTAATTTCTTTGTTTACTTCCACAGTTACTTCTTGACCATTAGTTACAACAGCTTGAGGAGCTGTATTAGGAAGAAGAACTGAACCGCCACCGCCAGATGTATTATTTGTAGGAGGATTTGTATTTTCTTCAACAGGAGTAGAGTCAGTCACGACTACATCAAACGTAGAAGTAACTATACCACCATGTTGGTCATTACCAGTAAGTTCAATAGTACTTGTACCAACTTTCAAACCTGTTAATACCAAACTAGAAAATTCTATGTCTGATGTTGTTGTCACAACAGTAGCATCTGTATTATTAGTCAAACTAATACCAACTCTGTCATTAGTATCTAAATCAGAAAACAAATTTTGTAATGTTTCATTATCAATAATAACTGTAGAACTTACATGAAGATCTATACGTTGTGTTACTATCGCTTCATTTACTGTTGGAATGTTGTTTGTAACAGTCAAACTAAACGTGGTACTAGCATTTAATCCATCAGAATCTGTAGCAATCATTCTCACTGTTGTTGTACCAGCTTTTGTTCCTGTTAATACTAATTCTCCGTTTGTTTTTATTTCATATGTTGCAATTGTAGAGTCTGACAATACTACACTATAAGTAAGTACATCTAAGTCAGGATCTGAAAAAGTTCTTGGGAATGAAACCGGTGTTGAGTTATTACCCACATGAATAGCATCCAACGTTATTAGTTCTGTACTAGCTATAGGTGCACGATTTTCAGGTGGAACACCATTATCTACTATAGTAAAAGTATGTGTTTTGTTTCCAGTCACAGCTGTAAGAGGAACTTCTGTTTCTCCTACTATAACTTTATCAATAGTCATACTTACAGTCTTATTTCCACCATCTATATTATAAATATAAAGTGGAACAACAATAGATTCTCCAGCAGGAATGATTACCAAAGGTGTTTCACCCAATATTCTATAATTAGGATCTGTTTCAATAAATGTAAAATTTGTACCTGGAGTTGCTGTTGAACCAGCAAAATTTATAACTACCATAGCATCACCATCACCATTATTACTTAGTTTTGCTAAATTACTAGAAGTAACAACATCATTTGAGATTGTTGAAATTTCATCAATTTCAAGACCTAAGCCATTTGAAATAAAACCAATTCTTGAATCATTATCTTCAAGAGTAACAGTACTTACTGGATTTACTGCAAATGTATATGTGTTTGTATCAGAATCTATTGCATTTACCACAGTAAATATTGCTTCTTCTGCAATTTCGTACAATCCATCATTGTATAAAGGATTATTTGTGGCAATATAAAATTCTGCATTTCCACCTGCGGGAATAGTTACTGTCGTAGGACTGGATGTTATAAGAGTCGCATCACTAAAAGCAGGACCATTTTTAATGGTAAAACCATAATCAGTATTCAATGTGGCACTTCCTGAAACATCTACTGTATAAGTTAAATCTTTAGTACTAATATTTGTTAAGGTAGTAAAATTATTACCCATACCAGCATAAAAACCTTCCGTAACTGAAAATGTACTTGTACTAAAAGTAGGCGCAGGCATATCATTATCCTTGATAGAAACTTCTACACTACCTAACACTAAATCTGTAATTTGATTTCCTGTAATCATGTCAAAAACATTTCCAAAAACAACTTTGATATTTTCAAGACTTTCAATATCAGTATCGTCAACAATAGATATTGGAAAACCTACAGAAGATGCAGTACCATCTACAGAAGCAGGAACATATATTTTACCAGGATTTGCTTCATTAAAAGGTGGAATACTCTGTAATGAATAATCAGTACTAACAGTAGCAGTACCTCCTAGAGTAAATTCAATATATATAGGAGTTGAAGTAGCATTGTATATATTAATTATAGAAATATTACCGTCAGACTCTAGCACAATATCTGCTGGAGATGATGCCCATACAGATGGAGTTTCAACTGGACCAGGTGTTGGAGCAGCCTTCACAAACCCCACACCAAAACCATTGAATAAAACAGCTGAAACCAGGAAAAAATGGCCTAGTTTAGCGAAAAAGTTCTTTTTCATAGACAAATATATTAGACTTATTACGTATAAATTAAAATGACTACACATTATAATGGTTTATGGAAATCACAACCATTTGTAAATTATGAATTAATAGGCTAAATAAAGCCTTTTTATATATGTGTAATAAACGGAGTAGTGTAGCACAATTTACTACTTTTGTCAATATCCTCCGCATATGTTAAAATAACATAACATTGAGCTTTTGTAAAGACTATAAACTATGAACAAAATATACTATCCAAACCAAAAAACACACAGCAAAATATTACTCTGGATACAGAGAGTCACTGCTCTTGTCTTCCTCTATGCCACTCTCACCTTGCCAGCGGGCTTAAAACTAATGGACACACCTTTGGTTAGTACCATTAGAAAAGAATACCCTACTTGGTGGCATGTAGTCTTCGATATTATTTTGACTATTCTTATTTCTGGGATCATTATTTTTATAATCAAATTATTTTTACTATACACCAAAAAACATCCTGTCTCCAAAAAATATATTAAGTGGCTAAAAAAAATGGATGGCAAGTTCATACAGAATTTTCTCAACTTTGATTTTTTCGTAATTAAATTTTTGTTGGCAACTCTAGTCTCACTAATAATTTGGCAATTATTAAAATTACTTTTGCAAAACTTTAGCATTTTTAATCTGCCAAAATATTCCAATCAACCAGTCGTCTTCATCATGGTGATGTTGGGACTGATAACTTTGGTAGAAAGTTTTGAAACTTGGAAAATAAAAATTAGAAAACATTTGCATATTACTGAGAAGTTTTGACAGATTAAAAATGATTCTCCCCCTAGCAGGGGGAGCTACCCGCCCAAGGCTGGTCCGCCTAGGGTGGAGAGGGGGTCTTTAGCAAGATAAAACGTCTTGTTATACTCTAGACCTCCCCTAACCCCTCCTATTAGGAGGGGAAATTGTCCTATATATTATGAAAAAAGTTTTCAAAAAAATTTTATTATTTTTTTTATTGGGGATTGCACTCACTTCTGTTTGGATTGCTATCACCGATAGTATTGTAAAAAAAACTGTTAGCGAAAAACTATATAGTTCTGTGGAAGAAATTCCTTACAACAAAGTTGGACTACTCTTAGGTACTGGTAAATATTTGCGTGATGGTCGTATCAATGCTTATTATGCTTATAGAATTACAGCTACCAAAGAACTTTTTGAAGCTAACAAAATTGATTTCATTTTAGTAAGTGGTGACAACGGCACGAAAAAATATGATGAACCGACGACTATCCAAAAAGATTTGTTAGAAGCTGGCATACCAACATCAAGTATTTTTCTCGACTATGCTGGCTTTCGCACTCTAGACTCAGTCGTCCGAAGCAAAAAAATATTTGGACAAGAGAGTATAACTATCATCTCACAAAAATTCCACAATGAACGTGCAATATATATCGCCAACAAAAAAGGTATAGACGCCATCGGTTACAATGCTCGTGATGTAAATTCTTATGCTAATACAAAAATACAAATCAGAGAAAGCTTCGCTAGAATAAAAATGATGTTAGATTTGTTATTTGATATTCAACCGAAGTTTTTAGGGGAGAAAATTGAAATAAGGTGATAGTTCATAAAGTTATAAAGTTTTTTAAGAAATAAAAAAATACTTCTTTCAAAGTATTCAATAAAAAATGATTTTCCTTTGCTGCCCGTACTGATGTAAACTTTACACCAGTACGGACAGTCTTTTTTTCCTCCTAGATTGAAGAATAGACTTGGCTACTTGTCGTAGGGGAGGCCCAGTTGTGGGGTCTCCCCGTAGAAGACGACGTGGTAGATGAGACCCCGAGAGGTCTCATCCAACGAGAACTCGGTGCAGTAGCCCTTGCACCGAAGGGTAACGTACTTGTCCAGAAACTCCCCCGTGATAGCTCCTACCCGAAGGTCGGAGCCACCACGCTCGGCCAGCGAGTTGAACTCCGCGATGACGCGGAGTGTCTCGCCAGCCATGAGCTGTTGCGTCGGCTTGAGGCCAGCCTCGTGGAAGGCCTGGCCGAAAAGAGCTGCCGCCGTCCTCTGGGTCTCCTGCCCCAGAATGACGACCTTGAGGCACCGACGGTACTCGTCAGTGCTGTTGATGGAAGTCGAGGCGCACCCCAAGCCGAAAGCGGCCCAGAATGCAACAGTAACGAAAAAAGATCCTATCTTCAAACCAAGCCCCCTCCCTTGGGGCTATCGTACAACACCGGGAAATCCGGTGAAGCGACCGAAAATTATAGCATAAAATAGCCAAAATGTCAATGGTGTGAGATGAAAGGAAACAAAAATAAAATATACACAATTCATGATTGTTGTTTCTTTCAAAACATGTTATTATTAGTAAGATATGAATATAAATTCTCTACAACAATTTAGAGACAGTCAAAGACAGCTATCAGCTAATTTTCATTTCTTTATCTATACAATAAAATCATCCTAATACGGATGATTTTTTATTTACTACATGCCACTTTGGTATGACTAATCTTATATAATATGTTAAATCTTCTTGAAAAAGAACTTCAACAAACATATCAAGAAATAATAGCCATAAAAAAAGATGTAGGTGATGCTATGAATCTATTTCGTGAAGCACAAATACGCACAACTGATAGTAAAGGTGGTACTGTTTCCAATTATCAATATTTTATATATCCTTTCAAAGGTTTCACACTAGCTAATCAAGGAATTCATAATACCTTGGCAAAATATTTAGCAGAAATGATACCAAAAGATACCGAGGTTATCCTGTCTATTGAGTCTGATGGCATAGGTATTGCCACTTTGGTAGCTGCACAATTACGACTTCCCCTGATTATTGCCAAAACATTTCATTATGATGTAGAGTGCGTCACTTTTTCACAACAAACAGGCTACTATGAACGTACAATGTATATGAGCAAAGCTCTAAAAAACAAAAAAATTGCTATTGTAGACTGTATGGCTTCAACTGGTGGAACTATTGTAAATATGGTAAAAGCAGTCGAATCAATAAATCAAGAAACAAAAATTACAGGTATTTATTGTGTAAATGACAAAAGCAATTATAGACAAAAAAGTGATACTTTTGAAAAATATGATTATGCCTATCTTTTTGATACTTATATAGAAAATGATAAAGTGCTTTGTAGTATGTCTAGTCGTTTCAAAGATGTTTTTTGGGCAGATGTAAACCATAGATTTTATAATATTACCGAACGCTTGGCTGAAGATGTTTCCAATAAATCCAGACACGGCTATGGCGTAGGAGCCACATTGGTAAATTCAGAAACTTTCGAAATTTCTGCTTGGGGATACAGACGTGGACATGTCCATGCTGAACAAGATGCTTTGTCTATGCTAAAAAACAATACGCCTGATTGGGAAGAACACGAATATATGCTTTATTGTACAATGGAACCATGTACCTACCGCAATGGCAAATATACACCATGTTCACATCTTATATCTGATATGCCACAACTAAAATGGGTTATCATTGGTCAAAAAGATGTAGCTGACAACAGAATTTGTGGTAACGGTATTCAATATTTAGTAGAAAATGGTAAAAATATTAGACTAATGGCAACTAATGAAAAATTTTATGCCAACCAAAATATTTTTCAAGAAACAAAAATAGAAAATGAAGAAATGATGTTGGAACCAGGACTTTCTTTTGCTTAAAAATTGATAATGAAATAAAAAAGTACCACCTTAGCAAGGTAGTACTTTTCTTTCTGCGTCATTCCGCGTGTTAATCCATTAACTTGCGTCTAAGTAATAGCTTTAACATCATGTGAAGCACTCTCTATTTGTCCAGCGTTAGTAATACGAACAAACTCAACATTTTTTTGTAATTCTGCAATCGTATGTGAATCTGTATAACTCATACCAGATTTTAAACCACCAACCAACTGATTCACAATATCAGAAGCTGGCCCTTTGAAAGGCACGATTGACTCCACTCCTTCTGGTACAACTTCACTCATATTTTTCTTTTTTTCTTGATTAATTTTTCTTCTATCATTGGTTTGAGTGAAACTAGCACTGCCACGATAAATTTTGTATTTTTTATCACCCTTTACCATCACAACACCAGGAGTTTCGGCAGTACCTGCAAAAACAGACCCAAACATAACAGAGTCAGCTCCAGCACCAATAGCTTTAACAATGTCAGCAGAACCTTTGGCACCACTATCAGCAATAAGAGGTACACCATATTTTTTTGTAACTCTGGCAACTTCCATAACCGCTGTTAGCTGAGGTACACCACAACCAGCTACTAACCTAGTTACACAAATTGTTCCAGCTCCTATACCAACTTTGACAGCATCGACTCCTGCCTCACAAAGGTCTCTCGCTGCACTAGCTGTCGCAATATTACCTGCGATAATTTGAATATCACCCACAGCATCACGCAACTTAACAATAGCTTCAAACATCAAATCTGAATGACCATGAGCAATATCAATTACCAAAACATCAACACCAGCTTTCACTAGTTCTTGAGCTCTCTCGATATAGTCTCCATGAACACCTACCGAACCTCCTACCATTAGACGCCCATCTTTATCACGACTGGCTTGTGGATAGTCTATGATATGTTTCATATCATCACTAGTGATAAGTCCCACTATCCTATTTTCTTCATCTACTAAGGGTAACTTTTCTATTTTGTGTTTAGCAAAAATCTGTTTAGCTTCTTCAAAAGTGGTGTGAGCATCACCCACAATTAATTTTTCTCTTGGAGTCATAATACTTTCTACTTTTTGATCCATATCAGTTGCAAAAAGAAAATCACGACGAGAAAGCACACCTCGTAATTTATGATCACCATTGGCTACCAATAATCCTGACACACCGGTCTCAGCGGCAAATTCTTTGGCTTGTGCTACAGTACTTGTTGGATCAATAGTGTAAGGATCTTCAACAATCAAATTTTGTGCTCTTTTTACTTTTTTTATTTCTTCCACATTTTCTTCTATAGTGTTGAACCTATGAAGCAAGCCAATTCCACCAAGTCTAGCCATAGCAATGGCCATTTCTGAACCTGTAACAGAATCCATGTTGGATGGTATTATTGGAATATTTATCTCAATTTTTTTGGTCAATCTAGTCCTAGTATTAGCTTCTGAACGAGAGCTGAAACTAGATCTACGGGGTATGACTAAAACGTCATCATAAGTAAGTGCTAACGGTATGTTCATAAAAATTGATGGTTAACTAACATTGATTACACAGATTATTAAGGATTACACTGATATACTCTAAATTCATCAATAATAATCAAATAATACTTGTAACAAATGTGTTTTTATAAAAATTAAATTCTAATTTATTTTTCAATCAGTGTCTAATCAATGCAATAAAAAACCACCAGATATGGTGGTGGTTTGTATGTTAAATAAGGGTTGTAACTTCTTCTTTTAATTTTGGGAAAAATAGTCTCATAGCTATTTTATTGTAGCACGTGATTAGAAGACTGACAAGGGAAAACTATTAGCTAATTTTAGATACTTTTTTGATTGTGGATAATAAAATTAATTTTACAAACTACACAACTAACCTCAAAACCACTTCATGCATTACATCTCTACCAACAGTGTTTGTTCCTAATTCTTCTATAGTAAACTTCATACCAAATTTACCAGCATATTCATTCAATTTTTCTTTAACGATTGCATATGAAGTTTGTTCTCTCATTTGAGCAAAAATTGGTATGGCGTCACCTTTTGTAGCGTATTCCCTTTTGTATTGTTCCAAAAGAGCAGCCATAAGAGCTTTACCTGTACCAGCAACTTCTCCATCGCTGGCAATATCTGACACAAACAAAATTCTTTCTCCAAAAAGCGTCCCCCTGTCAGAACCAACACCTTCATAAGCCAACAAATAACCACGTACTTTTCCCTCTTTGTCTGTATACTTGAAACTCATATTAGCTCTTTTTTTTGTAGCATTATTAATATCTTTTGCAATCAAAGCATTTTCCATGTTGTGTAAAAATTGTATCAACGACTGATTGTCACTATACGCTTTACCTTCTATATATGCTACAGGTAGAGAATCCTCAAAAGTTAAAGAACTAATTCCTTTAATATCTGTCTGTAATTCCTGCCCACGACTTTCTCTATTTTTTTCAACAACATTTCTTGTCACAAAAGAACCTTTTTCTGGTTTCAATTGATATACTGTGCTATGTGTTTTATCGCTATAACCTACAGGGGCTCCTGGTATATAAAGGTTATCAACCTGAGGAAGGTTTGTGAGACTATCTGAATAACCTTTTCCAATTACCACCTGTGAATTATCCAAATTATCTCTAACAGAAAATCTACTCAGATATTCTGCCATAAAATCAGCATAAATTAACTCGACCTGCTTATGTATAAGTTCACTACCTTTCACAGAAGGTGCAAGCTCAACATTATCACAAGCAAGAGTAAATTTGGATTCTCGAAGTAACTCTTCTGGAATAACATCTTGCATATGAACAACTTCAGGATTTTGAATTTTCCCTATTAGGTCTGCAACATTCACTCCAATGTTTTTATCTTTTGTCAAAACACTTTGAGCTACAGTACGCCAGACACCATCTCCACTACGACGCTGAAGGGTAAACAAGGAACAAACAGGATTGAAGGTATATATATTATTTTTTCCAGAGCCAAACGGCATACAACAAGCAGTATCATTACCAGCAACGACACCATCTGGATCTGATTTCAAATTTATCTTTGCTCTATAATTTACAGTTTCAATACTTGGATTATAATATTTTTTGACTATCTCTACAATTTGGGACTCTATTTCTTCATCTATTTTTTCTTCTCCAGACAAATAATTTCTAAAATTAACTTTAATCCCATTCTTTTTTAAAAATACTTGAATTTCTGCAAATACTTTTCCAGGATCTTGGGCTTTTCCAACCAAATTCAAAGATTTCATTCCAATAGCATCTCTAATTAATTCAAAAGGGGCTTGCACTGACATACTTCGTGCTGGCAATTCATACTCAATTTCTAGTGGCTCAAATACTTGAATTTGATCCAACGAACCTTCCACAAGTGCATCTCTCAATTGTTCAGCCGTTAAATCCAAATTGGGAATTTCGATATAGTTCGAAGGTTTTTTTCTATTTTGAAGTCCGACATCAGTGTGAATATCCAAAAGACCTAAAAAGGCTTCAGGATTACGCCAAAATTGAATTACACTCTGCATACTTATATCTGGATGAAAGGCCAATCTTTCTATATATTTATACAGCTTTTCTTTCCCTTCACCTTCACTTTTCAGTTTTTTCAATTGACCTAGAATTTCTTTTTTACCTAACAACTGACACAACTCAGCATATTTCTTTAAACTTTCCCAGGATTTAAAAATTTGTTCTGGTGTAGATAAATCTTTTGCCAAAGTCTGCAATCCTTTTATATCTCCATATTCCTGTGCTTCTTGCAATACTTTTGAAATATCTTCTCTAAAATTATTAGCTATAGTATTTAAATGATGAACAGATTTTCCACCATCATATTCTGCACCATCTCTTTTTACCTGATCTAATATTTGAATATAAAATTCTTGCGCTTCCAAACCTGAAATTTTGAATAATTCAATAACCTTATCAAAATTATACAACTTATCATGGCGTGACACACCTTCTCGCAAAATATAAGAAAACATTTTTTTGTAACCAAAAATAGCAGAACCTCGTTCAAAGGGTCCTGATATATTATGCTCATCAGACCATGAATCTATTCCGTTTTCTTTTAATTTTTTGAATATCCCTTCACATTCTTCTTCGCTACCTAGCCACTTCAAATTTTGCAACTTATTTTGTTCTGCTAATACGTTCAACTCCAATACTGAAAAATTAGAAAGTGTCTTTTGTATTGAATTTTTTTCATTAAAAAGTAATTCAAAGTCTTCCTGACACAACATTGGAAAAACGTTAGCTTGTAATATAATTTTTATAGTAGTTGAAGCTTTTTCATACAATGCTTCCGGAATTAATTCATAGCCTAACATTTTTTTAACACTTTCATCCATTAAATAATTACACAAAATATTTCCTTCTTTGTTTTTTAATATAATTGTTATAACTTCTTTGTCTATACCAAAAAATTTATCTACATTAGATAAAAAAACTTGGGAATATCTTTTTTCAATTATGAGTATTGCTATTTCTTTGTTTAATTCTAGACCTGCAAATTTTTCTTTGTTTCCCATTACTAGATCTATTTGTCCAGCTTCAATCAAGGCTAAAGCAACTTCTTTATCTAGATTATTGAATATAATTAGGCTGGATGATAAAACCTGAGCCTGTTTTTTCTTAATTATGAGCATTGCTATTTCTTTGTTTAATTCTAAACCTGCAAA
This sequence comes from Candidatus Magasanikbacteria bacterium RIFOXYD12_FULL_33_17, assembly GCA_001783255.1. GTDB lineage: Bacteria > Patescibacteriota > Patescibacteriia > Magasanikbacterales > UBA922 > UBA1557. The sequence goes on from MFRB01000130.1 coordinate 12,153, forward strand.
TTTGTCTTTAAAAGAAATTACAGTAACTGCACCTCCAAATTCAATTAATAGCATTGCTAATTCTTTATTGAATTCTAAACCTGCAAATTTGTCTTCATCGGTTATAGCTATAACACTATATCCATATCCAGCTTCAATCAAAGAAAGAGCAACTTCTTTATCTAGATTATTGAACTTATTTAGATAGTCTACTAAAGTCTTACTCTGTTTTTTCTCAATCATGAGCATTGCAATTTCTTTGTTTAATTCTAGACCTGCAAATTTGTCTTTATCACAAATAACAATCACCAATCTTGCATGTCCAGCTTCAACCAAGGCTAAAGCAATTTCTTTGTCTAGATTATTGAATCTTTTTAAATTGTCTGCTAAAGCCTTAGTTTGTTTTTTCTCAATTAATAGCATTGCTATTTCTTTGTTTAATTCTAAACCTGCAAATTTGTCTTTAGTTATTATTACTCGATCTGTATACCCAGCTTCAATCAGAGCTATGGCGATTTCTTTGTCTAAGTTATTGAATTCATTTAGATAGTTTACTAAAAAATTAGTTTGTTTTTTCTCAATTAATAGCATTGCTATTTCTTTGTTGAATTCTAAACCTGCGAATTTGTCTTTATAATAAAATACCTCACTAACATATCCAACTCCAACCAAAATTAAAGCAACTTCTTTATCTAAATTATTGAACTTATTTAGGTTGTCTACTAAAACCTGAGCCTGATTTTTATCAATTATGAGCATTGCTATTTCTTTGTTGAATTCTAGATCTGCGAATTTGTCTTTATTTTTTATTACTTGTTCTGTATGACCAGCTTTAATCAAGACTACGGCGATTTCTTTGTCTAAGTTATTGAATTCATTTACATTATCTATTAATACTTGGGACTGATGTGTTTTAATCAACAATATTGCTATTTCTTTGTTTAATTCTAAACCTGCAAATTTATCTTTGTTATTAATAACACACTGTGTGTTATAACTTTCAATTAAAGCCAAAGATACCTCTTTGTCTAGGCCTGTAAATTGATCGATATAATCAATAAAAAAATCACGACTATTATATTTAATTGCTTTAAGTAAAAAGTCCTTATTAAAATTAACATTCGTAAATTTCTCCCTATTTTCCATCAAAATATTTTTTCCATCACAATGAATTAACAATAATGCCAAATCTTCATCCAGCTCCAAACCATCAAATATATTTTTATTTTCAATAACAAAATAACCAAAACCCTGCCGAATCATATTGTCTGCAACTTCTCTATCCAAACCTGTAAATTTTTCTATGTTATCAATAAAAAACTGGCATTCCTCAACATTAATTAATTTATTTGCAAACTCTTTATTAAATTCTAAATTTTTGAACTCTTTAATGTTTTCTACTATTGTCTTAGGATATACTTCATTACTAATCAACACATAGGCGACTTCTTTATCTAGATCAATAAATTTTTCTATATTAACTATCACACCATAAGCTTGATTATGAAATGCCATTTCTATCGCAAATTTTTTATCAAAAATAAGACCTGGAAACTTTTCTTCATTTTCAAATATCAAGTTAGAAACTTCCAAATGGATCATCTTATAAGCAATTTTTTTATTCAAATTTTCAAAACGACGAAAATTATCAAAAAAATATTTTATTTTTTCTGAATCGTCACTAAACAGTAATTGTTCAGCTTCATCTACATCATATTCCTGTTTATTACTATCTTGCAATTCATTTTCAATATCTTTCCTGCCAGAGATTCTTTCTCTATAGCTTGATCTTATGGACATAATCTAAATTATTTTTATAAAAAAATAAATAATTAGTTAAACTAATTTCTTTCTCAAAATTTCCTCTACCGCTTTTGGATCTGCACTTCCTTCACTAGCTTTCATCACCATACCTATCAAAAATTTGATGACAGTGTCTTTGCCTGCTTTTACTTGAGCCACTTGATCTGGATAATTGGAAATCACATCATCAACAAGGGTTTCAATCTGTCCACTATCAGATACCTGTCCCCAACCTTTTTCTTCCAAAATATGTGTTGGATCTTTGTCTACATCAAGACCCACCATAATTAACAAGATTTTCAAAGCGTTGGTACCATTGACTTTGTTGTTGTAGATAAGAGCAACAAGCTCAGCAAAATTCTCAGGAGAAAATTTGACATCAGTAATATCCATATTTTTTTCTTTGAGGATTCCCAAAAGTTTACTCGTAATCCAACTACCTGCTAGACGACTAATTTTTTGAGGAAGATTTTCAGCTTTATTTTCTGACTCTGGCATAGAGTCCAACCATTCAACAAGATCACTCATCACAGCTTCTGTAAAATAAGAAAGTTCTTTACTGTCCGTCAAAATTTTGGCATCTGAATATGACAAATAATATTCTTCACGAAAACGCAACCTCTTTTGAGAAGGTAACTCTGGCAAAGAAATAATACCAGCAATTTTTAGAGGATGAAAGGGTGGAATATCTGGATCTGGAAAATAACGATAATCAGCAGCATTTTCTTTGGTACGTTGCATCACTGTTTCTTGCTTGTTGTCATCCCAACCACGAGTCTGCTGTACCCAAGTTTCACCTTTTTCGATCATCGCTGTTTGTCTTTTGATTTCAAAATCAATACCACGCTCGACAGCTTTGAAAGAATTTAGATTTTTGAGTTCAACTTTATTATTTAATTTTATACCGTTTAGAGGTTTCACCACACCATCAATAATCTCAAAACTACCAACTTCTTGCACAGAAATATTGGCTTCACAGCGCATTTGTCCCTTTTCCATATCAGCATCACTCACACCCAAATAACGTACAATATTACGCAATTCTTGACAATAAGTCTTGGCTTCCAGAGCTGACTTGAAATCTGGATCTGTCACAATCTCAACCAAAGGCACACCAGAACGATTGAAATCGACTAGAGTACTACCATCTTCACCATGATTTAATCTAGCTGTATCTTCTTCAAGATGTGCACGTGTAATACCAATCTTGGCAGTGTCACGAATAGGATTTTCTCCTACAAAATCTAACTCAATAAAGCCGTGCTCAGCAATTGGCTCTTCATATTGAGAAATCTGGTAACCTTTTGGTAAATCTGGATAAAAATAATGCTTACGGTCAAACTTGGAAAATTCCAAAATATGACAATTTAACGCTTTTCCAACCATAACTGTCCAGGCAATAGCCTTTTTGTTTGGGACTGGCAAAGTACCAGGATGAGCTAGACAAACTTCACAAATATTCTTATTTGGAGTATCTATATTAGGATTATTTGGGCACGAACAAAACATCTTGGAGTCAGTCTTTAGCTCCACATGTACTTCCATACCAATAATTGGGACGTATTGTTTCATATGTTTAATTCATCATGACCGGCCGATTTAGCGAGGAGGGATCCCTGCCTGCCGGCAGGCAGGTTTCTTAAAATAAAATAACTTAATAGCACGTCTATAGGATGACTCTAAAAAAAGTCAAAAATTAGACATTCACAACTTGATTGTAACACGAGATTAGACAAAAGAAAAGACCCCTCAAAGAGTGGTCTTCTTACAAAAAATTCAAATATTTTAGACACTTTCTGGTTTTGGCAAATCCAAAACTGGTTTTTTCATCAAATCACAGTACAATACAGTAGGAACAACTACACTAAAAGGAATAATAGCCAAAGTCAACAAAAGCATAACTACCGTATAAAAAATTGTACTTCCAAAAAGCATATCAAACAACCCATTCATAACCGCAAAAATAATATACAATACAAATGATGGCAAAAATAAACGAATAAAGACAGACCCAACTCTTCCCCTTACAATTTTTACACTAGAAACAATTGATGATAAGCCATTCCCCTTTTCCAAAGCCAAATCTACAAGAACAAAAGAAAACCAAATATAAACCAAAACACCCAATAAAATTATCAACCAAAGTCCAATAAAAATTACCACAAAATTCACATAGCCCATGATACTAAATAAATAAAAAACGTACAAAATAATAGCAGGTATAGCCAAGAAAACAAAAGTTGCTAAGTTTTTGAAAGTCAAAAAGAAAGATTCTTTGATATTTGACCAAAATTTTGGTATTGGCTGACCAATATAGTGCAAGCCAACTACTTTTATAAATGACAAACTCAATATAAAACCTAATAAAGAAAAAAAGATAGAAGAAAAAAGATAAATAATAGCTTTGACGTAAACGCTTGATATCAAAGATGATAATAATGGTTTTGAAGTATTGGCAAAAGATAAAAGTATAGAAAAAAACAAAAACAAAAACAAATAAGGAACAAACTTTTTCAATGTGCTAAAATAAACATGAAAACTTTTTACGATTAAACTACCAATGGAAGGCAACATAAAATTATTTTAAATTAATTTTTTTATTTCTTCCCATAGTATAGCATGAATTTCAGGAATTGTTAAATTAGCATTTATTTTTTTCCAACCAAATTCTTCACCTATTCTCAAATGAGCTTGTCTAACTTTTTCTAACAATTCTTCATCAGTTTCATGCTTATGATTTTTTTCGGTACTTTCGGTAAAACGTTTACCGTCAAAAAGAAAATCTAAATCTTCTTTTAATAAATGTGAATTGATTAATTTCAAATATTCTTCATCCACCCCAGCACCAATCCCCCAACAAATTCCCGTGCCAGTGTAATCTTCGGCAATAATATTTACGCCACTTTCTAACTTTTCTTTCAAAATTGATTCATATTGTGTACGATTGAGAGCATAAATTGTTTGAATTTCACGAGGCGTCAAACTAAATTTGTTTCCCTCACGCAAATAGTTATTGAGAATTTTTCCAGAAGGCTCTAAATCATAAACAGGATATTTCATATACTCCGATTTGTGACCTTCCTCTTGCAATTTTTCAACCAATAATTTGGCTTGGGTAGTTTTGCCAAGATTGTTAATACCGTGTAAAACTACAAATAATCCTTTTTTCATAAACTATCTTCTTTAAAAAATTATCTCAACTGTATCTCTATCTTATACAAATTTATTTACGAATATATCTCACAAAACTAAAACCTTCATGATCTTCTCGTTCCACTTCCTGCCACACATTTTTATCAATCTCTGGAAAAAAAGCATCACCTTCAAAAACCTGATGAACTTCTGTAATAAACAGTTGATCAGCTTTTTCAATTGTTTGTTTATAAATACTTGCTCCACCAATTATAAATACATTTTCATTTTTATATTTTTCAAGCGCTTCATCAATCGATGAATATATTTCAACACCTTCAGGAACTTCATAATTCATATCACGAGTAATCACAATATTTTTTCTATTTGGCAATGGACGAAATTTTTCTGGAATTGATTCCCAAGTATTACGTCCCATAAGAACAATATTCCCACTCGTAACATCTTTGAAGTGTTTCATGTCTTCTCTAATATTCCAAAGTAAAGCATTGTCTTTGCCAATGCAATTGTTTTCTGAAATAGCGGCGATAAGTGAGAGCATATTGTTAACTATCAAAATTATAAGACGATGGTTTCATAAAATATTCCATTTGAGCTTCAAGACTAAATGCCTTCTCAATTTTTTCTAAATAAATTTCATGCGTTTTTTCAAACTGTTCAGACATAAATTTTAAATAGTTTTCATCTTTACCTTCAAGGTACCTTCTAAAAGCATTCAAATGTGATTTTCTTCTCTTATTCCAAACTATTATAGGATGATATCTATTTTCTTTTAAAATTTTATTCATTATTAAACGCCCTGTACGACCATTACCATCTTTAAATGGATGTATCCTCTCAAATTTATAATAAAAAAGGAATGCTAACTCTGGTGGATACATTTTTTGTGTAGCTTCTTTATACCAAACAAGTAATTTATCCAATTCTTTTGAAATTTCTTGCCAAGCTAACACATCCATATTACCAACAACTACTTTCTCTTTTCTAAAACCTAAATTTGATGGTTCATGTTTCAACAAAATGTCATGTAATTTTTTTATACTTGATCCATTAAATTTAAACTCATTGTCAACAAAATAAATAGCTTTTATTGTATTGTTTACTTCATCATTTGCAAATTTTTTCTCTCTCACAATTTCTTCTACTCTTTCTCTTGGAATCTTACTACCCTCAATTGTATTAGAATTATAAATAAAATCAACCATAAAAGCAGTGTTCATAGCGGCAGTAGCAAAATCTCCCACACTTTGTTTAGCACGAAAAAGTCTAGATCTTAATGATTCTAATTTTTCTATAGAAACGTATTTTTTAAACTTTTCACTAGCAAATTTTACCCAATAATTTGTTCTACTTTTTGTTTCATCCTTTAAAATATACTCATAAAAATATTTCTTTTTTATGCTTATATCTTTAACTTTATCTGCCCTACCAAAAGACTTATTTTTTGAAATAATATGCCCCTTGGCAACATAAATACTATCTATAGCATAGATATATTCTTTTCCATTAATTGTCTTTTTTGATATTTTCATATCATTTTTAACAAATAAAATTATTGTATACTTATATTTTAGCTTATTCTAGCTAAAATGTCAATACTATTTTTAACAATTAAACAGCAATATCAAATTTAATTCTGTCAAAACTTTCATAACCAACGACTTTGGTATCTTCAGCTTTCCAATCAAAAATAGAAGTAAAGTTTGTAGTTTCTAATTTTGGTAATTGATATTTATCTGAATCACGACTAAGCTGTTCTTTGGCACCTTCTACATGATTCTTATATATATGAGTATCACCAAGAAAACCGACAAGACGACCTTCACCAAATCCAGATTCTTTTGCTAAAAGATGTAATAACAAACCATAACTAGCAATATTAAAAGGAAGACCAAGCATTGTGTCGACTGATCTTTGATTCCACATAAGATTCAATTTGTTATCAGTCACTGTTACTTGAAAAGCGTAATGACAAGGAGGAAGAGCCATTTTACCAGCATCCATAGGATTCCAAGCACTTACCAACATTCTTCTATCATCTGGTTTATTTTTCAAACTGTCTACTACATATTTAATTTGATCAAAACCTTGTCCAGTATAATCACTATCATAGTTATAGTAAGAAGCACCAAAATGTCGCCATTGAAAACCATAGACAGGACCTAAATCTCTTTCTTCTACCATTCTTTTTTTACTCTCTTCATCATGTCCATATGGAGCTTTTTCTGGGTTAGCCCACTCATCCCAAATATGACAATTTCTATCAATCAACCATTGTTTGTCAGTGATTCCTTTGATAAAAAATTCAAGCTCTGTCGCAATCACTTTGAAAGGCATTTTCTTAGTTACTAAAAGAGGAAAACCATTATTCATATTGTGCTCAAAAATAACACCTGGTATAGAAATTGTACCAGTTCCTGTTCTGTCTGTTTTTTCTATTCCACTATCTAATATTTTTTTGACAATATCGAGGTATGATTTCATATTATAAATCATGAAGCGTAGTGAGGCCTGCCTGCCGGTAGGCAGGGATCTGTTGACCCTATATACTTCTAAATTAAAAATTATTTTGTTTATAAAACTTCCGCGTCTATCCGCGTAAAAGTCAGCGCAAGTCAGCGCTAAAAAGAACCTGTACTTCCAAATCCACCTCTATCACTACTTTCCATTTTTTCTACTTCTACAAAATTACCACTATCAATACGCATAAACATACCTTGCGCAATACGTTCACCTTTTTCCACAACAACTTCTTCGTCGGTAAAATTGTAAACTGACAAAAGTATTTCATCATTTTCACCACAATAATCACGATCAATCGTACCAACACCATTGGCAAGCATCAGACCTTTTTTCTTAGCCAAACTAGAACGTGCGGACAGAATAAGTCCATGACTTTCTGGTGTTTTGATAATAAAATTACTTGGCAAAAGTGCCAAAGATTTTGGCGCAATTTTCATTTCTTCACGAGAATACATATCAAAAGCAATTGAGCCCTGTGTTTTGTATTCAGGCATTGGCAGACTTTTATCAACACGTTTAATTTTTATGTCCATATTTTTTTATAATTTCAGCCACTTGTTTATATAAATCTTCAAGACTACCATTATTATCAATTACTTCCTCTGCCTGATTAGCAACTTCCTCAATAGTAACTTCTGTTGATCTTTTGTGATCTTCCAAAAATTGTTCATAAGTTTTGCTATTATCATCAGCTTTATCTCCACGTCCAACAAGACGTTCATAGCGAATTTT
>MFRB01000131.1 GCA_001783255.1 Candidatus Magasanikbacteria bacterium RIFOXYD12_FULL_33_17
AACGTCTTGGTCGGCAATTCATCCCTGTGAGTCCTGCGTCGGACATCACAGGGAGTTCTTGCCGTCAGTCCTTAAATTATCTGATAAATTTTTTGATAAAAGATTAGCCCACTCTCGACATCTTTCTAATTCTTTTTCATTTTCTATCTTGGAATAATAATTAAAACTATCTAAATTATCTGCAACTTTTACAACCAAAGCTTCATCACCTATTTTAAGACAATTATCTATTTGAGATTGTCTCCTTTTTATTTTGTCTTCAATTGATCTATCTTTGGTATTAGCACTTATAAGAGAAACTACTTTGCTCCCAAATTTATTTTCTAATTCTTCTGCAGTTACAGACGACCATTCAAGCATGTCATGAAATAACCCAGCCAAAACAACCTCATCACTAAATTCTTTTTCAAATAAATATTTTGCTACATTTTTCAAATGAGGAATTGCTGGTTTGTTTGGACTATAAATATCTGATTTCTCTAAAAATTCTATAGCGCTTTTGAATTTTTCTTCAAATTTCATAATATAATTGTTTACTTAAAATTCTCTACATGCCAAATTTTACCATTTGGAGCTTCATAAAATCCACAAGCTACTTTAGAGTAATCAGCATTAGACATGTTGAGATAATGTCCGTGTGCAGAGTAGGGTTCACCTGGGCCTTCATCCCACATCTGTACCATACAATAACTAAAAATACTTCCAAAATCATTATAGCCAGGACACAAATTTTGGGCCCACTCACCACAACTTCCAAAAGAAGAATGAGGTGAACCACTTTGGTATTCTTTTTGAGAAGATTCATCAGCACACGATTCTCCCGAAGTCCATCTAGCCAAAGCAGGTTTACCTTCAGTCGCTCGCCAAGCATTGATTTTGTTTACACACTGCTGTCGATATGAATCATAACTATCAACCACAATAGGAGCTTCTTTTTCTACTGGTTTTATCACAGGTTCTTCTACTATTTTTTCTATTGGAATTTTGACAGTTTTAGTAACTATTTTCTCAGTAGGTTTCTTAACTATTTTTTCTACAACTTTTTCAACTGGTTTTATTATTGTTTTTTCTATTGGCTGTTCAATATTTTTTTCAATAGATTCTTCAGTACTTGTAGTTATTATAGTCTCTTCAGTGCTTGTAGTTAATACATTTTCTTCATTACTAATTGCCACACCTTTCACAACCCCCTCTTCAATAGGACTAACATTATTTGTAACATCATTATTAGCAGAAAAAGTACAACCAGACAAAAAACTCAGACTAATAAAAATTATTCCTAAAATAAAAAAATTGTGGTTTAGTTTAACTTTCATAAATATATGACTTTTGACATTACAAACTTTAAGGACTTTCAACTAATATATAAACATCGCATCACCAAAACTATAAAATCTATATTTTTGATCGACTGCCTCTTTATAACACCTTAGCATGAATTCACGGTCTTTGGCAAACGCACTCACAAGTATAAGCAAGGTAGACTTCGGTAAATGAAAATTGGTAACCATCGCATCCACAATCTGGAATTCAAATCCAGGTTTGATGAAAATGTTTATGTCCCCAGTAAACGAACGAATAAATTCATTCCCCACTTGCCCGCCGTATGGGAGGGTTCCTCGCTTGTCCCGATGCGAAGCTTTTCGGGATTCCTCGTTCCTCATCGAAGCGACTCCTTCAAGTGTACGCACCGTCGTCGTACCTACTGCCACTACTCTTCTACCTTCACTCTTAGCTTTATTTATTTTCTCAGCAGTTTCCTCTGAAATCTCCACCCATTCACTATGCATAGTGTGATCTTCTACACGTTCACTTTTGACTGGCAAAAAAGTACCAAGTCCAACATGCAGAGTTACTTCAGCAAATTCCACTCCTTTTTCTTTTAGTTTTTGAATTACATCATCGGTAAAATGAAAGCCAGCAGTTGGTGCAGCCACAGAACCTTCTTCTTTGGAATATACAGTCTGATAAATTTCTATTTGGTCTGGTTCATCTTTGACATAAGGAGGTACAGGAATATGACCATACTTATTGGCCTTAGACATTACTTCTTTGTCATCTTCTTCAAACTGCACAAGAATAGCTCCCTCTGGTTCTTTGATAATTACCGTGCAATAAAAATCTGAAGCAAAACGCACGTTCATACCAGGCTTCACTCTCTTACCCGGCTTAGCTAATATTTTCCAGACACCAGGATTTTTCATCGGACGAACAAGAAATATTTCTACTTCTTTTTGATTGAGCAAAGCTTTGTCAGGTATATCATCACCATCAATATCATGTTCACTAGATTCTAATCTACCAAAAAGTCTAGCCTTGAAAACTTTGGAATTATTCCAAACGAGCAGATCACCTTTTTCAAAATAATCCACAATATCATAAAAATGTTTATGATCAACTTTTTTATTTTTTCGATCAACCAAAAAAAGCTTGGAACTATCACGAGGTTCAAGTGGTGTTTGGGCGATACGTTCTTCTGGTAAATTATAGTTAAAGTCAGAGGTGTTCATATTTTTATATTCTGCATTTTTCCGCGTAGTAATCCAATATTATCCGCGTATAATTATTTAAATTGTTTAACAGCCTCAGCCACCACATCAGCCACATTTTTATCAAGTACAGCTGGAATAATATTCTCAGCATTAGGATTCACAACATAATTTGCCAAAGCTTGAGCAACAGCCAACTTCATTTCCATAGTTACTTTACTAATTCTTGCTTCAAGCAAACCTTTGAAAATACCAGGAAAAACCAAAACATTATTGACCTGATTTGGAAAATCACTACGACCAGTCGCTACTACAAAAGCTCCAGCTTCTTTGGCTTCATCAGGAAAAATCTCAGGAGTAGGATTAGCCATGGCAAAAATAATAGCTTTTTCATTCATTGTTTTTATCATTTCACCTGTCAAAACTTTTGGTTGACTTACTCCCACAAAGACATCAGAGCCTACCATGGCATCAGACAGACCGCCACACATATTATTTTTGTTTGTTCTATTTAGTAACTCTTGTTTAACAGGATTTAGATCAGTACATTCACGACAAACCAGACCTTTTGAGTCAATTAGTAAAATATCTGCGACACCAGCGTGAAGAAGTAAATTGGTGATAGCTACTCCCGCTGCACCTACACCACTAATTACAACTTTGACATCTTCTATCTTTTTATCTACGACTTTCAAAGCATTGTAAAGTCCAGCCAACACTACAATGGCTGTCCCGTGTTGGTCATCATGAAAAACAGGAATATCCAACTTATCTGCCAATCTCTGTTCTATTTCAAAACAACGTGGGGCAGAAATATCTTCTAGATTTATTCCACCAAACATTGGTGTGAGTAATTCTACTGTTCGAATGAATTCTTCAACATCTTGAGTTTTGATAGCCAAAGGAAAAGCATCAACACCTCCAAATTCTTTGAAGAGTACACATTTCCCTTCCATCACTGGCAAACTTGCTTCTGGACCAATATCTCCCAAACCCAACACAGCAGTACCGTCAGTAATGACAGCGACCATATTTTGCTTGCGAGTATATTCATAGACTTTTTCTTTGTCCTTGGCAATTTCCAGACAAGGCTCAGCCACACCAGGTGTGTAAGCTAGACTAAGATCTTCTCGGCTTGTGATTTTGGCACGAGAAATTACTTCAATTTTTCCTTTTAAGTTTTTGTGGTATTCAAGAGGGTTCATATTTATTTAATTGTTTATTTTTAAATTATTATTTTAATTTTTTATAAAATCTAGGTATGTTTATAACGATTAATGTTGTGTTCTTCCAAAGTAGTTGAATACCACACTTTTCCCTTAGAGTCGGTCAAAAAATACCAATAATCATTTCCTTCTGGATAAATAGCCGCCATAATCGAATCTATATTTGGAGTAGAAATAGGTCCGAGTGGAAGACCAGGATAACGATAAGTATTCCATGGTGAAAGTGAATCTCTATCTTCAGCAGTAGTGAAGACATCACCCTTTTTACCAACAGCATAATGCACTGTGGAGTCAGCTTGCAGTGCCCAATTTTTGTCATAACGTCTCCAAAATAAATCTGAAACTATCTTTTTATCTTCTAAACCACGGACTTCTCTTTCCAAAACACTAGCCATAGTCAAAACCTCAAAAACGGTTCTACCAGATTTTTTGATATCATTATACATTTGTTCTGTAAATTGTTTTTCTCTTTCATCAATTAACTTTTGTACAATTTCTGTGATAGTAGCATTTTTGAAAATTCTATAAGTATCTGGCGCAAGATAACCATCATAGCTAACAAAGCTTGGTTTGTCTTTTGTAATCTGCCAATCACCTTTTACCACAGGTACTATTTTTCTTTCTACTTTATAATTGTAAGCAGACTTACCAACTACAGCTAGAAAATCTGTACTACTTGCAATACCCTGCTTTTCAAAATATTCAGCAATTTCACGCAAATCCCAACCAGGTAAAATAGTAATCGTCGTCTCTGCTTGAGTAGGATTGGCCAAAGAATTTACAACTCTTGCCAAAGTGATTGGCGACTCTACCAAAAATTCACCTTCACGAATTTCTGTATCTAATTTTCTAAAAGATAAATATTTTTTGAAAAGCCAAGCACTGCGAATAATATGTTTTTCTTCCAACTTTTCAGCAACCAACGAAACACTTTCTCCTTTGGCAATAGAAAAAGTTACTTTATCCGCATACTGAGCCTCAGCACTAAAAATCTCGGAATGGACAAACCAAGCTCCAATGCCTAGGCAAACAAGTAAAATTAAAAAAATAAATTTCTTCATAAAAAAGTATTACACGTACCACATAACACATATCGCGTATCAAATTTTATTTTATGATATGCGATATGTGTTACGCGTTACGTGATAAAAACATTTAGAATAATTAAATATACAATTAAAAAATATTCCTAAAGATACGATTCCAGACCCTGTTCTTCAATTTTCTTCAACAATTCTTTTATCCTTGGCACATCATTTTTATGACAAACCAAAGTTGTATTATTAGTATTTACCACGACCATACCTTTGAGACCAACAGTAGCCACAAGTCTGCCGTTTTCTTCATTTAAAATCAGACTATCTGTAGAATCCAAATCTACCACATTTCCTTTTTCAAAATTTTTATCAGTCCCATCGACCAAAGCTTCTTTCAAAGCATAAAGCGTACCAGGATCAGTCCAACCAAGATCAACTTTCAAAACTACAGCCTGATCTTTGTCTATTTTTTCGACTATCGCATTGTCAAAAGATTCTGCTTCTAATTTTGGATATTCAGTTGCTAAATCTTTTTTTCCACTTACCATATCATCTAGTGCAATATACATTTCTGGTTTATGTTTCTTATAAAGTTCCAAAACAAAATCAATATCAAAAATAAAGTACCCTGGATTCCACATCCACTCTTGACTCTCAAACATTTCTTGACACTTCAAAATTTCTGGACGATATTTCCAACTATCAAATTTGAACAAATCTCCTTCAATATTTTCACCCAAATGTATCCAACCTAAATTTTCATTAGCAAATCTAGCCTGTTCACCCAAGAAAACAAATCTGTTAGGATTTTCTGCAATGAGTTTATCAGCCTTTTTCAAAGCTTCCACGAAATTATCAGGTTTTTTCATAAAGTGATCAGCCCAGAGCATAGCAATTGTACCAGAAATTCCCTGTTTTTTGAGACGCATCAAAGCTAAGCCCACAGCCGCTGTCAAATCACGTCTAGCTGGTTCTCCTAGAATATTATTTCTATCAAGTTTTGGCAAGTGTGTACAAACCAAATCAACATATT
>MFRB01000132.1 GCA_001783255.1 Candidatus Magasanikbacteria bacterium RIFOXYD12_FULL_33_17
TTCCAAAAAATTTTACATCCTGAGCATCCTCAATCCAGTGCTACAAGTAAGTGCCACAGCCAAAGCATCGGCAGCATCATCTGGAGTAATTGGTTTCTTCACCCCAAGCATCATCTTGACCATACGTTGCAACTGACCTTTTTCAGCACGTCCATAACCGGTAATACTTTGCTTGATTTGCAAAGGAGTATATTCATATACGACTACATTTTGCTGTTTCAAAGTAAGTAAAATAACTCCACGCGCTTGTCCAACTTTGATAGCTGTCGTCACATTTTTGTAAAAAAATAATTCTTCGACCGCACTAAACTCTGGTTTATATTTTTTTATTATAGCAGTTAAATCAATACTAATTTCTTCTAACCTTGTGACAAAATCAGCTTTTTTATCCGTTTCAATACAACCATAAGCTACACCAACCCATTTACCTTTTTTATTTTCAATCACTCCCCAACCAATACGACCGAAGCCAGGATCTACCCCCAAGATACGTTCGTTTTTTTTTGGCATAGTATTTTAAAATTAAGTAAAGATAAACTCTCAATAAAAATTGTCCCATTGTACCACTGACCCATTGACGATTTGAAAACCACAATGGGACAATGAGTCAATGGAACAATTTTACTAAAATATTACAGACTTTTTTACAAAAAAATAATGAATAACTAAGCTTCATTCGTATACACATCCTCAATATCATCCAAATCATGCAAAGCTTCTACCAATTTTTCTAATGATTCAGACTTATCAGAGGGAAGTTCAATTGTTTCTTTAGCAAGCCACTCCAAACCAGAAGTTTCGATACCAACTCCAAGTTTTTCCACAGCTTCCATAATAGATTGAAATTTATCCATAGCACCAATAAGCTCTACACCCTCTGCACTCTCACGAATATCATCTACTCCAGCGTCCATGAGCTCTAATTGTGATTCTTCCCAATTTTTTATTTTTGCTTTTTCTTCAGCAGTGATACGAACAACTGTCACATTTTCAAATTGCCACTGCACAGAACCTTTGGCACCAAGAGAAGCATTGTATTTATTGAAAACACCTTTCAACTCTGAAATAGTACGATTGATATTGTCGGTAACGGTCTTGATAAGTAGAGCTACTCCACCAGGTCCATAACCTTCATAAACAACTTCTTGAAGCACTCCACCTTCAAGTTCACCCGTACCACGCTTGATGGCACGTTCAATATTGTCTTTTGGCATGTTACCTGTCTTTGCTTTGTCAATTGCTAGACGTAAAGAAAAATTCATTTCCACATCACCACCACCGAGCTGAGCGGCGACAGTAATAGTTTTCGCCAATTTGGTAAACAAATTACTACGAGCTTTATCAGCTTTACCTTTTTTACCTTGTATATTATGCCATTTTGAGTGTCCGGACATAGGATTTAGATTAAAATAATTCTTATTTGTTAAATATAATTTAGCATAATTTGAAGGGAAAATCAAGGATAAACGAAGTTCATAAAGTTAAAAGTTTATAAAGTAAAATCCTCCCCCTACTAGGGGGAGTTAGAGGGGGTCCATCTTTGAATAAAACGTTTTATTTTACTCTAGACCTCCCCTAGCCCCTCCTAATAGGAGGGGGGAATCTCTAAAACATTTTTTTAATCCAAACAAAAACTCCCCGTTTTTTACGAGGAGTTCTTTCAATTAACAATAATTTTATTCAGCTTTAGAAGTTTCGACTTGTTCCACTTCTTTGATTTTGTCTTCCAACTCTGGAATACCAGAAACACCAGTACCTGCAGAAATAAGACGACCAATAATCACATTTTCTTTTAGACCTTCTAGATAGTCTATTTTACCAGTGATAGCGGCTGACACAAGCACACGAGATGTTTCTTGGAAAGAAGCAGATGATAAGAAACTTTGAGTGGTAAGAGAAATCTTACTAATACCCATAAGCATTTCACGAGCTTTGGCCAATTTCACACCATCTTTCTTAGCCTGTCTATTGGCAATGATCAATTGAGATTTTTCCACGATTTCACCAGGAAGCAAATCTGTTTCACCTGGATCTTCTACAAAGACACGACTAAACATTTGTTTGATAATGATTTCAATATGTTTATCATTCAATCTCTGACCTTGTGAAGCATATATTTCTTGAATTTCTGCAAGCACATATCTCTTCACAGCGTCTTGACCTTTTAATTCAAACAATTCTTTTAGATCAATAGCACCTTCTGTCAATTGAGCACCTTTTTCTATAATGTCACCATCATTAACCCAAATCTTATAACCAATAGGGATAACATATTCTTTGGTAGTTTTACCATCATAAGTCAAAACCATGTTTTCGCCCTCAAAATGGACACTACCAGGATTATTGGCTTTGATGATTTCACCACTACCACCACGAACTAATATTTTATCACCTTTTTTGACTTTTTGTCCTTCAGCAAATTTTACATCATCATCTTTACTTATTTCGTACACTACTTCTTCACTACCTTCATGATGAACTTTGACAATTTTTTGTCCACGACGTCCTTCAAAAATTTTACGGCCAGTTGGACTAGTAATTATTTTACCATCAGCGTCTTCAATTTCTATACTACCAGATACTTCTGACAAAATAGCTTTACGTTTTGGATTACGAGCTTCGAATAATTCTTCTACACGAGGCAAACCTTGCGTAATATCTCCACCACCAGCAACACCACCCAAATGGAAAGTACGCATAGTAAGTTGAGTACCCGGTTCACCAATAGATTGAGCAGCGATGACACCTACAGCAGTACCAGTTTTGACAGGTAATCTATTACTCAAATCGAAACCATAACATTTTGTACAAACACCCTTGGCTAATTTACATTGTAAAACAGAACGTACATGAATATTATCAATTGATTCTTTTTCAATAATACGAGAAGCTTCGGCAGTGACAACTTCACCAGCAGGGATAATTACTTTTTTACCACTTTTAACATCCACTAATACATAACGACCAAGAACACGTTCAGATAATTTTTCACCCATTTGTTTGGATTGTTCTAGAGTAAACAGTTCACCAACAGTATCTCCACAATCTTCTTCTTTGACTACCACTTCTTGAGCAACATCTACTAAACGACGAGTAAGATAACCAGCATTAGCAGTACGAAGCGCCATATCTGACAAACCTTTACGAGTACCATGTGATGAGATAAAGAATTCAAGAACACCAAAGCCTTCTTTGAAGTTTCCTTTTACAGGAAGCTCAATAACGTCTCCAGATGGAGAAGCTACTAGACCTTTCATAGCGATAACCTGACCAAGTTGTCCCCAACTACCACGAGCGCCAGAATCAATCATGGCAAAAACTGATTTGTCTTGGTCTACTACATCTTTACCCATTCCTACCAATTTTTCTTTGGTTTCTGTCCAAATTTCAAGAACTTTACCATGACGTTCAGAATCAGTTAACAAACCTTCAGCATATTGTTCTTCTACCAATTGAACTTTTTTGTCAGCTTCAAGTAAAAATTCTTTCTTTTGAGGAATAGCTGGGAAATCACTTTTACCAAGTGAGTAACCAGATTTTGTAGCATATTTATATCCCAAATCTTTTATTTTATCCAAATGTTCAGCTGTAATTTCTTGACCATAAAATTCTAACAAAAATTGAATAATATTACTCAAATCTTTTTTAGTAACAGTCTGATTATAATAAGCAATTTTATCTGGCAAAATTTCATTGAACAAAATACGACCAAAACTTGTTTCTATAAATTTATTGGTACCTTCTTCAAATTTATCAAGATTATCAAATCTAACTTTGATAGTTTCACGCAAACCAATAACTCTAGTCTTGTAAGCATACCTAGCTTCTGTAATATGTGAGAAAACTTTTACAACATGATCCTTGTCCATTTTATCCAATTTTGTTAGATAATATGAACCAAGAGCAATATCTTGTTGTGGAGTAATAACAGGAGCACCAGTAGCCGGTTTAAGCAAGTTTTTTTCAGAAGCCATCAAATTTTCAGCTTCCCATTTTGCTTGTTCTGACAATGGTAAATGAACAGCCATTTGATCTCCGTCGAAATCGGCATTGAAAGCCGCACAAACAAGTGGATGAAGACGAATAGCTTTACCTTCAACTAAAATTGGACGAAAAGCTTGAATACCAAGTCTATGCAAAGTAGGAGCACGATTAAGCATCACGCGAGTAGTCTTTGTAAGTTCTTCCAAAATGTCCCAAACTTCAGAAGCATTACTTTCAATAAATCTAGAAGCACTACGAACATTGTGAGCCAATTCACGTTTAATAATTTCTGACATGATAAACGGTTTGAAAAGTTCTAGAGCAATCATTTTTGGCAAACCACATTGATGTATTTTCAAATTTGGTCCAACGACGATAACTGAACGACCAGAGTAGTCAACACGTTTACCAAGCAAATTTTGACGGAAACGACCTTGTTTACCTTTCAAAATATCAGCTAAAGAACGTAATTGACGTTTTTGTCCAGTAGAAGCACGAACAGTCTTGGTAGCGCGAGCATTGTTGTCGATAAGAGCATCAACTGCTTCTTGCAACATGCGTTTTTCATTACGACAAATAACTTCAGGAGCATTCAAGTCAAGCAAACGACGAAGACGATTATTTCTATTGATAACACGACGATACAAATCATTCAAATCAGAAGTAGCAAAACGACCACCATCCAAAGCTACCATCGGACGAAGATCTGGTGGAATCACAGGGATATTAGTCATAATCATCCATTCAGGACGAATATTATTTTTGTGTAAACTCTTCAAAAGTTTGATACGACGCATTAGACGTTCACGTTTAGCCCCTTTACTCTTTTTTAGTTCACTTTCCAAACGAGCAATTGTTTCTAATAAATCAAGTCTTTCAAGCAATCCACGAATAGCACCAGCACCAATACCAGCTTCAAACAAATGACCATAACGGAAAGACAAATTTTGATAACGTGCTTCTGAGATGATATTAAGCATTTCAATATCTTTTAGTTCATCTTCAGCATCTTTGAAATCTTCTTCCAAACTTTCCATTTTTCTATCACGCTCTGTTTCCAAATCTTTCAAAGCACCTTTTTCAATACCAGCAGATTTTTTGTTGAAGTCTGATTCAATTTCTTTTTTCTTTGTTTTATATTCTTTTTTTAGAGCTTCAGCTACTAATTTCTTTTCATTTTCATCAACATGAGTGATAACAAAAGAAGCAAAATAAATAACTTTTTCTAACGCTTGAATAGACAAATCAAGTACCAAACCAACACGAGAAGGAATAGTACGCAAAAACCAAATATGTGAGACTGGTGTTGCTAGTTCGATATGTCCCATACGTTCACGACGAACAAGTGAATGAGTAACTTCTACTCCACACTTATCACAAACGATTCCTTTATAACGAATTTTTTTATATTTTCCACAGTAACATTCCCAATCTTTGGTAGGTCCAAAAATTTCTTCAGCAAACAAACCACCTTTTTCTGGTTTTTGAGTACGATAATTGATTGTTTCTGGTTTATAAACTTCACCAAAAGACCATTTACGAATGACTTCAGGAGAAGCAACCTTCAGACGCAAAGCGTCGAAGTTCATAGAGTGAAAAGTATCGCGTGACATAATTTTTGATTAGAGTTTAGAGATTAAGATTATTATTTAAAATTTTTATTCTTCAGCAATTTCTTTCCCAATCATATCATCTTTTATATCAATGAATTTCTTTCCTTTATCATGATTTTCAGCTTCGGTTACTGCTTCATATTCACCATTATCATTTTTCTTTAGTAACTCTACATCAAGACACAAACCTTTCATTTCACGTACAAGAACGTTAAAAGATTCTGGCAAGTTTACTTTGGTAATAGGTTCACCTTTGATAATAGCTTCATAAGCTTTTGATCTACCAGGAACATCATCTGACTTGATAGTCAAAATTTCTTGCAAATTATAAGCAGCACCATATGCTTCCAAAGCCCAGACTTCCATTTCTCCGAAACGTTGTCCACCAAATTGAGCTTTACCTCCCAAAGGTTGTTGTGTGATAAGACTGTATGGACCAATAGAACGTTGATGTATTTTATCTTCCACCATGTGATTTAGTTTCAACATATAATTGTAACCAACCGTAGTTTTATTATCATATGCTTCACCAGTACGTCCATCAAAAAGTTGAAGTTGTCCATCTGTTGGAAAACCAGCTTTGATTAATTCTTCTTCAATTTGTTCTTCAGTAATACCATTCAAAACTGGAGTAGCTGCTTTATAACCAAGAGCATTAGCGGCTAAACCAAGATGAGTTTCAAGCAATTGTCCCAAGTTCATACGAGAAACCACACCAAGTGGAGACAAAATAATATCTACAGGTGTACCATCTTCAAGGAAAGGCATATCAGAAGCAGGCACAACACGAGAAATAACACCTTTGTTACCATGACGACCAGCCATCTTGTCACCAACTTGAATTTTTCTCATGTCAGCTACTGTAACTTGTACTTGTTTGATAACACCAGGTTGTAATTTGTCACCATTTTCTGTAGAAAATACTTTTACATCAATCACTTTACCATGTTCACCATGTTCTAAATAAAGTGAAGAATCACGTACATCACGAGCTTTTTCACCGAATATGGCACGAAGCAATCTTTCTTCTGGAGTAAGTTCTGTTTCACCTTTTGGAGTAATTTTACCAACTAGAATGTCACCTGAACGAACTTCTGCACCAATACGAACCACACCTTCTGAATCAAGATGGCGTAATTTTTCTTCACTAACATTTGGGATATCAGAAGTAATAACTTCTTCGCCCAATTTAGTTTCACGTACATTGATTGTATAATCTTCAATATGAATAGAAGTATATCTATCATCTTTTACCAATCTTTCTGAAACAATGATAGCATCTTCATAGTTGAAACCTTCCCAAACCATGTAAGCAACTAAAACATTTTGGCCAAGTGAAAGTTCAGCATCTTTGATAGAAGGACCATCAGACATTGGTTCACCTTTTTTGAGTTTTTGACCAAGAGTAACAGTAGGACGTTGATTGATACTACTTGAAGCATTTGATCTAATATATTTTGATAAATTGTAAGTAGTTACTTTACCTTTACTGTCAGTAAATTCAATTTTTTCGCCATCTACATAACTAACTTCACCATTGGCTGGAGCTGTAAAAACATAACCACTATTTAAAGCAGCAATTCGCTCTACTCCGGTACCAACTAAAGGAGGTTCAGGCTTAATACAAGGTACAGCCTGACGTTGCATGTTGGTACCCATCAAAGCACGAGTAGCATCATCATGTTCCAAAAATGGAATCATACTAGTAGCTACTGACAAAATTTGGTTAGAAGCTACATCAATATAGTTGATTCTACTAGAATCAATAAGCTGAGGTTCACCATTAACACGAGCAGAAGTTCTTTCTTCTGTAAAATGACCTTCCTCATCAATTGGAGTAGTAGCACTAGCGGTAATTGTTCTTTCTTCTTGAAAAGAATTCAAATAAACAACTTCACTAGATACATGTGGTTTAACTTGTACTTCTTGAATACCTTTTTCTTTTTCTAATTTTTTAGCAATTTCAGCAGTAATTCTATCATCCACTTTGACGATACCTTTTACTTCCATATTGGCAATTTCGCCAGTAGTCAAAGATGCTTCATTTTTTACAACACTAATTACTTTCTTGTAAGGAGTTTCTAAGAAACCAAATTTGTTAATTTTTGAAAATGTGGAAAGATGTCCAACAAGACCAATGTTTGGTCCTTCAGGAGTAGCAATCGGACAAATACGACCATAATGAGTTCTATGTACATCACGAACTTCGAAACCAGCTCTATCACGAGAAAGACCACCAGGTCCAAGAGCAG
Source organism: Candidatus Magasanikbacteria bacterium RIFOXYD12_FULL_33_17 (assembly GCA_001783255.1). Lineage (GTDB taxonomy): Bacteria > Patescibacteriota > Patescibacteriia > Magasanikbacterales > UBA922 > UBA1557. The sequence goes on from MFRB01000132.1 coordinate 7,850, forward strand.
AAATACGACGTTTGTGTTCAAGCTCAGCTAAAGGATTGATTTGATCCATGAACTGTGAAAGCTGTGAACTCATGAAAAATTCGCGAATGACAGAAATGACAGGACGAGCATTGATAAGTTTGTTTGGTACAATAGTATCCAAATCCATAGTACTCATACGATCACGAATAATACGTTCCATACGAGCAAGACCAATACGAAAACGATTTTGTACTAATTCACCAACACCACGCACACGACGATTTCCCAAATGATCGATATCATCAGCTTCTTCTTGAGTAACATTGAGACGAACAATTTCACGTAAAACTTTTACTAATTTTTCTGGAGACAAAACACGTTGTTCTTTGTTATCATAATCTTCTTTTTTCAAGTTCAAATCAAATTTGATATCAAATTTGTAAACACCAACTTTTCCAAGATCATAACGATCAAAATTGAAGAACATGGCATGAATAAGACTCTTAGCATTGTCAGAAGTTGCTAGGTCACCTGGACGAATACGTCTATAAACTTCAATCAAACCTTCATCTTCATTACTTGCAGCATCTTTTTTCAAAGTACTTTCAATGTAGTCAATATTTGGATGAGTGTTGACATCAGTAAACAATTCTTTGATTTGTTCATCAGTTGAATATCCAAAAGCACGCAAAAGTGAAGTGGCTGCTACTTTACGTTTTCTATCTACTTTTATCCAAAGGACATTATTTTGGTCAGTTTCAATTTCAATCCAAGCACCACGATTTGGAATAATTTTTGCTCCATAAAAACGACGACCACGACTAAGTTCGGCAGTGAAGAAAGCACCCGCACTACGAATAAGCTGAGTAACTACAACTCTTTCAATACCGTTGACAATAAAAGTACCACGGTCAGTCATAAGTGGCATGTCACCCAAATAAATTTCTTGTTTTTCAGTTTTGTTGGTACGTTTGTTGGCTAATCTAACATTGACACGAAGAGGTGCTTCAAAAGTAATGTTTTTCTTGATACAAGTAACTTGATCAAACTTTGGTTCATCAATATAATAATCTTCGAAATATATTTCCAAATCACGACCAGTAAAATCAGTAATTGGTGACAATTCATCGAAAAGTTCACGCAAGCCTTCTTCGAAAAGCCAGTTGTAAGAAGATTTTTGAATCTCTATCAAATCTGGTGCTTCGACGGCGTCGCGAAGTTCTGTAAAGAACTTACGTTCTTTTGTCTTAAGAGGTTGACGTCTGTATAGTGGAGCCATAAATATTTTTATTTATGTAAATAACTTTATTAACTAATTTTGGTAATCAAAATTTGATTATTTAATTAGTCAACAAAGGTAAAATTTCTATTTTGAAGATCCAATAATTTGACAAGACAGTAGCAACAAAAAAATTCCTCTTCTTTTAAAAAGGATTCTTTTTTCAGTTATTTGTGACAGAAAGCTTGTTGAGCCATGGTGATCCGGATAGTCCGTCCCCTGCGTGGACGCTGATATAGGGGCGATAATACCAGAATTTGGGCTAAATATAGAGAATTTTGCACAAATTCGAGAAGTTTCTGATAGCGTGTTTAGAATACACCCAAAATTGCTTTTTGTCAAACCCAAGAACAAGTGGATAACTATTTGTCAAGAAGAAGATATTTTGGCTTATTTTAGGCAAATTTATAAAATCACTTTAATAAGTACTGTGAGTTAACCACAGATTTATCCACAAAATATTACCTTCAAACTAACATATTGAGCGACAACAATATTAATAAACAAAAAAGTTCTAAAAAAAATATGTTGATAAACTCTTTATTTTTTATAATATTCCCAATATACTATGCAAACAAATGAAATATCAATTGGATTATTTCTCAATAAACCGTGAAAAACTAAACCTTGTCCACCTTGCCTAGCACGTCTTGCTTAGTCCACATTAGTTTATAACTATAGATGGATTAACTATTTATTTAAACTATGCTATAATATTTGCATCAATATGCTGAAAAACAAAAAGAAAAAATCATCACGCCTAGATCCTACTTTATCACGCGGAATTATTGCCGTACTTTTGACAGTATTGGCAATTATTATCGTACTAAGTTTTTTTGATAAAGCTGGCTTCGTAGGTATTATGCTCAATAGTTATATTTTGAGCTTTCTTTTTGGTTCCATTAGATATTTTACACCTGTTATCATCCTAATACTTTCTTGGTTCCTAATAAGAGATATCAAATATAGCTATAGACCAACACATCTTATTGGTTCTCTTATTTTCTTTCTGTCACTTTCCAGTATTATGCACCTTGGTTTTGAGACTTCAGATATGTGGAATGAAGCTCTAAGAGGACACGGTGGTGGAGTTTTTGGGATGTTGGCTTGGCCAATGAAACAATATCTTGGTTTGATTGCTAGCTATGTGATTCTTATAGGTATCGTGATTATTTCCATTTTTCTTATTTTCAATACCACTCTTACTGCTTTTGTTATCATCCACCAAAAAATATTTGATGGCTTAGGTTGGTTAGGCCGTGGCACTGTCTTTGTTATCAAAAAACTTTTTGTACCAAATGCTAACAAATCAGACGTAAAAATAAAAGGTGATTATGCTGAAGAAGATAGTGAAGACTATGCCGACAATGACGACTACGAGGAGGAAGAGGAAAGACAAACTCATGGTCGCCATTTCCTAAGTAAAAAAATCCAAAAACAAGAAGAAGATATCGATGAAGAGGAAGAAACAAAAGAAATAAAAGAAATACCAAAATTCAAAGAAAAAGAAGCAGAAAAGAAAGACGATGTTTGGTCCAAACGTGTCATTATCAAAAATCTTCCACCTCTAGATTTGTTGACAACCAAAAAAGGCAAACCAACTAGTGGTGACATCAAATCCAATGCTGAAATAATTCACAGTATGCTTAGTGAATTCAATGTTGGAGTAACTATGGGTGAAGTTCGTGTTGGGCCAACTGTTACTCAATATTCCCTCAAACCAGACAAAGGTGTAAAACTTACCAGAATTACTAGTTTATCCAATGACTTAGCTTTGGCCCTAGCCGCTCACCCGATTCGTATTGAAGCCCCAATTCCTGGACAATCTCTAGTTGGTATTGAAGTACCAAACCAAAAAACAGCTATCGTATCTCTGCGAGAATTATTGGAATCCAAAGAATTTGAAACCCGCAAACACAATTTGATGGTTGCTCTTGGTAAAGATGTTGGTGGTAAAACTTGGTTTGCTGATTTACCAAAAATGCCTCATTTGCTAATTGCTGGTGCGACCGGTAGTGGCAAAACTGTTTGTATGAATACGATTATCATGAGTTTGCTATACCAAAATACAGCTGAAACTCTACGTGTCATCATGGTCGATCCAAAACGAGTCGAGCTCACACTTTACAATGGCATTCCTCATTTGTTGACACCAGTTATTACTAATACTCAACAAACAGTCAACGCTCTCAAGTGGTGTATTGGTGAGATGGATAGACGTTTTGAAATGTTATCCAAAGTTGGTAATCGCGACATTACATCTTACAATGAAGCTTTTGCAGCCAACAAAATGCCACACATAGTTTTTATTATTGATGAGTTGGCTGATCTGATGGCTACAGCTGCTGGCGAAGTAGAAGCTGGCATTATTCGTCTAGCTCAAATGGCTCGAGCCGTAGGTATTCACCTTATAGTAGCTACCCAAAGACCAAGTGTAGATGTTATCACTGGTCTAATGAAAGCTAATATTCCGGGACGTATTGCTTTTTCTGTAGCCTCACTCGTAGACTCCCGAACTATTTTGGATTGTAGTGGCGCCGAAAAACTTATAGGCCGTGGCGACATGCTTTTCCAAACAGCTGAACTTAGTAAACCAGTCCGTATTCAAGGTTCATATATTTCTGAATCTGAAATGAAGAGTGTCGTCAAATACCTCAAAGGTGATGACGAACCAGAGTATGATACTTCTATTGTAGAATCCAACAAAAAGAACAGTGGTGGTACACTAAATATGTTTGGCGGTGTAGCTGACGACCAAGATCCACTTTTCGAAGAATGTAAAGAACTTATTGTAAAATATGAAAAAGCTAGTGCCTCATTTCTCCAACGTCGTCTCAAAATTGGTTATGCCAGAGCGGCCAGAATTCTTGACGAGCTAGAAGAGGCTGGTATTGTTGGACCTTCCCAAGGTGCCAAACCTCGTGAAATTCTTGTTACAGCCGAAACTGTAGGCCGTACCATGAATGCTGGAGGTGAACACAACGTCTTTAGCGAACCACAAAGAGATGAGGAAGATGAAATAAACGAAGAGGAAGAACTACCAGAGGAAATAGAAAATAATGATGAAGACATAGCAGAAGATTTACCCGAAGAAATAGAAGATCATTATAAAAATTTAAATATAGACGAAGAGGAAGAAAGTATTAACGACGACGAAGAATATGACCCAGACAAAACTGAGGAAGAGGTAGATGATGACCACAGTCATAATAACCGATCAAGATTTGAGTACTAAAAATAGATCACTCTGAACTGTTTTTATTTTGTTTTTAGCAATATACATTCACAACAATACCCCAAAAATACTCCAATTATTATTTATAATAAAATAATTTATTTCTTATGATAAGAGAAGGAACAAGAGGAGGAGCACCAAGGCATTTACACTTAGTGGAATCTCCAAAAGGAGAAATACCTGAAGCAAAACATGAAGAGCAAGAGCCAGAAAATACTCCATATTTTTTTTTGACAGAAAAAAGACGGGAAGAACTTAAAACAGTAGAAAATTGTCTACAGGATCCTATTATATTAAAAAATGCACTTGATGAAATTTATAAAACCCACAGAACAGAAATAGATCAGATTGAAGAAATAAATGATGCTTACAAAGAAGCAAAACTTTATGATGTAGAAGGTTTATTAATATTAAAAGAAAAATGGGTAGACCTTCAAAAAAAATGGGAAGAAAACTATAGCGATAAAACTTCCCATGACGAAACTAACTATAGGTTAAGAAACATTAAAAGTACATTTATATTTATAAACCACAATATAGACAGCTTAGCTAAACGTGCCATACACGTTGTACTTAAAACAACATCAAGTGAGGCACAACGTTATCATGAACACACAAGAGATAAAAACGAACAAGAAAAAAAAGATTCCCTCCAAAATAATCTAGAAACATATAAAAAATGGCAAAAAATCCGTGAAAGTTTATTAGCAGGTGACAAAACAATGTGGAATGATAGATATGAAGAAGCATGGTATTTTATTTTAGGGGAAATTGGTCTATTAGCTTCAGATTTCAAAAATACTGATTTAGGCAGAGAAGCTTACCAATTTGTATTGGAACATTTTGAAGACATATCAGAAAATCATACTGAAAGACTTAGTATTCAAAAAAGAGTTTTGAATAATATAGCCATGAAAGATACATCATACTTTGCCGATAGCGAAAATTTAAAAGAATTCAAAGAAAGAGTCGCAAAATTTGCCGAAATGAAAGAAATAGGAAAACTACTATCACAAGCAAAAACAGTTTACGAACTTGTTAGAATGATACAATTACATGTTCCAGACACAGCACTTGAAAAAGGCTTTACACAACCAGGAAAAATGACAAAAGAAGAACTTATCAAGACAATAACAGATTCAATAAGCCTAGGAAGTATTGTAACAGCAGAAGGTGACCAAATTGATTTATCAAAATTAAGCCAAGCTGATTTTGCAGCCCTAAAGTTAGGTAATCAAGGGCAAAATAGACTCTCTAGAAATTTTGGTGGATTCAATATGAGAGAATTCGTTTTAACAAAAATAACTGATTTAGAAGCTTGGCCAATAGTGCTTAAACTCTCAGTATTCGCGCTTTCAAAAGATACTAATGCAGTATTTAGATATACAACTAATGATTCTGAAAATACGATAAAAACAATAACAGCAAAAGAATTACTAGATTTGGTAATGAATCTACCTGTAACAGGGGAGGAATCACTAGAGGTTATTTCTGAATTAGAAAGTGCAACTATAAATATTGGTAATGGAAACCTAATAAAAAGTATAGCTGAATCTTGCAGAAAAATTATAGAAAACAATGGTACAGATAAAGAAGAAACTTAAATTACAAAAAAATAAAATATATAATAATAAAACAGACTCTTACAAGTCTGTTTTTTGAGACTGGTAACTAAATTGGTTGGTGGTATAATAGAAACGAGGCTAGAATTAGCCTTGTTTTTAAATTTTTTAGTTAACCAATTAACC
>MFRB01000133.1:0-8928 GCA_001783255.1 Candidatus Magasanikbacteria bacterium RIFOXYD12_FULL_33_17
ATTTTTTCTGATTCATACATATATGGCAAAGCCATTATGTCACCTTGTGTCGCTTTGGCACCAAAATTTTTGCCCAATTCTTCAAAAAAAACAGTATTATCTATACTAGCTACACCATCACTATCTACTACTACTAAACTTTTTTCTGATATTTTGTCACCAGAATTTACATTGTCAGAAGACATTGTATTATCATCTGAGACACTACTACAACCTGCTCCCAAAAGTAGGAAAGCAGAAAAGACAGACAAAACTAAAATACTTTTTTTCATAAAATATTTTGTTTAAGACAAAATAATATTTGTCTATTTGATAAATTAAGACTAATCTCTACCAGCAAAAACTTCCTTTACCATTTCAATATCATGTTTTATTTTTTCTAACAATTCTTCATGTGAATCATACTTTTCTATCTCACTTACTTTTTGTACTAGATCAACTTCCAAATATTTACCATACAAATTTTCATTAAAATCCAAAATATGTACTTCAAACTTATAAGAATTACCTTTGGGAATAATTATTAAAGCACTGTTATATTTTTTGCTGTCCATAGTAGTAGTTGCAGCAAAAACACCTGTAGCTACCTTAGTACAACTTTTTATTTTACAATCAATATTGGCAGTAGGAAAACCAAAATTTTTAGCTACGCCATCACCATGTAATACAATTCCAGAGAACATATAAATAATTTTGTTTAAATCAATAATTTTATTACAAGGAATTGATTATTTCCAAAGCCTTTTCCATACCTTTATCAATATAATCATCAGCTTTGTCACCTTTGGTATTTTCTTTTTGTACAAACATATCAGTCTCCAAAACAACATCTGGTTCAAGACCTACTTTATTTATTTGACGATTTTTTGGAGTATACCACTCTGCAATAGTAATTTTGAGTGCTGAACCATCTGGCAAAATTTCAAATTCTTGAACAGATCCCTTGCCATAAGTAGTTTTACCAACTACAGTAGCAATAGCATAATCTTGTAAAGCACCTGTCACAATTTCTGAACCAGAAGCAGTACCTTCATCTACCAAAATAATAGTTGGAATACCCACAAAACGATGTTTACCTTCATTAGATTTATATTCTTTAGTAGTACCATCATTCATTTTTTCAGAAACTACGACACCTTGATCTTTAGTCAGCCATTCAGCTGCTACTTTTACTGAAGTATCCAAATAACCTCCAGGATTACCACGCAAATCAAGAACAATATTTTTTGGAGATTTGAGCATGATATCTTTTACAGCCTTGTCAAACTCACCCCAAGTATTATCATTGAAAAAACTAACTCTCAAATAAATAATACCATTACCTTTATCTTCCCACTTAATAGAAGGTAAGTCAATATTATCACGCATAATTTCTATATCTTGAGATTGAGTGTTTTCTCCACGTTCAATTGTCAAAATAACTTTAGTTTGTTTTGGACCACGAATTTTTGTAACTACTTCTTCCACACTAAGGGATGTCACATCTTCTTTATCGACTGCCAAAATAGTGTCTCCAGCTTTCAAACCAGCTTTTTCAGCAGGAGAACCATCCAAAGGAGAAATAACTGTCAATTTACTATCACGGATACCTATTTCAGCGCCAATACCTTCAAAAGCACCAGACAACTCACTTACAAAACTTTTAGCTTTTTCTGGTGGAAAATAAATTGAATAAGGATCATTCAAACCTTTGACTAAACCTTCTAAAGAAGAATAGAAAAGAGATACATCATCTACAGGTTGTTTAACATAATTTTTTTTAATTTTATTCCAGATATCCCAATACTGATTGAAATCCACTTTATCAGAACGACTTTTACCATACAAATTCAATACTTTTGTAATATCTACATTTCCACTAGAATTTACCAAACTACTACTTATATTTTTACCAATACCAATAAAAAAACCAAGTGAAAAAACAGATAAAACAAAAACAACAAACAAGACTATATTTAAAATTTTTCTTTTTGACATAATTTATTCTTCATAAGTTATTTTCACACCAACTTTTGCAAGTCTACCTGCCAAATCTTCATAACCACGTTCAATAGTATAAGAATTGCGCATCACAGATTTTCCTGTGGCAGCAACCATGGCTACAAGTAAAGCAACAGCAGGTCTGATAGCCGGAGGACACATAAGTTCGCTACCCCTAAGCTTAGTTGGACCTTCGACAAAGACACGGTGTGGATCGAGTAAAGTGAGATTAGCTCCTAATTTTTGAAAATCAAGAAAATAAATTGCTCTATTTTCATAAACCCAATCATGAACAAGAGTTCTACCTTTGGCTTGAGTCAAAATTGGTACAAACAGTGGAAGATTATCAATATTCAATCCTGGAAAAGGACTACCATAAATTTTATCAGGCAAAGCTTGTAATTCAGATACTGCAAATTTGATATCCACAATATCAAATTTACCGTTAGCTGATTTACGTCTATCTTTTATTTGAAATTTTTGTCCCATGACACGAAGCTTTTCCATTTCCAATTCAAGAAAATCCATTGGACAATTCTTGATAGTCATTTCTGATTTGGTAGTAATAGCCAAAGCAATAAATGTCATAGCTTCAATAGGATCTGGGATAATATTATATTTTTTAACATCACTCAATTTGCTAACTCCAGTAATTCTCAAAGTTGTGCCACCAACGCCTTCAATCTTAGCACCAGCACTTTGCAAAAAATAACACAAATCTTGCACCATATAATTTGAAGAAGCAAACTTGATAGTAGTAACTCCTGGGGCAAGTACAGCTGCCATAATAGCATTTTCGGTTGGTGTATCACCTGACTCGTACATCACAATATCTACAGCTTTCAACGGCTTATTTTTGACATCATAATATTTGTTTTTTGATTCAACACTAACACCAAATTGTTCCAAAGCAAAAAGATGTGGTTTGACAGTACGTTCACCAAGACGACAACCACCTGATTTGTAAATTTTGAATTCTTTTTCACGAGCTGCCAAAGCACCCAAAAGCATAAGAGATGAACGTGTTATTTCTGTAGCTTTTTTGTCAATTTTGTCCATTTGTAATTTGGCTGAAGTATCCAAAGACAAAGTATGCTCAGCAAGCCAGGCAATTTTTACACCTATACTAGTAAGAATTTCTAAAATACGATACACTTCCTCAATACGAGGCACATCATAAAGTACTGTTTTACCTTTTATCATCAAACTAGCACAAAGTATTGCTACTGCTGAATTCTTAGCTGTATTAACAGATAATGAACCAGACAAAGGATGTCCACCTTCAATCACAAATTTAGCCATATTAAAATTTGATAAATATATAAAAATACGCTATGATTATACCGTAAAATAACACTAAAAGCAAACATGGACAAAAAACATGAAAAACTTATAAAAACTCACCTTACTAGACCTATCAGACTGACTATCATGATTACAATAGTTAGTTCTTTTTTTATTATCTCACCACTCTTAATAGCCTATGGATCTGGTTACCGTTATGACTTCACCAAACACCGTATCCAAAAAACAGGTGTACTAAATATAAATATTTTACCAAAAGATGCTGAGATTTTTTTGAATGGCGAAAAATTAAAAGAAAAAATACCCTTCAATCTTTCCCTTTATCCAGATACCTACTTACTAACGATAACAAAAGATGGCTACAAAACTTGGGAAAAAAATATTAGTGTCATAAGTACCAAAACTACTTACATAAATTATTTTCAATTATTAAAAGACCAAGCATCTCTTCCTGTAGAACTTTCAGACATAAAAGAAATACTAGGTACTGATAATTCTGAAAACATACTGTTCCTAAACCAGACAGCAAATGGTAAAACTAATGTTATTTCTTTTAATCTAAAAAATAATACTACCGAAAATTTAGCAAACAATTTAAATATACTTAATTATTCTGTTTCACCTTATAATGATCTAGCTTATATAATAACTCAAGATGATACAGAAAAAAATCTAACAATATTTGATTTGAATAAAGTAACTAATTCTACAAAAATAAATTTATTAGATGAACCAAAGTTACAATGGCTAAATAACAAAAACAATCCTTTAGTCATAGAAGAAGTACAAACTATATTTTCAATATCACCATCTGGAAACAAAAAAATTGTTAATGATTTTGTATCTACCACTAACTGGTACTTTGACAAAGATTCCAATGTCTGGATGTATAATGATTACACACTATATCTAGCAGAAAAGAACTACAACTTGCAAAAGCATATTACAGAAATAATAGATATAAATAAAAATAGAGTTATTGCCAAAACTTCTGATGCTTATCTAGTCTATAATTTTCAAAATGAAAAAATACATAATATCAATGGTGACAAACTTTTTTTTAACCAATCAAACAAATCATGGATAATTTATTCAAACTGGGATATAACAGAGATAAGAGAAGATGGTACCGTAAACTTGCAATATAGAAATGGCGAAAAAATAAAAAGCCTTCAACTTTTGGATGAAGGACGTATCTATATTATACAAACTGAAAGTGAAATAAAAGCTATTGATATAGATCAATACCTACAATTTCCTATCTTAAACAATTCACAAAACAAAACCTATATAAACAAAAAATATAGAGAAATATTTTATACCAATAACGAAAACAAACTTTTTCGTCTAGAACTCTAAATCTCAATAATAGTTTTGTCCCCTACTATCATACTACCACCATCTGTGGTAGTTTTTTTGATTATTTTTACATTCTTACCAATCAGACTTTCTTTGATGACAAGAGGAGCATCAACAAAAGTATTATCAAGCACAATAGAATCTTTGATGACAGCTTGCCTAATTTCACAACCAGTACCGATAGTAGTATTTGGTCCAATTTCACAATTTTCCAAAACACAATTTTCACCAATAATTACAGGACCATTCAAAACTACTTTACTATCAACACGAGAACCTAACCCAATATGAACTTTGCCACTAATTTTTACACCACTCTCTAAAGTTCCATGATTAGGAAAATCACTCTCTGGCATTTCTTCTAAAAGAAGACGATTAGCAATAAGCATATCTTCTATTTTACCAGTATCTTTCCACCAACCAGTAATTTCTTTGTAACCAACATTTTTATTATTTTTCAAAAAGTGGGAATGAATACTAGAAATTTCATACTCTCCCCTATCACTTTTTTCAATTTTCTCAAAAGTTTCAAAAAATAGTTTTGGACCATACAAATAAATTCCCGTCACAGCAAAATTATTTTGAGGATTGACTGGTTTTTCCAAAACATCAATAAGTTTATTATTTTCATCAAAAATTGGCACCCCAAATCTTTGTGGATCAGGTACTTCTGACAAAGCCAACATACAATCAAAATTACCATTTTCAAAATCCTCAAACATTGGCTTTATACTACCCAAAATAATATTATCAGACAAATAAAACATAAAAGGATCGTCGCCAATAAATTGTTTAGCTTCATTTACCACATGGGCGATACCTTGAGGTCCACCAGTTTGTTCAAAAAACTTAATCTTAATTCCCCAATGACCACCATCACCAATATTATTTTCCAAATCTTTTTCACCAGGATTGGTATTAATAAAAATTTCTTCAATACCAGCTTCTACTGCTTTTTCGATAGCATGAAAAATCATTGGCTTATTGGCCAAAGGTAATAAATGTTTGTTGATTGTCGTAGTGATAGGATGCAGACGAGTTGCACGTCCACCACCAGTTAGGATAGCTTTTTTAATCTTCATATAACACTGATTACATTGATTTTAAAAGATTACACTGAAATTAAATTGATAAACTTCTCTTTAAAATATTTACTTTTAATTAATATTTTTTATACCCTTATATATTATCATTGATATTTTATTATCTACACCAATTATTTTTGTAATCAAATTATTCTCTTTTTAAACATAATCTGTGAAATCATCAAAAATCAGTGTAATCAGTGTCTACCACCAAATCAATCCCCTTACAACCACATAATAATAAGCTTTCATAACAGGATTAGCTACATATTTTACCAAAAAATTGTCAGTAGAAGAATCTTGAAAAACAATTTCAGCCACACTATGACGCAACATTTCTCTGTCAGTTACTTTTCTAGTTGTTTGAATTTGTTTTCTTTTGTTGAGCCAAATAGACCAATTTTTAAAATTCAACCAATATTTATAAACTTCCCATCTTTTCCCCGCATAACCATTTTTGAAAGCAAAAAACCATAGACCAAATTCTAAAACAATAGCCATTGGAGCTAATAATAATAAAGTTGGCCATTTGAAATACATAAGCATTACAGCATGACGATTTCTCTCCATCCAATAAAATTTCATAATACTACGAGAAAATTGATATTGATGGTAAAAAACAGAATCTTTGACCATGACTAACTTAAGCCCTAGACTACGCATACGAAGTCCCCAATCCAAATCCTCATGATAAATATAAAAATCACTATCCCAAGCTCCATATTTTTTTATAAGTTCGGTACTTATCATAAAAGCAGCACCACTGGCATAATCCACTTCTTTTACTTTTGGTAATTCAATATCTTTTATTCTTTGTCGATAACCACCAGCAAAACCAAAACCAAGATAATGGAAAGAATTACCAATACTATTTACTAAATCTGTTTCTGGATAAAGCAACACCAAAGATTGAGCTATCGCAATTTTTTTATCACTCTCCAAAGTTTCTACCAAGGGTTCAATGGCATTCAACGCTAAGAAGCCATCATTGTTATGAAAAAAAACATAATCAAAACCATTTTCTACCGCCCAATTAGCACCTTGATTATTACCAGCAGAAAAACCTAAATTTTCTTGATTGGCAATAAGTGTGGTATGCGGAATTTCTATACCAGAAAGTGGCATCACAGCATCGTTTATATAATGCACAAAACTACCATCCTTTTCGTGATTGTTAGCTACAATAACTAATTCCAACTTATCTTTTGGATAAGTTATTTTTTTCAAAGCAGATACCAAATTATTTATATAAGATTCATTGTGATAATACAAAAGATAGACGATGGCAATTTTAGGATAATCACCTTCATTCCGAGCCTGAAGCGAGGAATCTTTATTTAATATGTTCATATTTTATAAAAAATTATTATTTAAGTGAAGATAAAATCATAGAATCATTATACAAATCTAACCAATTTGGATTATTTTTTTCAATTAACAAGACCTTTTTATTTCTATTCCATTTTTTAATTTGTCTTTCCCTTTGAAAAGCTCCATTACAATTATCATAATATTCCCAATATACTAATTTATTTGTTTTATATCTTTTTGAAAAAGCATTATCAAATTTACCTTCTTTATGTTCTTTTACTCTTAACCATAGACAATCAGTAAAACCAATATAAATTACTCTATTAATACTAGCAACAATATAAACATAATAATATTTTCCCCTCCTACTTATCATAAAAAATATAATTATTTTAAAAAGATTTCTCTTCGTCGTCTAACTCCTCATCGAAATGAACTTTGATAATATTTGTGATTATGTTTCCACTTCCACAAATATTTAACCCAACTATTCGCATGAATACGAGCTAATTTATTTTTAAATATTGCTTTGAAAAGTCCTGGCACTTTGGCAGACTCACGTGTATGTACATGCTTTATTATTATGTCATGTACATAATAAACTGGATAATTTTTTTCCCACATACGATGACACCAATCAGCATCTTCAAGATACATAAAATATTTTTCATCAAAAAACCCAATATCATCAGCAACTTCTTTGCGTACAATCATAGCGGCTCCCAAAACCCAATCTACAGGACGAGTAGAATTATGATCAAAATCTTTCATTTCCAATTTGTCAGCATGCTTCTTCACCCACTTATATTTTTTATCAAAATTTATTTGTTTCAAAGGTTTGATAAGAATAGATGGTAAATCAAAACGGTAGCAAGTATATTGCAATGTATCATCCATATGCAAAAGCTTTGGACCAATACAAGCAATCTTAGGATGACTATCCATGAATTCAACAATTCTTTCAATCGTTCTAGAATTTTCTGGAATCAAAGTATCAGGATTCATAGCAAAATAATAACGTGCTTCCGTATTTCTAAAACCCAGATTATTACCTTTACCAAAACCAACATTACCTCCCGCATCTACATAATTTACTTGTGGGAATTTACTTTCGAATTCTTCTTTTATTTTATCTTCATTCAAGGAATTATCTACTACCGTAATTTGCACATCATATTTACAATTTTGGATATCCAAAAACAACGAAGCAATGGCTTGACTTATATCATCTCTTCTTTTGTAATTTACAAATACAATGTTTATATCTTTCATAAAATTATATTAATTCGCCTGCAATATTATTAGACATGATATTATTTATTTCTTCTATAGTGTTTGCTTGTGACAAAGCCCACATAAGCTTAGTCACAGCAGCTTCTGTCGTCATATCATGAGCTGAGATTGCGCCAGCTTCCTTTGCCTTCAGACCAGCTTCATATGCTTCCAAATGAGTCTTTCCTCTTTCCATCTGATTGGCTATGAGTACTACAATATTTTTTTCACGTGCTTTGATAATTCCAGGGATAATTGATGTTTCCAAAAAAGGCACATTACCAGGACCAAATCCTTCAATCACAATAGCGCGAATATCTAGAGAAAGCAAATGTTCCAAAATTTCAGGATTAAAACCAGGAAATAATTTTAGCACCACAATACGTTTGTCAAAATTTATTTTAGCATTCAATTCACCACTATGTCTCTTACGACACCAGTCATTGAGAACAATAGGTCTGCCAAGCTCTCCCAATTCAGGAAAATTTGGTGAATGAAAAGCTGCAACAAAAGATTCATGATGTTTTTTGGATCTATTACCTCGCAATATCTGATTTGACAATACGATACAAACTTCAGCAATATTTAATCCTGCTGTCATACACGCATAAAGCAA
>MFRB01000133.1:8961-28894 GCA_001783255.1 Candidatus Magasanikbacteria bacterium RIFOXYD12_FULL_33_17
TGGTATAAGTGAACCTGTGAAAACAACTGGTTTCCCTAAGTTTCCCAAAGCATAAGACAAAGCACTGGCTGAATAAGCCATAGTATCAGTCCCTTGAGCTACCACAAAACCATCATAATCATGATACTTTTCTACGATACGCTTTGAGAGCTTGATCCAATGATCTGGTACCATATTTGAACTATCCACATTTGCCACCAATTCAAAATCAATATCAGCGATTTCATTTAGTTCTGGTATATTATTCAATACTTCAAGTGCTGACTGAGCAGGTTGCAAAGCACCAGTTTTTGGATTTGGCACCATACCAATAGTACCACCAGCAAATAACAATAAAATCTTTGGTTTCATATTATTTCCACCATATTCTTAATTCTTTATAACTTACATTCCTCATTTGTTTTACTTCTTCTCTACTTTGTTTCAATAATTTTCTATTTTCCCAAATGACAGACAAGCCTTTTAAGACCTTCCTATCAAACAATAAAAAGTAAACAAACTTCTTTAATTCATACCATATTATAAACAAAAAATCAAGACTAAAATTCTTTCCATATTCATTTTTGTAAAGTGTCATTAGATGATTTTTGTAACTATGATACTTGACCAAAGCTGATTGATTTTTCTTATTTTCAGCAGAAGTCTTGTCCCCTAGTCTTTCTTGACCTCCAGCTGATCTATCATGATAAGTAACAGCATCTAACAAAACAAAAGATTTGAAACCAGACAAACGCAAACGCCAAGACAAATCCACATCTTCTTTATAAGATTCGTACAAATTATCAAAGAAGTTACCATCTGAAAATTGAACTTTTTCAATAGCCTTTCTTCGGTACATTGGCAAAGCACCAGACACACCAAAAACCTCCAAAGCTTCATCTTGAGTACGAAAAGACAATTCCATTTTGGCTTTTTTTTCATCCCAATCTTTGCCTACATATTTTTCAACCACACGTCTATTTTTCATTATTTTCAAACCCAATGAATCTACATAATTTGTTAAGCTTTCAGAAAAATCAATATCTATTTGACTAAAATTCCATTTCATAAGTCTTGGAGTAACAGAAGCAACGTCTTTATTTTCATTAAGAAATTTTACAAGTTTCTCAAAAACATCTGGCTGTAAATACATGTCTTGATTGAGCAATAAAAAATACTCTGTTCCTTGTTCACTATTTGTCATTTTTTGAAATAAAAAATTGTGTCCTCCAGCAAAGCCAAGATTTTGTTTTTTCTCAATAAATTCAACATCAACAAAAGAATCAGTAGTCTGTAATCTATTGTCTGTTAGCTCTTTTTTTATCATAGCTACCGTGTCATCTTCTGAACCATTATCCAATATTACCAACTTCCAATCAGAAAAAGTTTGTTTTTTTAGAGAATCAAAAAGATAAGGAATGTATTTACTTCCGTTCCAAGTGACTAAGTGTACTGATAATTTTTCTTTCATAATAATATATAAATTTATTTCATTGGACTAATATAATAACCATCAATTATATTTTTAGTTCTAACAATTATTTCTACATCTCTAGGTTCAAAATTAACAAATCTTTTTCCACCATAGTTGCCATTTGAACAAATAAGTTCTTCCGAATAACGAATATCTTGTTCATTATTAATTCCTACATAATCTATTGGCAAATCAGGACAAAAGGCTATTTCAAACTTTGGTATTGTCCTTACACCATCTGATTTTAACTTATATTTATAAACATAATATTCATTTTCTTTTGATATTTTAAGATCAATAATTTGAAATTTTGTGTCCCTAGATTGGTAACCAGACCATAGACTGACCAATAAAGATATTAACGAAGCAAAAATTAATACAACACTAAGTATTTTACGTTTTTTACTAAATGTATGAATACTAACTAAAAAAAATATAATAGAACCTAACACAGCTAAACCATCAATTGTCCAAAAAAATAAGTTATTATAACGAAAAACAAATACTATTGTAATTAGAATTACAAAAAAATCAATAATAAATAAACAATTTTTATTTTTCAAATATACTAATAGAATACCAATTGGTCTCGCCAACCAAATCCACATCCACTTATACCACGCTTCCCATTTCTGAAAATAAGTCAGCATACTTCTGGTAAAATTCTTTTGCTTCCACATACTCTCTTGCGCCTTGAAACTTTGACCAACATAGTCTACAGCCGTAATCACCGGGCTGTACATTACTTTTAGTCCCATTTTTGTTACCTCACGGCAAATATCTACATCTTCATACCAAATATAATATCTCGGGTCAAAGGCAAATCCTAGTTTCTCCACCACTTCACGTCGCATCAGCATAAAAGAACCACGCACTGAGTCAACTTCTTGTTCTTTATCACCATCAAAATCTTTCATCAAATATTTGTCCATCATTTTTGGAAAAATATGTGGTAATTTCAAAATAAGCGCAACTTGTTCCCATACTCTTGGCAATCTGCGTGGCTTCGCGTCTTCATTTAATTTGCCATTTTCATCAACCAATCTTGGACTAACAATTCCCACATCTTTTCTTTTTTCCAGCCAGTCAACAATTACATCCAAGCTTCCTTCTTCTACTTTCATATCAGGATTCAAAAACAATAAGTATTCACCACTACTAATTTCTACACCTTGATTATTAGCATGAGAAAAACCTTTATTTTCTGTATTTACAATTACTTTGACATTTGACATAGTCTTAACAATTTCGACAGTTTTATCAGCTGAGGCATTGTCTACCACAATTTGCTCAAATTCAAGATTTTTGCAACCAGAAACTACAGACTTCAGTTGCCTTTCTAATTGCTTTTCATTGTTCCAGGTTACGGTGATGATGGATAGGTTCATAGGACAATTCATCCTGAGCCGACGAATACGACAGGGAAGGATCCCTGCCTGCCGGCAGGCAGGTTTCTTAAGATAAAATCTCGTAATTAAAATACATAGACAATTATATAAAGTCTTTCTTATATTATCAATTCTAGCCTATTTTAAACTAAAAATCAAGCACAAAAAAACAACTTTCTAAAGTTGCTAAGATAACATTTTTAAAACAATTTTTGGGGCGGGGGCTCGGCAGTAGGTTCAATGAAGAACTTTCTGCCTCGCCCCCCTGTTGTCACTGTTCGTCCCTCACCGACGTGCTCTTATAGCACATGGGCAAGGAGACGCGAGATCGCTGCCGCGGTGAGCGCGCACGGGGTCAACCATACAGCCTCACGCCATTCGAAGAAACGAATCGTTGCTTCCTTCTTGAGACCAGGGAGGGTGCCCTGGAATTCGAAGGAACTGTCCTTGTTCATCACAATGTCACTTGACCTCAAGTCAAGTTCCATCGCGAAGATATGGACGCCCTCACCCGCCGCTGAATCAGCGACGAAAAAGGCACGATTCGCATTCAACGGCGCACCATCGACCTCGAAAGCTTGACGAGCTTCGAGTCCAGCCTCTTCGGAAGTCTCACGCTCCATGGTCTCCCGATGGTTCTCACCAGGATCCACGAATCCTCCGATGCAATCCCACACGGGCTTGGAGCCCATGTTGAGACGCATCTCGGAGATGAGTCCGACGAAGAGCTGACTTCCAAAGCGGATGAACGGCAGGAGGATCGAACCTCCTCCACCCGCCTCGGAGAACGTCCAGGCGTCATAACCTTCAGGCCGGAGCCCGTAGGTAAAACGCCCAAACTTCGACGACAGCTCGATCTTGCCGACATCGGGAAATTCTTCCCCATCGACGACGACGCTCCATCCCCTTTTTTTCTCGGGCGGGATGGAAGTAAGCCCGAACTTGTTTGTCATTTCCCTACCTAATTGTAGGTTTTTGACACTTAGCAATACTCTTCGCTGTTTCGTCTAGCACAAGGCCGACACGACGAGTAGAGCCGTCGAACACACCACTTTTGCAAGTGATATGAGCGTATCTACTTTGTAATATATTTACAAAACAAATACGCAAAAAAAGAGAGCCTAAACTCTCTTGATCTCAAAATGTATTAAAACATTATTTATCCCGCCATTCTTGTTCTCTATCTATAAGATTTTGGGAATGTCCTTCAAATTGTGCTCTACTGTCTAGTATTTGAGACCAAGACATCACAATATACCCGTCTTTTGGCTTTTTGTCAAGCCTAGACTCCACAAGTGCTTCTTGTAGAGCTTTTGCCATACCAGGTACAGCACTCAAATCTGGACTAAACATAGCAAAATTACGACCATCTTCAAGCTCACCTTTTTGACGAAAATTCATTTTTGTATTTCTAGAACTTAAGTCTAAACGCCCATCATACAAAACATGTTGAACAATAAGAGAAATTTTTTCTCTAATTCTCCTTTCAGCATTACTATTACGCTCTTGATCAACAGTAATACACATGAATCTTGTTTCACCACCAACTTTTACTTGTTCTACAAGAAATTTATCATCACCCAAACCAACCAAACACACAGCTGGAAATTTTAGAGCATTATCTCTTTGTTCTTTCATTTCTGCAAGTTCATCAGCTAATATTTTTTTTAATTTTTCACCTATACCAATACCACGAACCCAGACTTTTTTGGCACGTCTATCTTCCCCCAAAGCTTGTCTAACTTGAGCCAATTTATCATTTGCTTGAAAAGCAGCACTATCATAACCCAATTCTTCCAGACCATCACGAGCTTGTGTTAAATATAATAAAGCTGATTCCATATCGCCAAGTCTATAAGCAATATCGCCCATATCCAAATAAGTACGCGGTACTAACATTACATCTCCTAATTCTTCACGTTTTTTGACAATACCTGCTAAAGCTCCTACCATATCTGGTTGTACTTTTTGTCGTGCTTTATGAATTATAAGACCATGTTTATCTTTTAATTTTTGCCACTCAATATTTGAATCTTCTTTTTCATCTTCATCAGACAATAAACTAATAGCCTTTCTATTCCAGATTCTAGCAGTATCTAAATCCCCACCACGTGCAGATAGTGAACCAACTAAATTCATTGCATTGGCACGTACCACCAAAGGTATACTTTCACTTTCAGACAACATTTGTCCAATATTAAAACCTGTTTTGCCATTATTCAAATGATATTGTATATTTCCCCATTGAGCCAAAACCATTGGATCCACATTTCCTTCTCTCAATAACTTATCTACATCTGCCATTTGTGCTTTTCCTAATTCTAAAATACCCAATTCTTTAGCTATTCTCCTAACTGATATATCAATATCAAACAAATAATTTCCATCTTCTCCTTTTTTCAAAACCATCAATTCTAATTTTTGTAAATCATTCAACAATTCTACTAATTTATCAAGATTACTAAAATCCAAAGCCTCTTGAAAAGCACCAACATGTTCAGAAAATGCTGAATCAGAAACTAGACCAAAGAGTTGTTTTGGTTTGTCTTGTTTTGGTAATTTTTTTTCAACAACAACTCCTAAATCTACATGTACTAATCTTGATTCATCTACCATATTTTTAAATTATAATTTCAAAACTAATCTAAAACTTCCAACAAATTCAAAGCTCCTTTTATTTGCATAATTCTATCTTCTACAGTTTTTTTAAAAAAATCAACATCTCTTTGTGCAATAAAATTCTTCTCACCAAAACCAATCAAAGATTCCATTTCTCTCAATTTTTCCTGCAAAAAAGCCAAGGTCTCTTCTCTTGTTTTACCCCTCAACATTTCAAAAACAAACACACCATCCACAATTTTTTCTGATTCTCTATCTTTTTTTTTAACTCTAGAAGAAAGATAATCAACTATCAAAGAAGAATCTTCTGAAAAATTTCTATCCACCATTTCTTTTATTTGAGCACGCAATGAATTCAATTCTACTAAAAGTTTTTTTATTCCATCACTAGACCAACTTTCATAATCTTTATTTATTTTTTCTAAAGATTCAATATCGTTTTTATTTTTAGAATCAAAAATATTACTTTTTTGTCCAGCTAACTTTTCAAAGATAGGTCCAAACTGAGTATCATATAAAAATAAAACTTTCTCACACAATTTACCTAAAATAAATTTAACATTTTTTTTGTCTTCTTCATCAGAAGATGTGAAAAAATAATCTAAATTTTTGTAAATATTGTCCAAACTAAAAATACGGTTAGCTTCCCTTTTTATTTCAAAATCAGATTTTAATTTTAAATCTTGTGTATCAAGTACACTTCTTTCTATATCTCCCATACTTTTATATTAAATATTCCCCCAAAGCCTCCTGCCAACTACGCAATTTCTTAAATTTATTATTATTCAAAACCGAAAAAGCTGGACGTTTGGCTGGACGAGGAAAAGCATCAGTAGTAACTTTATTTAAAACTACTTGTTTATTACTTATTTTAAATATTTCGCTAGCAAATTCATACCAAGTACAAGAGCCTTCATTGATAATATGATACGTACCAAAATCTTGTTTACTTTCCAAAATTTCTTTAGTCGAATTTGCCAAATCAAAAGCAAAGGTAGGTGCACTTACTTCTTCATCCACCACATCCAGTTTTTCTTTACCACCTTCATTTACCAACCAAAGCATTGTATCTACAAAACTTTTTTTGCTACCTTCTCCACTACCAGGTAAACCAAAAATACGTGAAGTACGAATTATATAATATTGATCACAATTTTTTCTAACATTTTCTTCACCTGCTAATTTTGTTTCACCATATTTACTAATAGGCTTTGCTTCATCACTTTCATCATAACCTTCTTTTTTGTTTCCAGCAAAAATATAGTCGGTAGAATATTGGACTAAAACAATATTTAGTTCTTCGGCAATCTCAGCCAAAATTCCTGGAGCATCTGCATTCACCTTTTGTGCTAATTCGAAATCACTTTCTGATTCTTCTATTTTGTCCACAGCATTATAAGCGGCCGCATTGATAATTACCTCTGGTTGTATTTTTTTTATAACCTCAAGGCTTTTTGTTTTGTCCTTAATATCCAAATCGTCTTTATCAAAAGCAATAACTTCGTGGTTGGAAGCCAAAACTTTTTGTAAATAATTTCCTAGCATCCCTTTGCTACCAGTTATCAGAATCTTCATAATTTAAGAAGCTAATTTTTCATCTCTAATTTTCAAATACTGCTCATAATCTTCAATATAATCTTTTCTTTCAGGATTATAATTAGTAGAAGATAAAGCGAGAAGCACAGCATCAGCAGAAAAATCTTTGAAATGATGCCAAACATAATTGGAGATATACAAAGCAGAAGTAGGTGCTTCCATTTTTATTTCTTCAATACCATTTCCCCTATCCACCACAGCTGTACAAGTGCCAGCCACAAGAATAAAAAATTCTTTTTCTTCCATATGACAGTGTGCACCTGTTGGACCTTCTGGTTTACTAATGTAGTAAACTCTTTTTACATCAAAATCAATATAATCTTTTAGTTCAATAGGACTCATGGTAAATTTACCAGGTACAACTATTTTTTTTATTTCTGCTTCACGAAAATGTTCCATATTTTTAATAAATAAAATTTAAGTATTTGATTTCATTTTATCTTTTGAGTGTTCCAAACTATCTTGAAATTTGTTCATCTCATCTTTTTTCTTATTTCTAAGACCTTCTACCCAAGCAGTATTTTCTTTATACCAATTGATAGTTTCTTCTAGACCTTGTCTAAATTTATCAGCAGTATAAACAGGTTTCCAACCAAGTTTTTTTATTTTACTAGCATCAATAGAATATTTTCTATCATGCCCTGGTCTGTCTGTCACATACTCGATTTTTTCTTCACCAAAGCCCAAAATTTCAAGCATCATTTTTGTCAATTCCATATTGTTTCTTTCATTGTCAGAACCAATATTATATATTTCACCAGCAACACCTTCATGTAAAAGTAAATCAAGAGCAGAAGCATGATCACGTACATGAATCCAATCACGAACATTTAGACCATCACCATAGACAGGTACATTTTCTCCAGCCAAAAGTTTGAATACAAAAAATGGAATAAGCTTTTCAGGAAATTGATAAGGTCCATAATTATTAGAACAGTGGGTAACTACAACAGGCACACCGTGAGTAACAAAATAAGCATTACACATCATATCACCCCCAGCTTTGGCCGCAGCATAAGGCATATTTGGTGAAATTGGAGTTTCTTCTGTAAATTGAGAAGGATCTTCAAGTTCAAGAGAACCATATACTTCATCAGTAGAAACATTTACAAATTTCTTAATATTATTTTTCTTGACAGCATCCAAAATCATTTGTACACCAAGAGTATTAGTAAGTACAAAATCTTTGCAACCACCATGAATAGAACGGTCCACATGCGTTTCTGCTGCAAAGTTTATTACATAATCAATATTATATTTTTCAATCACTTCATTTAATTTTTCCAAATCTGTAATATCCCCTTGAACAAAAGTATAGTGAGGATTATTTTCTATATGTTTGTGATTTTCCAAATTGCCAGCATAAGTCAATTTATCAAAATTGACTATTTCATAATCTGGATATTTTTCCAGCATATGATGTATAAAATTGGATCCAATAAATCCAGCTCCTCCAGTGACTAGTAGTTTCATAAAATTATGATTAATTATTACATTAAATGATGTCTAACCAACGCCCAAGCTGCCATGGTAGGCCCATTAAAAATTTCGTTATTTTTTATCATTTCATCTACCTCATCTGGTCTACGGTATAATAGCTCTATTTCTTCTGTATCGTCTAATATCTGTTCCCTTTGTTCAGAAACATAAGCCAAATATACATGTATTTCATCTTTTATACTAGACGGTGAACTTTCAAAAACACCTATCTTTATAATCTCGTCAGCAATACAACCCGCCTCTTCTAAAAGTTCTAATTTGGCCACCTCCAAAGATGTTTGACCTATTTTTCTACGCCCAGCAGGAAATTCTATACTTTGTTTGTCAACCAAATATCTATGTTGTAATGTCAAAACTATACTTCCATTCGGCATAATAGCTACAACCATTGCCGAACCTCCCAGAATCTCCATGTAAAAATAATCACCTTCTTCACCGTTTGGTTTTATATACCTATCATGTTTATATGTAGACCAAGGATTCTGATGCAAAATTTCTTCTGATTTTTTTTCTAAATGTTTGGGCATACTTAAAAGGCTTAAAAGGCTAGTATTTAATTATCTCAATTTTATCTCTATCTTATATTAGTATATCTTTAATCTACAAATTTTAACTATAATTTATAAAAACTATTTTTTAAATAATTTATAAACTTCCTCCACACTCTCATCCCCTGGATTATTTACAATCGCATGCATATTGGCGCCACCGTCATTATTATAGCGTGGCATAATATGAATATGCAAGTGTGGAACAAGTTGCCCACCAGCTTTACCATGATTCCAGCCAACATTGTAACCATCTGGCTTTAAAACATCATTCAATTTTTCTTGTGTTTTTTTCACAGTAACCAGTAGTTTTTCTGCATATTTTTCATCTAATTCCAACAAATTTTCCGCATGCACTTTTGGAATCACCAAAGTATGACCTTTGGTACGAGGTGTGATGTCTAAAAATGCCAAAGCAAAATCATCTTCATAAATAGTATAATTAGGTATTTCTCCTACTATTATTTTACAAAAAATACAGTCAGACATATTATGGTAAATTTAACTTATACAAAGTATGTGAATTAAATCTTTGAAAAACATCTACGTCAAAAGCAAACTTAGCCAGATAAACCAACATCTTAGTGTAATCTTCTTCTGTCTGCTTAGGTACAAAATAATACATTTCAGCATTTTTTTCAAGTAAAGCAGGTATAGTTTGTCCTATACTATCGTTGTAAAAATCCACGACAATCTGTCTTTGTGGCCAAAAATATTTATCCTCATGATCTGTGACAATTATAGCATCTTGAGAAGTATTGTCTACCACCCAATTTTTTATTTCTGTCATATATTTCAACTGATTATCTACAGCCAAAACTCCATCAATCCCCTTATATACAATATTGAAACTCAAAAAAAAGAAAACAACTATATATACAAAATATAATAAATTTTTTCCTACATTATTTTTTATTTTTTTCAAAACTTCAATAATAAAAAAAACAATAATTGGCAAAAATCCAATAAAAATAGGTAGCCAATAACGCACATACGCTACAGCCACGGTTTTCAAATTATATAAATTATCATGATTACTACCATAATAAAAAAATAAAAAAAGACTGCTAACTAATAAAGACACAAAATAAACTTTTTGAACTTTGTTCAATTTATTTTTTAGGAATAAATAGACAAAAAATATTCCACTCAAAAAAGCTGAAACACCAAACAAAATATTCATTTTGAAAAAATAATTCCAAACAGATTTGATAGTCATCAAAAAATCGAAACCAAATGGAAATAAAAGGCTATACCATTTGTGGACTTGCAAAGAATTGGAAGCAACATAACCAGTACTGACACTCCCATAAAAATAAAAATTAGCAAAAACATACATCAACACAAAAAATACTGCTACACTAGACCACATTATCAATCGAGAAATTTTTATTTGTTTTTTGAAATAAATAATCGTAAAAAGGAAAACAAGTCCAATCCAAGTCATTTCATTTGGTCTCATAAACACACCCAACATAAAAATACTCATCCCCAACAAATCACTCAACCAAATTTGTTTTCTGAAAGGTTGACACAAGATAAACCATAAACCAATAATTACCAAAGAAACAAAAGTTATATTATGAAACATTGACCTTTCTAGGTAATACCAAACTGCCGGCAACATAAAAAACAAAACAGAACTTAAAAAAGATACTTTTTCATCAAATATTTTTTTGTTAATTCCAAAAAAAGCCAGAACTGCCAAAATAAGAAAAATAGAATTAAGATAAACGATAATTCCTGTACCAAATATTTTACCAACAAAGCCAGAAACAATAATAAAAGTAATAAAACTCACTGGCAAAATATTATTGCCAAAAACGAAAGTACTACGAGGATGAATAAACTCGTTCAACTTATCAAAATTATTTTGTAAAGTATATGAAATTTTATTTGTTTCTACAAAACTTTTAGATAAAACAAAATTAGCAGTTTCATCAGGAGAATTGAAAATATTTTGATGAGAAAAATTTAAATAATTATATAAACAAAAAAATAAAATAGCTAATACTAACAAAACAATCTTATATTTATTTTTTTTTATAAAATCCATAAATTTATATTCCATGTCTAAACAAACTAACTAAAGCAAAACCAACAGACAAACCTAAAATAAGATTGGCAATATTTAAGAAAAAAGGGTTTTCAAAAACAAGAGCAATCAACACAGTACAAATAGCCAAAACTTGTAAAAACATTTTTATTTTACCCCACAAATTAGCCATTCTGACAGTCTTGAATTTCACACGATAAATGTAAGCCATACAAATAAAAATAATTTCCATACCTAATACAACAATACCCAACCAAAAATCCAAATACTTGAAAACCAACAACAAAACCATTGAACCAATGAGCAACTTGTCCGCCAAAGGATCTACGAGCATTCCAAATTTGGTTATTTTATTTTTGGTACGAGCCAAAGAACCATCCATAGCATCAGTAAAAGCTACCAAAACAAAAGCAATAACACCAATATTATAATATCCAAATAAAATCAACAAAAAAACAAAAGGAGTCGCTATAATTCTAAAAATACTAATCCTATTTGGTGTAACTGATTTTGGCAAAAAACGCAAAATTGTATTCTCCAAAAAATGATCATGAGGATGGACATCTGTAGCTGGTAAATATTCAAATAAATCAGGATTTTTGTCTTTGAATTTTTTTATTATAGACATATCAAACAAATATTTAACTAATAATTTTTTTATATTCATCAAACAATAAACTAAGATTATTTTCTTTAAAAGATTTTTTATTATCGCCAATCTTTTTACTTATAATATTTACTTCTTCTTTATTTTCTATACAATATTTTATTTTTTCTAATAAATCATCTTCTTTGCCAATATCAAAAAACCAACCATTTTTTCCTTCTTTGATAAACTCAGGCAACGAGGAATGATTTACAGACAAAACAGGTACCTCAAAAAATAAACTTTCAAAAATAACTGCCGGATAATTTTCATAACAAAGAGAAGGAAAAATCATCACATCCATTTTAGCAAAAATATCTACCAATTCTTCTCTACTTTTAGAACCATAAAATATGACATTTTCTAAATCAACAAATCTATTTTTTAATTCAGGTAAACTAACACCATCCCCAACTACATACAAAGTCGCATTTTTAATTTTAGAAAAAGCTGCTAATAGTTCGAAAATACCTTTATGTTTTTCTATTTGTCCTAAATATAAAAAATTAAAACCATTATGTTTTTCTTTGACAAAATTATTTTGAATATTCAAAGTCAAAGGATTAGCTAATGACTTCAATTCTGATTTTCCAAAGTAACCTTTACCTTTATAAAAATCTAATAAAAATTGAGAAGGTGAAATAACTAAATCAGGTGAACCTATCATTTTTTTCATTAACCAAATGTTTAATTGCATCAGTAAACATTTATAACGCCAAGAATTCTCTTTATCTTTTATAATTATACCACTCGGCTCTACCAACTGTACATCATGCACAGTATGAATATGTTTTATTTTTAATTTTCTAATTTTTTTAGGTATAAGAAAACTCAAACCCATAAGATTGTGCGTATGTACAAGTTCTATTTTCTCTTCTTGCAAAATTTCAAAAACTTTTTTGGCTATAGCAAAATTAAATATATTTAAAATATGCCAAACAAATTTAGTCAAAAAATTATGATTAGACAATTCAAAATATGAGAAAATATTATTTTGCTTTAAATAAAAAATTTTCAAACCACTTTTTTCTACGATTTTTTCCTTTTCTGGTGTAGCTGTAATCAAAACAACTTCATGACCAAGAGATAACAAAAAATCAATAGTAGCTTTTACTACCTGCTCCGCCCCACCTCTAGCGTAAGGTTCATATAAATTGTGTATAATGCAAATTTTCATGATAAAATGCTTAAAAGGCCTGAAAAGCTTAAAAAACTTGAAAGGCTCTTAAAGTATATCATATAAAATGGATATTACCACAACTGAGCGAAAAATCAAAGTTTTCAACAAAGTACTCCACACAATAGTAACACCCACAGAAATTTTACCTTGAACATAAAGTTGATCTAATGTAATATAACAAAGCAAAAAGAACCTTCACATTTAAATCTAAAATATCAAACTTAAATTAATGCTTTGTCTTTTGTTTAATTATAAAAATTAATATTGAGATGATTAATTAGCCTTTTAGGCTTTTTAAGCCTTTCCAGCCTTTCAGGCCTTTGGTAAAAATATGCCCGACATCACTCAAATAGAAAGAATACCACCACAAAATCTAGAAGCCGAAAAATCACTTTTGGGTTCTATTTTGATTGACAAAGACGCCATGCTAAAAATTTCAGATATTATTACTGACTCAGATTTTTACAAACGCTCCCACTCTTACATTTTTGATATCATGGTTGAACTTTATCAAAAGAATGAACCAATTGACGTTTTGACAGTTGCCAATCGTTTGGAAGAAAAAAAACTATTAGAAGGTTGCGGTGGAAAAAGTTATTTAATAGAATTATCCAACTCAGTACCAACAGCATCTCACATTGTCCAATATGCTGAAATCCTCAAGAAAAAATCTACTCTAAGACAACTTCTAAACTCAGCTCACGAAATTTCCAAACTGGGTTATCAAGAAGATTCTGATGATGTAGATAATTTACTTGACCAAGCTCAACAACATCTCTACGGTATTACCCAAAAACACATGAAGCAAACCTTTGTTTCTATCCGTGGTGTATTGAGTACTGCTTTTGAACGTATTGATGATTTACACAAAGAAAAAGGCAAACTTCGTGGTATACCAAGTGGTATAAAAAAACTAGACGACTTGTTGGCTGGTTTCCAAAAATCTGATTTGATTATTTTGGCAGCTCGTCCTGCTGTTGGTAAGACTTCTCTAGCCTTAGACTTTGCCAGACATGCCGCTACTAAATACAAAGTACCAGTTGGATTATTTTCATTAGAGATGAGTAAAGAACAATTAGTAGATAGAATGCTTTGTGCTGAAGCAGGAATTGACCTTTGGAAGATGAGAACTGGTAATCTATCTGACAAACCAGATAGTGATGATTTTCCACGTATTGGACATGCTATGGGCGTACTTTCAGATGCACCAATTTATATTGATGACACACCGGGTAACAATGTAATGCAAATTCGTACCAAATCCAGACGTCTACAAGCTGAACATGGTCTTGGTATGATTATTATTGACTATTTGCAACTTATGGAATCTCACAATGATAAAAATGCCAATAATCGTGTACAAGAAGTTGCCGTCATTAGTAGAAATTTGAAAGGTCTTGCTCGTGAACTAAATGTACCAGTAATTGCCCTATCACAATTATCACGTGCCGTAGAACAAAGTAAACCAGCTATCCCAAAGTTGTCACATTTACGTGAATCTGGTAGTATTGAACAAGATGCTGATATAGTTATGTTCCTTTATCGTAAATCAGTTGATAGAAATTATCGTCCAGAAGATATTCCTCCAGATGAACAAAATATTGCCGAAATCCATATTGCCAAACATAGAAATGGACCTACTGGTATGGTCAGAACATATTTTGATGGTGCCACCACTTCTTTCAAAAATCTTGATACCAATGTTACTTATGATAATGGTGAGTAATTAAAAGGCTTGAAAAGCTGGAAATGCTTAAAATGCCTGAAAGGCTTTCCATTAATAATAGCCTTTTGAGCCTTTCTGGCATTTTAGGCCTTTCAAGCTTACTTTAAAAATGCTAAAATATAAAAATAAGATAAACTTTATTAATTAAAAAAATATTAAATATAAAACCGTATGTTCAACAAACTAAAACAATTCAAAGATCTTCGTGATCAAGCCAAAGAAATGCAAAGTAAACTTGCAGAAGAAAATATTACAACTTCTTCAAATGGCGTAGAACTAACTATGAATGGTAATTTAGAAATTACCAATGTTAATGTTGGTTCAGATTTACTAGATCCTAGTAAAAAAGAAAAATTAGAAAAAGCTTTCAAAGATGCTCATTCTGATGCACTAAAAAAGATGCAACGTGTCATGGCAATGAAGATGAAAGAAATGGGTGGTTTGCCAAATATTCCAGGACTTAGTTAGTTCCTAGTTCAGAGTTCTTAGTTCATAGTTTTTAGTTACTAATATTTTTATGCAAACCCAAAAAGATTTGCAAGTTTGGCAAAAATCTATTAAATTGGTAACAGAAATTTACAAAACCACAAAATTGTTTCCCGACGAAGAAAAGTTTGGTCTGATTAGTCAAATGAGAAGAGCTTCTGTTTCAATACCCTCAAATATTGCTGAAGGTTATGCCAGAAAAAATAAAAAAGAGAATGCTCATTTTGTGAGTATTGCTTATGCTTCTGGAACTGAATTAGACACACAATTGACAATATGTAAGGAATTAGAATTTCTATCAAATGAAAAATTTGAAGAACTAGAAAAACAACTAGAAGAAATACTGAAAATGCTTTATTCTTACCGCAATTACCTACATAAATGAAACACACTTCAATGTCCTAAGAACTAAGAACACTGAACTCCGAACTATTTTATGTATTCAAAACCCATTCAAAATTTAATCAAAGCCTTCTCTCGTCTTCCTAGTGTTGGTCACCGCACTGCTGAACGCTTTGTTTTTTATTTGCTCAAATCTGGCAAAAAAGATGTAGCCGAACTAACAATTGCTCTCAAAGAATTGATAGAAAATATCAAAAGTTGTGAAGTTTGTTGGGATTTTGCAGATGCCAGTCCTTGTAACTTTTGCTCAGATACCAGACGCAACCATAAAGTGATTTGTGTAGTATCTCAGCCACAAGATAAAGAAACCATAGAAAAAACCAAAGAATTTCTAGGTGTCTATCATATTTTACGGGGAACTCTAAAACCTGATGATGAAAATATTGCAAAATTTTTGAAAATCAATGAACTAATGGCTAGATTACAAAAAAATGCCGTGGATGAAGTGATTTTGGCCTTAAATCCAGATATTAGTGGTGAAACTACTATGATGTATCTGGAAAGACAAATAAAGAAGCTCAAGCCAGAAATAAGGGTCACACGCCTTGCTAGAGGATTACCTATGGGCAGTGACTTACAGTATGCTGATGAGATTACAC
This sequence comes from Candidatus Magasanikbacteria bacterium RIFOXYD12_FULL_33_17, assembly GCA_001783255.1. GTDB lineage: Bacteria > Patescibacteriota > Patescibacteriia > Magasanikbacterales > UBA922 > UBA1557. The sequence continues at coordinate 25,161 of MFRB01000133.1, forward strand.
TGAGTAGTGCTTTGAAGAATAGAGTCTCAAGCAAATAATATTTATTTTAAATGAAAACCACTAGCTAAGCCGCTAGTGATTTCTTCTTGTTGGCTACGCCAGCCAAACAAATTTCTCGATTTTGAATAGACATTGGGGAGTTTGAGGGGAAAGCTGTTTGAGCCCCGTTATTTGTCAATGATTAATTCGCTATTGGCAACACAGGCGAGTTCTTTTCCCTCAACACTTTTTGTTACTTTTTGGTGACAAAAAGTAAAGGCTTTGTTGCTAAAAATATTTTTTATTCAATCAAAATCATTGATATTTGACTTATCATTTTTTGATTTCTACAAAATTATTATTTATTTTAACAAGGGCTTCAGCCTTAAATGCAATCACCAGCTTATGCTGGTGATTTATCTGATTAATACAAAAAATCCCGTTTCTCACGGGATTTTTATTTTTCAAAAATTTTCTCTGAACTATTGGCTATAAACTATTATTTCACTTCAGCAACTTTCACTTTAGTATAACGTTGTCTATGACCATGAACTTTTTTGTAACGTATTTTGCGTTTGTATTTGACAACACGAACAGTTCTTTCTTTTCCTTGTTCTTCACACATGGCAACAATACTTACACCTTCAAGATATGGCTTACCAATTTGAACATTTTTACCATCTTCGTCAGCGAGCATCAAAACTTGATCAAAAATCACTTCTTTGCCAGCTTCTACTTCTAATTTTTCAACTTTTAGGAGGTCACCATCTTTTACAAGATATTGCTTTCCGCCAGTTTGAATGACTGCAAACATACTTATTATATTTAAAAATTTAATGTTAAGGTCTTACTACAAGACTTTGCTAAGATAAAATTGTTTTTAGGAAACGTGAATACTATACTAGAAAAAACTAAATAAGTCAAGGAATTACTCCACAAGTGTCATTTTATCCCCTATTTTGAGCTCATTTGCTTGAGCCCAACCAGCAGGAAGCTCCAAAACCATATCAGCATCTATCCTCGGCTTATACTCTATATATTCACCTTCTTTTTTACCAGGTTCAATAGCAACATTTGGTGCATAATCTACTACTTCACCTTTTTTAAACCAAACTATATCTATCGGAAAACGCATCTCACGCATCACGAAAGTATGCTTCGACAAAATAGCAAAAGGGAAAATCATACCATCATAAGGTTCTAAACTGTCTCTATCCCCTAGACCTTTTTGTTGACGATAAATACTATCCGCAACTAGCACCTGCAAATTTTGTTCTTTCAAAGAAACTGTCGCCTCTGGCCAATGAAATCTTTGCCAAAAAAATAAAAAAATAGCAGCTACAAAAAAAATTATAAAAAAATAAAATTTGAAATTGTTTCCTTTTTTCATATGAATTGGATTTAAAGTGAAATTCTAAAGTAAGATGACAAAAATTATTATAAAAGCAAATTGTCCCATTGCCCCATTGTCTCATTGTCAACTAATTACAAACACAATGACATAGTGGATCACTGGTACAATTTTACAAACAATATTTAGATACTTAATCCACTTTTCTGATTAATCACTTGTCCAGAGGCAAAATTTTTCGGGATTCCTCATTCCACTTTTTTTATTCCACTTTCCTTTTTACTAAACCAAAATCCCAAAAGTAACATAACTACCAAAAGTAAAAGCAAAGCAAAAAACTTTTGACTACTTTGCAAAAATATTGCTGACAATCCAAATAAAAGAGAAATAGTATATAGTAATAATACAGCTTGTTTTTGACTTAGTCCACTAGCAAGCAAACGAAAATGCAAATGTTCATTGTCTCCCACATAAATAGGTTTTTTATTTTTAATGCGTATCACAATAACACGTGCAACATCCAATATAGGTACAGCCATTACTAGCAAAGTAATAGCAATCTTACCACCAGAGATGATAGCCAAAGTACCAAGTAAAAAACCAGTCAAAAGACTGCCACCTTCTCCTAAAAAAATCTTAGCAGGAAACCAATTCCAAACTAAAAATCCCAAAGTAGCTCCAGCCAAAATTATAGCAAGCATAGCGACATCTGGCTGATACCATTGTCTTTGTAATGAAAAGAAAAATAAAACAATAGCACCAATACTTACTACTCCTGAAACCAAACCATCAAGACCATCCAGAAATTTGGTAGTAAACATCATCCCCATAAGCCAAAAGAAAACAAGCAAATCAGCAACCACAACAAAGGTACCTAGACTACCAAAACTTATTTTCCAAAAATCCAAAGGTAAATAACCTCCAAAAGGATTAGAAATAACATGAGGTCCAATACCAGAAAAGATTATTATTATCGTTGCCAAAAATGGAAATAATATCTGAAGTTTTGGTCTTAAAACATATTTGTCATCTAACAAACCACCCAAAACCAAAACAAAACTACCCAAGAACAATCCAAAAAGATTACGCCCGACAATTTCATAAGTGAAATTATCAGCAAAAATCCAAGCAATAAGGACTGACAAAAAGAAACTAAAAAAGATGGACAAACCTCCACCAAGAGCAATTGATTTTTTATGTATTTTACGTTTTTCTTTACCAGCTTTGTCCACTATTTCCAATTTTCTCATTATAGTTGCCACCAAAAAAGTAGCAACTACCGAAACCACAAAAGTAAAAGTAAAATAAAAGAAATAAGTAATCATATAGTTCAATAAATGAATTATAGCAAAATAGAGATTAAAAGCAATCTCTATACACTAGTACAGTCCAAAACTTCGAAATTATTTTCTTTTAAATAATCACTTTTTACTTCATACAAGACTGGTGCAAAATTGTAGTTAATTTCTTCTATTTTTTCAATTTTATCACCAACTTGTGTTTCTCTTAATATTTCATTATAACGAAAATATTTATCACCTCTTTTGATAAACAAGTGGTTTTTTTCTATAATATGAAAGTTTTCTATTATCTTATCATTACTCAGCAATTGTCCTTTTAGATGATCAGCTGTCAACCAAATTTTTAATTGTAAAGAAGACTTAGAAACATTCTTTACTTTCAAATCTAAATAATTATAAAAAATAGTAGCACCACTACCAAATGGCAAAGTACGTCCAGAATCTGGAAAAACGTCTTTAGAATGATGATGACGCTCTACTATTTCCGTTGGAGCATGAAGAAAAACCCAGTACAAAAAATTGGACAACTGACACATACCACCACCCAAGCCTTCCTTCACTTCCCCACCCGAAAGTAACATACCATCTACATAACCATCTACATACCGAGGCTTACCAACGATGTTCCACAAAGAAAATATTTTATCCTGTGGAATAATTATTCCATCAAGCTTTTTGATAGCTCTTTTTATATTAATTATTTTTTGTTCTTGCAGTCTTGGATCACTACCCCCTAGTTTACGACGCAAAAGTGATTGATGATGAACTATAATATTTTCAAAATAATTACTACTTTTTTTAATTCGCAAACGCCAATCCAAAAAATTTTTGATATTACGTTCTAGATGACGCACAAAAATAATAGGCCTTTGTAATTTTGGATATCTTTTGGACAAAGCATCTCTACCAGGATGTTCGTAATTATAAATATAATTTTCTATTTTCTTTTTCAATTCTTGATTTAGCATAATTAGTTTTTTATATAAATCGCAGATATTATAGCAGAAATTAGTAAAAAATCAATGATACAAAATAAAAAAACAACCTTTATTGATCTGTACCCCGTTTAGTGGACACGTATAAAAAACAACTTTAAAAGGTAA
>MFRB01000134.1 GCA_001783255.1 Candidatus Magasanikbacteria bacterium RIFOXYD12_FULL_33_17
CAATGGAATAAAATATACTTTTGCTTTATTTTTTAGTTCTAAATATTCGTACATAAGTGTTTATTCATCCTGAGTCGAGAATACGACGAGGGATCTTTCTTAAATATAAACTTATTTAAATAATAAAATAATCACTTTTTTATGATTTGTGTAAACTAGTATTAAGATTCGTGTTTTGTTTAGCTTTTTTCACCAATTTAAATACATAAATACCAACAGCGATAATAACTAAAATCAAAACTAATGGATTGTGTAATACCATCGAAACAACAATAGTCACAATAGATAATACAAGAGCTACTAAAAAAGTCACCAAACCAACAACACTACGACTAATAGTACCGAAAATTGGCAAGACATCTAGCAACACACTAAGAGGTGCCAAAACCATAGCAAGACCAATCCACATCATCAGAAAACCAATAACACGAAAAATCCAAAGTGCTGTTTTATACTCTTTGTGCAAAGTACCAAGAGCATCTTCAAATGTTCCATTGAAAGCACGATAAAGTGTGACACCTGTCTTTGCATCAGTCATAGCTGTAATTTTGTTGCCATTCAATCTACCAAGCAAAGTGACTGTTACTGGCGAAGTTACAGCGCTATAACTAATACGCATATCACCTACTGTCGGTGTGCTTACATTTTTTTCAGCCACATAAATATAATTACCATTCAATACTACATTTTTTACTTTTTCTGGTTCTACTACTTCTGCAACAGTACTAACAATATCCTTTTGAAATTCTGCAGCCAAATCTTCGTCACTAGCACTAAGAGCTTTCATCAAATCATTTTGTGGTACAACTTTTTTGGTAGTTGTGGGTACTGTGACGACTGGCAAAATAGTGTTTTCTTTTGTCAAAGCAATTTCTACAAACCCGGGCATAGTCAATTTTGCAGGTTCTACTTCATAAACACCAACTTTGGCAATACTAGCATACCAAGTATTACTATCCAAAGTTTTGTCCACATTTTCATGACCTTTTTGTTCTTGAAAACTACTAGAATCAGGAGCTTCCGCTACCCAATCTTTTTTGTAAGTATAAGTCGTGTCTGTAGTTTGTGATCCACCTACATTGGTTTTTGTTTTTGAACTACTTTCTTCTACCCAAGCATAGACTTCTACTTTACGATTCAATACTAAATAATTGTTTTCTTGTAAATAAGTAGAATCAGATATTTTGGAATCAGTAACCAAATCACCATTAAGATGTACCAATTTATTTTCCAAATTAGCATCAGTATTTGAGCTTGTCGCACTAATTTCTACAGCAGTAGACGCTACATCTGATTTATCTACTTTACCTTCATTCCAATAAAGTACAACAAAAGAAGCAATAAAAATAAGAAATCCAAAGAAAATTCCTTTGATAGAACTTCCGATACGACTAAAATAACCTGTTTTTGTAGTAGTGGTTACACTATTTACTACATTATTTGGTTCGATTGGGGGCATATGTGTTGAATTTTATAATTTAGTTCCGATAAAATCGGGATTGAATTTTAAATTTTTTATCTCAAATTTCTGTTTTCTGTAATATTTAAAAGTTGAGTTTGTATTCTTTTTAATTCTTCTAAAGTAAGAGCTTTTTTAACATTATTTAATAAAGAGTCTAAATCATAATTTTCAGTATCAACATTTCCTTGAGCTTGCAATATTCTAATTTGAAAAAATATTTCATCAATTAATTTTTTTCTAAATCTTTCCAAACTTTCACCTTCTGAAGAAATTTTTCTTTGTTGTTCCATAAAATATTAATTATCTAAACCTAAATTTTTTAATGTTAGTAATTTATCTATAACAAATTTTCTATCTATTTCGTTTGGTACAATTGTTATTAGTATATGGTTGTCCATAGATTATTCTATAACATTTTGTGCCCAAAACATAAAATCTTTTCTAGAATAATCTTTTCCTAAAAAAGAATACAATAAAGTTATAATTTCTTCTTTATCATTATATTTTTTATAATCAGACAAAGAATAAAATGAACTTTTTTCTAGCATAAATTAATCAACTACAATATTAAATTTTTCATGTAAAACTTTTTTTAAAATCTCTCAGCAAAATATTTTTCCAAATCACTAATTGCAATTCTTTCTTGTGCCATTGTGTCTCTATCACGCACAGTCACTTTCTTATCTTCTAGTGAATCGAAGTCGACAGTAATACAATAAGGTGTGCCAATTTCATCTTGTCTTCTATAACGTTTACCAATACTACCAGTTTCATCATACTGAGTCATATAAGTTTTTGACAAAGTATTTTGAATTTCATTACAAATATTTTGCAAAGGTTCTTTCTTGGACAATGGGAGTATTGCCATTTTGATTGGTGCCAAACTTTTGTGAATACGAAGTACTACTTCTTTTTCGTGTTTAGCATCTTCGTCCCCACTTCTTGCATCCAATTCTTCATAAGCATCGACTAACAAAGTAAAGACGTTTCTGTCGAGTCCAGAAGACGCTTCAATAATAAATGGCACATATTCTTCATTGGTTTCAGGATCACGATATTTGAGATTTTTGCCACTGAATTTTTCGTGTTGAGTAAGATCAAAGTCACCACGATTGTGCAAACCTTCTATCTCTTTCCAACCCCAAGGAAAATTGTATTCCACATCATAAGCGGCTTTGGCGTAGTGAGCCAATTTTTCATGTTCGTGAAACCTAAGACTTTCAGCTTTGATACCAAGTGATTGCCACCAAGCTAGACGAGAAGTCTTCCAATCTTCGTACAATTTTTCAGCTGTTTCTGGCTTGACGAAATATTGCATTTCCATTTGTGAAAATTCTTTGGTACGAAAAATAAATTGCTTGGTAGTGATTTCATTACGAAAAGCCTTGCCAACTTGAGCAATACCAAAAGGAATTTTGGCGCGAGTGGCAGTCTGCACATTTTTGAAATTGACATAAATACCTTGCGCAGTTTCTGGACGCAAATAGACTTTGCTACTATCATCAGTCTTACTAAGCTGAGTTTCAAGCATCAG